>CAZMOD010000001.1:0-92492 GCA_964567885.1 uncultured Christensenella sp.
AATTTAGTATAATAAAAATCCTTTTAATTATCTTTATTATTGCGGTTGTAAAAGTTTTTATAGTAACGCCGATTAATTGCTACGCCGAAAATTCTCAAAAAGACGGCGGCATACAAGAAAGCGTTGAAAAAGTTTTAGAAAGTTTAGATTTAGACCTTTTAGACGACTTATTTAAAAAGCAAACGAAAACCGACGAGTCGGTTTTTAACGTAATATTGCAGCTTATCTGCGGCAACGCGGGGGATAGTTTCGAAGAGTTATTTCTATATATAAAAAATTCTATTCTAAACGAAGTTTTCGGTTACGCGCCGATATTTTGTTCGGTTCTTGCGATTGTAATCACGTTAGCCATAGTAGAAGGCTTAAAAGGCGGACGGCTTAAAGATTCGACGGTTACGGTTTTCGCTTTTATCGGAAATTTAGGTATAATCGGCGTTATAGCGGGCTACTTTTTTCAAGGATACGCGTCGACGAAGTCAACTATGCAAACACTTACTAAGGAAATGGAAACGACGTTCCCGATTATACTTACTCTAATGACCGCTTCGGGTGCTAACGCGGGCGTTTCCGTGTTTAAACCGACGATAGGTTTTTTGCTAAGCGGCGTAAATTTGGTTTTTTCAAAGATTTTGCTTCCCATATCGATATTGATTTTCGTTTTTAGCGGAATAAACTCGTTTTCGACGACGATTAAAACGGACAAAGCTGTCGATCTATTTAAAAGCGCGTATAAATGGATAGTCGGGCTTAGTTCGGTAGTGTTTTGTTTCGTAATATCAACGCAAGGCGTCGCTTCGTCTATCTACGATAATTTGTCTTTAAAGGCGCTTAAATACGCGGTCGGAAGTTCTTTACCCCTGATAAATTCTTTGTTATCGGGTGGTTTCGACACGGTGATTGCTTCTTGTGTATTGGTCAAAAACGCGTTAGGCACGCTTACGTTGATATTATTACTGTATACGGTTGCTATGCCCGTTTTAAAATTAGTAATCTTGTCGCTAACTTTTAGGCTGTTGTCTGCTCTTTCGCAATCGATAACCTCGGACGGAACGGTGAAGTTTTTATCGGGCGCAGCCGATTGTGCGTCCTATTTAGCAACGAGTTTAGCGGTCGTTGCAGTAAGTTATCTAATAACCGTTTTAATTGCAATGTGCGCTTTGGGGGTGACGTTTTGACGCTACAAGCCTACATTATAAGCCTTATTAGCGTTTCCTTGCTTACCGCTATTGCTCAAATTATAACGCCGGAGGGTAAACTTAAAAGCGTCTGCAAGACGATTTTTAGTTTTATAGTTATATTAACTATTATAAGCCCCTTTGTCGGCGGAAAACTAAAAATAAACTTCGATTTTGAAAATAATCTTAGTGACTTTACCGTCGACGAAACGGCAGTCAATTTAATTTATGAAGAAAGAGAAAAATTGATTGAAAAAAGTTGTGAAAGGATTTTAGAGGAAAACGGTATTATCGGCGTTAGGGCGGACGTTGTTTTTAACGGAAAAGTTGAAAAAGTAACTTTAAATTTTGACGATTTAAGAATAACCGAGGAAACCGAGCATATAAATATAATCAGTAAAACGATTGATATTTTATCCGACTTCCTTTCAATAAAGAAGGAGATTATCGAAGTTGAGTGAAAACGGATTTTTAAAAAAGTTGTTTTCAAAATTTAAAAGCGAATATTTAATCGTAATTATACTCGCGGTAGTTTGTATTGCCGTAGTCTTTAACGGGTTTTTTAGTTTTGAAAAAAAAGATTCTAACGACGACGTAGACGAGTACGTGAAAGGTCTTGAAGACAAACTTGAAAAAAGTTTATCATTGCTATCGGGCGCCGGTAAGGTTACGGTTATAATTTCTGTAGAGTCGGGTAAAGAAACGGTGCTTGCAACGGTTAAAACTAACGAGCAAGGTGTTTCCAAAGAAGAGCCGTTTACGGTCGGTGGAAAAACAGTCGTGTTAACCGAAACTTATCCGAAAATTAGCGGCGTCGTTATCGTTGCGGAGGGGGCTAATAATCTATCCGTAAGGGTATCGATTATTAACGCTGCGTCCGTGTTTTTAAACGTCAATAGCGATAAAATTCAAATTTTACCGATGAAAAAGTAAATCGTAAAAACTTTCAAAATCGTTGATATAATCAAATAAAATAAAAATTATTATGACAAGGAGAATATTATGTCAAAGAAAAAGAAAATCATTATTTTATCCTGCATGGTCTTATTGCTTGCCGTTACCGCGGTATTTAATTTCGTGCTATCCGGAAGCGCTAAAACGGGAAGCGACGACCCTATAGCAACCGCGGCGTACTTTTCGCAATATAAGACCGAAAGAAGCGAGTCCCGCGCGGAACAACTCGTTCAATTAAACGAAATCATTGCAGCGGATAACGAAAACACAGAAGCAAAAGACGAAGCGTTAAACTTAAAACTGAAACTTACCGAAATTATCGAGTCGGAACTTTTGGTCGAAACGCTTATCGAGGCAAGAGGTTACGAAGACGCCGTAGTATCAATCGGCTTAACGTCGGACAACGTAAACGTTATGGTGAAAGACGCCGATTTTACGCAAGACGACGCGGTGATTATTTATACGATTTTATCGGAAGAACTAAACGTAGATCCGTCCAAAGTAACGATCGTACCTATTTCTTAAAGTGATATAACCGTGCAAAGTTTCGCATAAAAATAAAATATTTTAAAATTTATTTTAAAAGTATTTAAAAAACCGTTTAAAAACGCTATCCTAATTCGCCGAAATATGGTACAATTTATAGGAATAGAAAAAGGTGGTGTTTATTATGACCGATACGGGAATGCAAAACGAAATTAGCCGCGGTACGATTACCTATAACGAAAGCATAATTAACGGGATTGTGGCGCTTGCCGTTACGACGGTTGAAGGCGTTGCCGTAAAAAACGGAAAAAAGGGTAAACGTTCCGTTAAAGATTGCATCAAAATAGTTAGCGATAAAAAGGGTATTCACGTTACCGTAACGGTAGGTGTGTTATACGGTTATAACGTTCCCGACGTTGCGTTTGATATTCAACACGGAATAAAACAAACCGTTGAGGAAATGTCAAATTACCACATCGCCAACGTAGACGTCTTTATCGACGACGTATTATTTGAAGATAAGCAGGTATCAACGATAGATTAGTTAGTCCGAAACGCCGCAGTTCACTGCGGTTTTTTGGCATTTTTTTGAGTAAAGGTGATTTATGAGAAACGACGCAAGAGAAGCAGTATTTAAACTTTTTTACGCTGAAAGTTTTACGGGGGAACTCGACGAAGATTTAAAAACTCAACTTTATTCCGACGCGGCTTTGTCCGATAGCGAAACGGAGTTTGCTAATAGGCTTATAGCGACTATAACCGAAAACTATGAATCGCTTACGAAAATCATTTCCGATTTAGCGGTAAATTATATGCTTGAAAGGGTGTACGTTACCGATAAATGCGCGTTGCTTATAGGGCTTGCTGAAATGACTTATTTTAACGACGTTCCTAATATCGTCGCAATAAACGAAGCGCTTTCGTTATGTAAAAAGTATTCTACCGAAAAAAGTCTTGGTTTCGTTAACGGTATTTTTGCTAAATACAAAACGATGATCGAGAGCGAAAAAATCAATTAAAAAGAGGTACTTATGTCAATTTTAGACGGTAAAAAAGCGGCTGCCGATTTAAAAGAAGAGGTACGCTTAAAATTAGCCGAATATTATAAAAAAGGGGCGCCTAAGTGTAACCTTGCGATAATTATGGTGGGGGACAACCCCGCGTCGGAGGTTTACGTTAGAAACAAAGCCCGTGCTTGCGAAGCCGTCGGCATCGGTGGCAAATTGATAAAATTAAACGAGAAAACTACTCAAGACGAACTTGAAAGATACGTGAAAGCGGTGTCTTCCGATAAAAACGTTCACGGCGTGATGATTCAACTTCCGCTTCCGCCGCATTTGGACGAGGATAGGGCGACGGAACTCGTTCCGCCCGAAAAAGACATCGACGGCTTTACTACGGCAAGTTTAGGTCGTTTGGCGGTTGGTAAAACGGGGTTTTTGTCTTGCACGCCCGGTGGCATTATTTACCTTTTAAAACGCAACAAAATAGTTTTGACGGGTAAAAACGTGGTGGTCGTCGGAAGAAGTAAAATCGTCGGAAAACCACTTGCTTTGGCGCTACTTAACGAAAACGCCACGGTTACCGTTTGCCACTCTAAGACGAAAAATCTTGCGTCTATAACGTCAAAAGCCGATATTTTGATATCCGCGGTCGGAAAACCTAATTTTATTACCGCCGATATGGTAAAATATTGCGCGGTGGTGGTTGACGTCGGTATCAATAGAACCGAGCACGGATTAGTGGGCGACGTCGATTACGAAAGCGTTTCCAAAGTCGCTTCGTTTATCACACCCGTTCCAGGCGGCGTCGGACCGATGACCGTCGCGTACTTAATGAAAAACACGTTGCTTGCGTACGAAAATGCGCTATCCAACGTTTTAAACGGTAAAAATGGGCTTTAAGGAAAAATTTGACGAGTATTTAGCCGTCGCGGAAAATTATTTTTCTAAAAACGCTTTTAATAATTTGGAAAATTCAAAGTTAAAAGAAGCGGTTATTTATTCTTTTTACGGCGGTGGAAAAAGGTTTCGGCCGGTGCTATTATTGGCGGTTGCCGATTACTTGAACGTCGATTACGAAAAAGCCTTGCCGTACGCGCTTTCACTTGAATGCGTGCACGCGCACAGTTTGATACACGACGATTTACCTTCGTTAGACGACGCCATACTGCGTCGCGGAAAGCCTTCTTGCCACGCAAAATTCGGTGAAGATATCGCGATTTTGGCGGGGGATTGGCTTTTAAATTACGCATATCTATCTCTTTATTTGAATAATCTCGTCGACTTTAAGGCGGTAAAAGAGTTGGTTTTTGCAACGGACAAAATGCTTATAGGTCAAACGCGTGATACTAAAAAGGATTTTGAGTTTACTTTAGAAGAGATTTTAAAGACTTACGAATACAAAACTTCCGCGCTTATCGAAGCGTGCTTTACGATACCCGTAGCGTTATCCGATAAACCCGCAGCGTATGATGATTTTTCTCTTTTAGGAAAAAAATTAGGGCTTTTGTTTCAGGTTACCGACGACTTATTGGATTATAAAGGTGCGAATTTCGAAGATAATCGCGAATTAAACGTCGTAGAGTTTTGCGGCGTTGAAAAAGTGTTGGGTTTAAAGTACGATTTAGTATTAGAGTGCTATAAAATAGCCGATAAATACGAAGATTTTACCTTCCTTAAACAAATCATCGATTTCGTGTCGGAAAGGAGCGAGTGATGCGCTTAGACCAATTTTTAACCGAGAACGATTATTTTTCTTCACGTTCCAAAAGTAGTGAAGCGATTAAAAAAGGATTAGTCAAGGTTAATGGCAAAATTGCTTCCAAACCCTCCCTAGAAGTTTTATCCTCTTCGGCGGTGGAAGTTATAGGCGAACTTTCTTTCGTATCGCGAGGCGGTTATAAACTAAACAAAGCGCTCAACGAATTTTCGGTCGATTTAACCGGCTTGGTCTTTGCCGACGTAGGTGCATCTACGGGCGGATTTACTGATTGCTTGTTAAAACGCGGTGTAAAAAAGGTTTACGCTATAGACGTCGGGAAAGATCAACTTGACCAAAGTTTAAAAAACAACTCGGCGGTCGTCGTTATGGACGAGCGAAACGCTCGTTTTTTAACTAAAAACGATTTTGAAGAAAAACTCGACGGCGTAGTCGTCGATTGTAGTTTTATTTCGTTAAAACTTTTACTTCCGACTTTTAGCGGGCTTTTAGACGGCGCGGACAAACTGTTTGCTCTTATCAAACCGCAGTTTGAATGCGGACGAGGCTTTTTACCCAAAAGCGGAATTTTGAAAGACGCAAAAGTACGGGAAACGGCGGTTCTCGGTGTAATAAGTGAAGCGGAAAATTACGGTTTTAAATTGATAAACGTTTCCGAAGCGCCTAAATTTAAGGATAAAAACGTAGAGTACGTCGTTTATTTATCTAAAGAGGGTGACGGATTGACAATAAACCAAGTTAAGGAGTTTTTGAAAGGAATATGATTGGACTTTACGAAAAGAAGGGAGATAACCGTTCTGAAACTTGCCTTAAAGAGTTTGAAGGTTTGTTAAAAAATGAAAATATTCCTTCTATTTCCTTAACGGGGGAAGAAGACGATAGCGTTATTTCTTCTTTAAAATTTATAGTCGTTTTCGGCGGCGACGGAACGGTTTTAAGGGCTGTGAAATTTGCTCGTGATAAAATTCCTTTAATTGCGGTTAATTCCGGCACGCTTGGTTTTTTAACCTCCTACGAATACGGCGAGACCAAACGGTTGGTGAGCGACATTTTAAACGGAAATTTATCTTTTAGCGAAAGAGAATTTTTAAAAGTTTCCGCTAAAGGTAAAGATTATTTAGCCTTAAACGACGCGGTGGTTTTAAAAAACCGCAATATAGACGATTACGATCAATGCGTTAAATTGAATTTTTCAATAGACGGCGAATGCGTCGACGGTTATATAGGCGACGGGCTTATAATAAGCACACCCACGGGCTCGACCGCATACGCTATTTCGGCGGGAGGACCTGTTATTCTTCCTTCTATAAACGCGTACGTCGCGGCGCCGATATGCGCGCATTCTTTAAGGTCGCGTCCTATAGTTTTCCCGATTGATTCGGTTGCGGAAATTAAAATTAACCAATTATCTCCGTCGTGCGTTTTGTACGTCGACGGAAAAAAGGTTGAGGAACTATCCGCGGGGGACGCGATGAAAATTACGCGAAGTAATAAATTTGCAAAAATTTGCAATAACGGCGGAGGGTTCTTCTCCAGACTCTCGGATAAACTTAATAAATGGAGCATAAACGATATTAGTGAGGTAGAACATGGATAAAGCAAAAAGACAACAACAATTATTGGAAATCGTTACCAAAATAGAAGTTAACACCCAAGAAGAACTTATTAAACTTTTGGAAACGCAAGGGGTTAAAGTTACCCAAGCGACCGTTTCGAGGGATATAAAAGAACTTGGTTTAATTAAGACTTCCGGCAAGGTTAAAAAATACCGTTACGCACGCGTACACGATAGACAACACGATTCCGTCAAGTTGTTAAGTTTATTTAAAACCGCGGTTATTTCTATCGAAACCGCTAAAAATTTATTGGTCGTAAAGACTTTAACCGGTAACGGCGGTGCCGTTGCAGCGACTATCGACGCTCAAGGCATCGAAGAAATCGTCGGTACCTTAGCGGGCGACGATACCGTTTTAGTCGTTGCGGCTACCGACGAATCGGCGTTAAAAATTTCCGAGGAGTTACACGCTTTATTAGTTTAACGCGTCCTTTTTTGGTGGTAAAAAATCGCTATGCTTAAAAGTTTATCTATAAAAAACGTCGCTTTAATAAGAGAGGCGGAAATAGATTTTTCAAACGGACTTAACGTTTTGTCCGGCGAAACGGGCGCGGGAAAATCGGTCGTTTTAGAGGCTTTAAACTTTGCTTTAGGGCAAAAAGCCGACAAGTCGATGATTTGCCACGGTGAAAACGTTTGCTCGGTCTGTTGTGTTTTCGACGTTACGTCTAATGTGCGCGTTAAAGAAGCTTTGGACGAATTAGATGTCGATTACGACGACGAAATCGTTATAAAACGAACGCTTAACATGGACGGAAAGTCGACTATAAAGCTTAACGGTGAAAATTTTACCGCTACGATGCTAAGGAAAGTTACTTCTTTACTCGTTGACGTTCACGGGCAAAGCGACCATTTCGTTTTGCTTAAAGAAGCAAACCAATTAGCCCTTTTAGACGGGCTTGGTGGTAATAAAATCGACCAAATTAAGCAAGACGCCGCTAAAATTATTGCCGAAATTAAATCTATCGACGAGGATTTAGACGGGCTTGGCGGCGACGAAAGTTCAAGAGCCAGAAGAATAGATTATCTTCAATTTGCGATCGACGAGATTGAAAAAGTAGATTTTTTACAAGGCGAAGAAGAAAGTTTATCGGATAAAAAGAAAAAACTTTTGAACCTTGAAAAAATTTCGCTTGCGTGCTCGGAGGCTTACGATATATTATCGAGTGAAGGCGGCGTTACCGACCTTTTAAGTTCGGCGGCGAGAAAATTATCGAGCATATCGCAGTACGGCAAGGAGTATTCAGACTTATCCTTTAGAATAGAAAATTGCTTGGACGAGTTAACCGACATTGCCGAATTAGTTAACGACGGCACGCCCGACGAATTCGACCAAAACGCCGTCGACGAGATCGAAAACCGTTTAAACGCGATATCCAATATTAAACGCAAGTACGGAAAGACTTACGAGGACGTACAAAATTCTTTGCAGTCGTTTAAACGCGAACTCGATTTGATTTCCGATAGTGAAACGAAAATTGCTAAACTTACAAAAGAAAGAGCCTTGCTTATTGAAAAACTCGAAAGCGTTTATTTGTCTTTGTCTGACGAAAGAAAGGCTATCGCTGGCGATTTGTCCGTTCGTTTGTCGGATAAGCTTAAAGAACTTGCTATGAAAGGCGCCGATTTTAAAGTAGAGTTTTCTAAATTAGACGGCGAAGTTCTTTCTAAAAAAGGGCGTGACGAAGTTACTTTTACGTTTACGGCCAATAAGGGTGAGCCTTTAAAACCGCTTAGTAAGATTATAAGCGGAGGCGAGTTGTCGCGTTTAATGCTTGCCGTAAAAGCGGTTGCGGGCGGTGGTTTCGGTACACAAACTTACGTTTTCGACGAAATCGACGTAGGTATTAGCGGTGAAGCGGCGGAGGTGGTTGCTCGTAATTTCGCTAAGATTGCGGCGAATAGGCAAATAGTCGCTATTTCTCACTTGCCGCAAATAGTCGCGATGGCGGACGTTAGTTTTATGATTAAAAAAGGCGAGGAAGCTGATAGAACGGTTACTCGCGTAACGAAACTTATCGGCGAAGAAAAAACGAAAGAGGTCGTAAGATTGGTCGGCGGAACCTACCAAAGTCAAGCTGCGGTCGCGCACGCGAAAGAAATGGTTTCTAAAGCAGACCAATTCAAAAAATCAATATAATTTACGACTTAATTATAAATAATATTTAGCCCTACCGTGGTTTTTGTGTGAACGCGGCGGGCTTTTTCGTTCTTACGTTTTTAAATTTCATCTTTTAAGAATAAAAGACTTTTACTTGCTCATTATATTCGTAATGAAAGTGCGCGGTAATAAACTTATAAAAATTATAGCGATTTTAGGCGCTGCGATTACGTTATTCGCGTCGCAATGCATTATAGTTGCTAACGGAGAAAACGAAAAAATCTATCTCGGCGGGTTTCCTGCCGGGTTTACTATAACTACGAAAGGTGCCGAGGTTTTAGGATTAAGTGAAGTCGTTACTGAAAACGGCGTTAAGTCGCCGGCAAAAGACGCTGGCGTTTTACCTAAAGATATTATTTATAAGGTGGACGACAAAGAAATCAACGGTTTTGAAGATTTAGAATCTTCTCTTAACGCGTCGAAAGGAAAAACCGTCACGGCAACCTTGAATAGGTCGGGCGAAATTATACTTAAAGAAATTACGCCCGTCAAGGATTTATCGGGTAAATACAAAATAGGATTGTTTTTAAGAGATAAATTGACGGGAATAGGAACCGTTACGTTTATTAAAGGCGACGGAGCGTTTTTGGCACTCGGGCATCCCGTGTGTACCGAGGACGATAAGACGGTTGAAGTAAAACGCGGCGACCTATACGCTTGCAGTATTTTCGGCGTCGAAAAAGGCGAGAGGGGTAAAGCGGGTGAACTTCGCGGAACGTTTTTCCAAGACAATAAGATAGGCGTTATAAAAGAAAATTTAAAGATAGGTATCGTTGGCGAGATGAACGTTGACTACGATAAAACGGGCTTACGAGAAATTGAAGTAGGCGAAGCGAAAATCGGTGCGGCGGAAATTTTTACTACAGTCGACGGGGTAACGCCTCAAAAATTTTCCATCTCGATCGTTAAAGTGGATGAAAACGAAAAGGATAATCGGAACTTCGTTATAAAAGTTACCGATAAAAAACTAATATCTATTGCGGGTGGAATCGTTCAAGGGATGAGCGGAAGTCCTATAGTTCAAGACGGAAAAATCATCGGCGCAATTACCCACGTTTTTTTAAACGACCCTACGCGCGGCTTTGGAATAAGTATTGAAAAAATGCTTGAAAAATAAAATTATGAACTTCGTAAAATGTTTCAAAATCACTTTTAAATTCAATGATTTTTAAATTTATTATTAGATTTTGTAATATTAGATGAAAGACTTCAATACTATGTATTGGAGCCTTTTTATTATGTTTTCATTAAAGGTTTTTTTAGACGATTTAAAAAGGAATAAACTGTTAATTATAATACTTTTTTCCGCGTATACGCTCGGAATAATTCTTGGCGTAATATTGCCGAAAGTAGGTGAAAAAAACTATTTTTTAAAAACCGTCGTCAATTTGTTTTCGTCGGCTTTACAAAAGAAAGGAAATACCGCTTCGATTTTTTTAAGTAGGATTTTTACCGACTTATTTACGCTGATTTTATTTTATATTTTATCGATAAGTAAGTTTTTAATCGTAGCAAACGGGTTTATTCTCTTTTATAGAGGCTACGTTTTAGGTGCGGTTTCTGTAGCCTTATTTTCTATTTTCGGGGTGATGGGTTTAGCCTTATTTATTAGCGTGGTGCTAACTCAAAATTTAATTTCGTCAGCCGTCCTCGTAGTTTTTAGCGCCTTTTGTTTCGACGCGAAAAATAACCGTTTTTGTAATAAGATTAAAGGTGACGAGAGGCTTATTTATTTAGTTTTTGCTTTCGTTTTAATACTTTTAAGCGTTTTATTGCAAATTATAATACTGTTTCTTTTTCTAAGACCTATTAACTATTTCACTTAGTTACATAAATTTTTGAAAGTAGCCCAAAATAGCGTTAGAGGAATAAAAGATGAAAAAGTTAAAAAAAGTTTTGCTCGTTATTTTGGCTGCTATTTCGTTACCCGTTTTTAAAGTAAGCGTTTCAAACGCCGACAGTCTTTTCGTAAGTTCCGCAAAGTCAGCATATTTAGTGGATTTTAACACCGACACGGTAATTTTTAAACAAGACGAAGAAAAGCGATTGCCTATTGCAAGTATGACGAAAATTATGCTCTTAAATTTGGTTTTCGACGATGTTGAAAAAGGAAATTTGTCTTTAGCCGACGAGATAGTCGTTTCAAAAACCGCAAGCGCAATGGGTGGTTCGCAAGTATTTTTGCAAGCGGACGGGAGGTATCCGGTTTCCGACCTTATAAAAAGCGTAATAGTTGCTTCCGCGAACGACGCTTCCGTAGCGTTAGCCGAAAAAATTTGCGGTACAGAGGCGGCTTTCGTCAATAAAATGAACCAAACGGCAAAAGATTGGGGACTTAAAAACACTTTGTTTTCTAATTGTACGGGCTTACCGAAAGCCTCTCAATATTCTTGCGCCAAAGACGTTGCGTTTATGCTAAAACAACTTTTAAAGCACGACGATTACTTCAAATATTCTAATATTTGGCTTGACGAAATCGCCCATCCCGACGGAAGCAAAACGACGATAACCAACACCAATAAACTTTCAAGGTTTTACGACGGTTGCGACGGCGGAAAAACGGGTTTTACTTCGGAATCCAAATTTTGCTTAGCGGCAACCGCAAAAAGGGATAAAACGCGGCTCATATGCGTGGTCATCGGCGAGGAATCTTCCGAAAAGCGTTTTAAAGAGGTGTCGGATATGTTTAACGTCGGTTTTTCTAATTTTGAAACCACCGTTGCGGTCGACGCAAACAAACCTTTAAACAAAGTTTTAGTTAAAGGAAGTTATTTGGAATATATAGACGCTTATCCGATGAACGATTTAACGGTATTTCAAAAAATCGGTGAAAAAGTAAATTACGACGTTGAAGAAAAATTATCAGTCGATATAAAAGCGCCGCTAAAAAAGGGTGATAAAGTCGGTGAAGTAACTATCTTCGTCGACGGCGTAGAATACCAAAAAACCGATTTAGTGGTAAATTGCGACGTTCGTATTCAGTCGTACGGCGAATCTTTTGATAAGATATCTAAAAATTGGTAAAAATTTAATAGTTTCGCCAATATTTGGCAAAAATCGGAAAGTTATTACAAAATCTTTCCGATTTTTTTTGATATCATAGTATGGTATTAAAGGAGGTATATATGCAAGTAAACTATTCGTTTGACGCAAACGATTTATATTTTTATTTAGACGGCGAATTAGACGAGCATTACGCTAAAGGCGTAAAAGATTACCTTGACGGCGTAATAGAAGGGTATAGCGGCTTGAAATCGGTTGTTTTCGACATGAGCAAGTTGTCGTTTATGGATAGCACCGGGATAGGGATGCTTTTGGGTAGGTACAAAAGATTGAAAAAACGCGGTGTCGAGTGTTTTATCGAAAATCCGACGGTAAGCGTTGAAAGAGTCTTGGAACTTTCGGGTATTTACGAGGTAATAAAGAAACTTTGAGGTATCGTTATGAATAAAATGTTTGTCAGATTTAGCGCGGTAAGCGAAAACGAAAGTTTTGCAAGAACGGTTATATCAGGCTTTTTACTACCGAAAAATCCGACCGTAAACGATTTAAGTGACGTAAAAACCGCCGTTTCCGAAGCGGTTACCAATTCAGTCGTGCACGCGTATCCGGACGGATTAGGCGATATAGAAATGTCTTCTTGGTACGACGATAACGAAATACATATCATCGTAAAGGATTACGGAGTCGGAATATCTAACGTGAAACTTGCGTTAGAACCTTTTTATTCGACTAAAAGTTCCGAGGAAAGGTCGGGTATGGGATTTACCGTTATGAATTCGTTTATGGATCGGTTGGAAGTTACTTCTAAACCGTTTCAAGGCGTTAGCGTACATATGGTAAAAAGGATTGCCGAAAATAAGGAGTGAAATGCTGAGTCATAGCGAAACTATAATTTTTTTACGACGGGCAAAGGAAGGCGACGCGTTAGCAAAAGAAAAACTTATCGTCGAAAATTCTTCGCTTATTCGTTGCATCGTAAAAAGATTTTTAGGAAGAGGCGTTGAGTACGACGACCTTTTTCAATTAGGCGCTTTAGGTTTTTTAAAAGCCGTTTACAACTTCGACGAAAGTTTCGACGTTAGGTTTTCGACTTACGCAGTACCTATGATTATAGGCGAAATTAAGAGATTTTTACGCGACGACGGCTCTGTAAAAGTTTCAAGGATAATTAAAAGTTTGTCGTTAAAAATCAACAAGTACGTCGAGGAAGTAAAACTTTGCGGAAAAACTCCGCCGAACATGCAAGAACTTGCCGAAAAGTTTTCGGTTTCCGAAGAAGACGTCGCGTTAGCGTTAGGTTGCTCGGTTAAGCCTTTGTCGTTATACGATAGCGTAAACGAGGAAGGCGATAAAAAGGTTGAACTTATCGATAAAATCGCTTCCGACGAAAAGGAAGACGATTTAATCGAAAAAATTACTTTGCGCAAACTTATATCCGAATTAGACGAAAGAGAAAGAAAAATCATAGTTTTGCGTTACTACGGAGATAGAACCCAAAGCGAAATAGCAAAAGAATTAGGCGTATCTCAAGTGCAAGTATCAAGGTTGGAAACGAAGATTGTCGAAAAATTGAAATCAAAAATGTAAAAAGGTGTAAAATCAATGATTGTATCAAAGATTTTACACCTTTTTACGCATAACGTAATTCAAAAAAGAAGATAATATTGTTATGAAAAAAGAGGTTGATTTAAAAGGCGTAAGACCGCCTTACGAAAAGGAAGTTTACTGTAAAAAAACTTTTAAGGAGCAAAAGCGTTGAGTAATAAGTCGGATAAAAATTTTAACGCCGAATACGTCGAATACGTAAAAAAAATATCACCTAAAACCAACGAGCCGCGCAGTTTATTACACGCTTTTTTAGTAGGTGGGTTTATATGCGTTATCGGACAATTTATACGTTATACGTTGCTTTACGCTTTCGGATTATACGGCGACGAACTTGCCGCCGCTACCTCGATGGTTTTAATATTTATCGGGTGTTTACTCACGGGATTTGGGGTTTATAACGACATCGGGCGCGTCGCCGGCGGTGGCTCGATAGTTCCGATAACCGGCTTTGCGAATTCCGTTTGTTCACCCGCAATGGAATTTAAAAGCGAAGGTTTCGTTTACGGGTTGGCGGCTAAAATGTTCGTAGTTGCGGGACCGATTATAGTGTACGGCACGACGGCTTCGGTCGCAACGGGGCTGATTTACTATTTTATAGGATTATTTACTGCGTAAGGGGGTAAAATGGGATTTTCGACGGTATTCTTTAAAAACAAGCCGCGCATTGCGTCAACTTTTACGATAGCGGGACCAAAGGAAGGCTCTTCGGTTTTCGGAAAGCATATTCACGAGTTATTGTCGGACGACAGGTTCGATGAAGACACTTTTGAAAAAGCCGAGTGTAAAATGCTTTCAACGTGCATAAGAAAGACTATCGAAAACGCTAATCTTGAAGTAAAAGATATAAACGCAATGATTTCGGGTGATCTGTTAAATCAAATAATATCGGCAAGTTTTGCGGCTCGTGATTTTAATTTTCCTTATATCGGCGTATATAACGCATGCTCTACTTTTTCGGAAGCGTTGGCTCTTAGCGCGACTTTCGTCGACGGCGGTTATATGAAAAACGTGATTGCTGCAACGGGTAGTCATTTCGCGACGGCGGAAAGACAATATAGATACCCGCTTGAGTTAGGCTCGACGCGTCCGCCTCAATCGCAGTGGACGGTTACGGGGGCCGGCGGGGCTCTCGTAACGGCCAAAGGCAATTTTCCTAAAATCGTTTCGGCAACTTTCGGTAAAGTCGTTGACTTCGGGATAACCGACGCAAACAACATGGGTGCGGCTATGGCTCCAGCGGCTTGCGAAACTTTGGTAACTTTGTTTAGAGAAACGAAAACCGAACCGAAAGATTACGATTTGATTTTAAGCGGCGATTTAGGCGCACTAGGTTCAAGGCTTTTAAAAGAAGTGGTTAAAAAACGCGGCTACGATATAAAAAATCACGCCGATTGCGGCGAAATGATTTACAATATCGAAGAAGAAGAGTATCAAGGCGGAAGCGGTGCGGGGTGCTCTGCGGTCGTTTTCGGTTCTTACGTGTACAGTAAACTATTAAAAAAGGAGATTAAGCGGATGATATTTATGGCAACGGGTGCGTTGTTATCTTCAATATCCACGCAGCAAGGGGAATCTATACCGGGAATATCTCACGCGGTGGTGATCGAAAGCTAATGATAACGGTAGTTTTTGCATATTTAAAAGCCTTTTTGGTAGGCGGACTCATTTGCATGATTGCGCAAATTTTAATTAACACGACTAAACTTACGTCAGGAAGAATTTTAGTCGTTTTTATGCTCTCGGGACTCGTGCTTCAAAGTTTCGGGTTATATAAGTATTTAATCGATTTTGCGGGAGCGGGTGCTACGGTACCGATAAGCGGTTTCGGGTACTTGCTTGCCGAAGGCGCTATAAACGGCGCTAAAAGCGGTTTGCTCGGTGCAATTACGGGCGGACTAAAAGCGGCGGCGCCGGGGATTACCGCTGCGATTACTTTTAGTTTTATAGTAGCGTTAATTTTTAAGCCAAAGTCAAAATTGCACTGACTTAGCATAAAATATTACGGTGAAGTGTAAATTTAAAAAATTCCTATTTAAAATCTCGATATTTTTATTTGCCGCCACGATTTATTTGTCCGTTTGCGCAAGTAAAGCGGTCGTTGCAATTGCGGAAAGCAGTTTTGAAGCCGAGGCTTCTACCGCAAGTTATATGGCGATAGGCGAGGTGGTAAACGAAAAAGATTTTTCCGAACTTTTCACAGTCATTTCCGATAACGTCGGGAAAATCACTATGATATCGACTAACGGATTAAAGATAAACTCGATTACGAGAAAACTTGCCGAAAAGTGTTTGGACGTTTACTCAAAATTAGCAAGTGGCGGCGTAAAAGTTCCTTGCGGCGCGTTAACGGGCATCGCTTTTTTGTCAGGTTCTGGTAAAAAACTTAACTTAAAAGTCGTTAGCGTGACTTCGGTAAAATGCGAATTCGTAAGCGTTTACGAATCTGCGGGGATAAATCAAACAAAACAAAGTTTGTATCTTAAAATCGTACCCGACTGCAAAATCGTCGCGGGATTAAAACGAAGTAGTTTAAAAAGCGAAATCGAGGTTTTGTGTTACGAAAACTATCTTTTGGGAGAGGTCCCCGAAACTTACTTAAATTTATCCGTATACACTGCCGAAAGCAAATAATTTTTGCATAATTTGATAGAAATAGAGGAAAATCGTGAAAATCGTAAGGAATTTTTCACGATTTTTTTTTGATTTTCTCAATTTAAGTCGACTTTGATTGACTACCGTCGTCTTTTTAATTATAATAATACTAATTAAATAAGATAAACTCGACGCTTTTTGCGTTCAAGAGGTATTTATGTCAAAAAAATTCAGTGAAATCATTCAGGAAGTAAAAGAAAAATTGTCTTCCGCCGACTCCACAAAACTTCTTTCCGATATTAAAGTCGACTTTTTAGGAAGAAACGGCGTCGTTACGGGACTTTTAAAGGGTATGAGGGACGTTGCACCCGAAGAAAGACCTGTATTAGGTCAACAAGTCAACTCGTTAAGGGCTCAAATTGAGGAACTTATCGCATCGCGTGAAGCCGCGGTTAAAAAACACGAATTAAACCGTAAACTTCAAGCCGAAGCGATAGATATAACACTTCCCGCTAAAAAGCCGGAACTAGGTACTCTTCACCCGATAACGTTAGTTAAAAACGAACTTATCGACGCGTTTTCCGGGCTTGGCTTCGTGGTTTACGAAGGTCCCGAAATCGAAACGGACAAAACCAACTTCCAAATGCTTAATATTCCCGAAGATCATCCCGCACGCGATATGCAGGATACCTTCTATATTACCGATAGCATTTTGTTAAGAACGCACACTTCACCGGGTCAAGTTCACGTTATGACTACTACTAAACCGCCGATTAAGGTAATGTGTCCCGGAAGGACTTACCGCTCGGACGACGACGCCACGCACTCTCCCATTTTCCATCAAATGGAAGGTTTGGTTATAGACAAAAATCTTTCTTTGTGCGACCTTAAAGGTTCTTTGGAAGAAATTTTGAAAGGAATTTTCGGCAAAGATATAAAAACAAGGCTTCGTCCTTCCTACTTCCCGTTTACCGAACCGAGCGTCGAGGTTGACGTTTCTTGCTTCGAATGCGGTGGAAAAGGTTGCAAACTTTGCAAGGGAACCGGTTGGATAGAAGTTTTAGGCGCCGGCATGGTTAACAGAAACGTTCTTAAAAACTGCGGCATCGATCCCGACGTTTATACCGGCTACGCTTTCGGTATAGGCTTAGAACGTATTGCGATGCTTAAATATCATATTCCCGATATAAGAATGTTCTTCGATAACGATTTAAGATTCGTTAAACAGTTTAAGTAAGGAGGTAGAATTATGAGAATTCCTTTAAGTTGGTTAAGCGATTACGTAGACCTTAGCGGCGTTGAAGTCGAGGCTTTGCGCGACGGACTTTTTTCTTGCGGTTTCGAAGTAGAAGAAGTAATTAAGGTTAACGAAAAAGTAAATAAAATCGTTACTTGTAAAATTTTACAAAAAACGCAACACCCCGCGGCGGATAAATTATTCGTATGCCAAGTAGACGCGGGTTCGTACGGCGTTTTGCAAATAGTTACCAACGCTACGAACGTTAAA
The DNA here is from genome assembly GCA_964567885.1 of uncultured Christensenella sp. Lineage (GTDB taxonomy): Bacteria > Bacillota > Clostridia > Christensenellales > Borkfalkiaceae > UBA4636. The sequence goes on from CAZMOD010000001.1 coordinate 17,823, forward strand.
GAAGGGGATATCGTCCCAGTTGCCGTAAACGGCGCTACTTTAGCGGACGGTACCGTTATTAAAAACGGCAAACTACGCGGCGTTGAATCCTTCGGTATGTTTTGCGGCGGCGAAGAAATCGGCATTTCCGACGAGTACTACGACGGCGCAAGCGGCGATTCCGTTTTAATCTTTAAAGACAATTTTAATTTTGGTGAGGAAGTCGCCGATCTTTTAGATATCAAAGACGTAGTATTCGATATTTCGGTAACCGCAAACAGACCCGATTGCCAAAGCGTTTTGGGTATTGCGAGAGAAGTTTCCGCCCTTTTAAAACGCCCGTTAAAAATGCCTTCGCTTAGTTATGCGGTAACGCCTATTAAGACCGAAGATAAAGTAAGCGTTTCCGTTTTAGATAGCGAACTTTGCCCGAGATATACCGCGACCTACGTAAGCGATATAAAACTTACTCCGTCGCCTAAGTGGATGCAAAGACGTCTATATCTTATGGGTATCCGCGCTATAAACAACGTCGTCGATATTACTAACTACGTTTTAAACGAAATAGGCGAGCCTATGCACGCTTTCGATTACCGCGAATTATCGGGATCTAAAATTATCGTAAGACGCGCTAAAGAAAATGAAAAAATCGTTACTTTGGACGAAAAAGAGTTTGAACTTGACGATAGCGTTTTAGTTATCTGCGACGAAAATTCCCCCAGCGCTTTGGCCGGTATCATGGGGGGATTAGGCAGCGGTATAAAAGAAGATACTTCTGAAATCGTTTTCGAGGCTGCTACTTTTAAACGCGACAATATCCGTAAAAATTCTAAAAAACTAAATCAACGCTCCGATTCATCCGCAAGATTTGAAAAGGGCGTAGATCCTTATTCGGTTGAAATCGGTATGAAACGCGCGCTATCTTTAATCGACGCTTTTGGCGCAGGCAAGGTCGCTTCGACTACTATCGACGTAAATTCGGTAAGTTTAGAAAGAAAGGTTATAAATACCAAACTTAGCAAAATCAATAAATTACTCGGAATAACCGTGCCTTCCGACACGACTTGCGAGATTTTAAATTGGTTAAACTTCCAATGCGAAATTTCGGGCGACGATTTATCCGTAACCGTGCCTTTGTACCGCGAGGACGTTGAAGATTATCCCGATTTAGCCGAAGAGGTTATACGTTCTTACGGTTACGACCACATAAATTGCACGCTTTTAAAGGACTCGGAGATCACGCACGGCGGAAGAACCCCCGCTCAAGTTAAAGAGCAAACGGCAAAGGAATACTTGAAATATATAGGCTTTAACGAAGTTATAACTTATTCGTTTATATCGCCTAAAGATTACGCCAATTTCGATATCGATACGACGGGGCTTAACCTTATAAGACTTAAAAACCCGTTGGGCGAAGATTTAAGTGTAATGAGGACGACTTTGCTTCCGTCGGTAGTTTCTACGGCGGTAAGAAACGTCAATAGAAAAAATTTGAGCGGAAAGATTTTTGAATTTGCAAAAATTTATCTTGCTAACAGTTTGCCTTTAACTGAACTTCCCGAAGAAAGAACTAATATTTGTATGGTTACTTTCGGCGAAAACGAAGACTTTTTCACGATGAAAGGCGCAATCGAAGGTTTAATAGAGGCGTTAGGATATAGCAAACGCCTCAAAATAGTTGCTACCGACAAACCCTTCCTTCATCCGACGAGAAGCGCGGCGTACGTCGACGAAAACGGTGAAGAACTTTGTTATTTCGGGCAATTAAGTCCCGTAACCGCCGAAAAATTGGGCGTTGATAAACAACTTTTCGTTGCCGAAATAGATTATCAAAAACTTTTGGAAAACTGTGATAAAGTTATATCCGTTAAAACGTTTTCTAAATTCCCGTCGGTCGAAAGGGACTTGGCTCTCGTATGCGAAAGAAGCGTCACGAACGGTGAGATTTTAGAGGCAATATCTTCCGCGAGAATAAAAACTTTGACGAGCGTCGAACTTTTCGACGTTTATACGGGCGACCGTATTGCTTCCGATAAAAAGAGTATGGCGTATAGACTTACTTTCTCTTCTAACGATAAGACTTTAGAGGTTGAGGAAGTAGACAATTACGTCAGAAAGATTTTAAACAAATTAGACGCGATTAACGTAAAACTAAGATAATGACCGATAGAACGCTAAAAACGCTTGAATACGACAAAGTGATGAATTTAGTCTCCGAATACGCCGTTTTAAAGGGTACTAAAAGGAGATTATTTTCCGCTACGCCTTTTTCTGATTTCGACGAGGTAACACTTGCTCTATCTAAAACCGAAGAAGCGTACAAACTGTTGTTCGATTACGGCGTAGGCGGCGTGGAATTTTTCGACGAACCGTCCGAGGAGATTGAACGCGCCAAAAAAGGTTCTTTACTTACTTTATCCGAACTTTTACGCGCGGCAAGGTCTTTAAAGTCGGCGCGGATTATAAGAAGCGCTTTTACTTCGGTTAACGACGAGAGTATAGTTTTATTGCCGGAAATAGCGGCTTCGCTTTATTGCGACCAATACTTAGAAAAAGAAATTTTATCTAAAGTCCTTTCAGATGAAAAACTTGCCGACGACGCTTCGGAAAAACTTTTTCAGTTAAGACGAAAAATTAAAAAGTTAAACGAACAAATTAGAGAAAAATTAAATTCTTACGTTCATTCGAGCGATAAATATTTGCAAGAAAATATCGTTACTATGCGCGGCGATAGGTACGTAATCCCGGTAAAAAGCGAATATCGTTCTAAAATAAAAGGATTCGTACACGACCAATCGGCGACGGGCTCCACAGTTTTCATCGAACCCGTCGAGGTTTTAGAACTTAACAACCAATTACGCGTTACCACTATCGAAGAATCCGCAGAAGTCGAGGAAATCATTCGCGATTTGTCTGGTAAAATCGGTTCGGTCGCGCAAAAAATACTTGCTAACGCCGAATTTATCCGAGATATCGACGAGTATTCGGCAAGGGCTATTTACGCTTATAAAACCAAATCAACCAAGCCCGTCGTAAACAAGCGCGGCGTTATCGATATAAAACGCGGAAGGCATCCTTTAATCGACGCGAAAAAAGTCGTTCCTTTAGACGTAAGGCTTGGAAAAGAAGCCAATTATTTGCTAATAACGGGACCTAATACGGGCGGTAAAACCGTAACTTTAAAATTAGTCGGTTTATTTACTTTAATGGCGATGAGCGGTTTGTATATCCCTGCGTCCGACGAAAGCGCTATTTCTATTTTCGACCACGTATTTTGCGACGTCGGCGACGAGCAAAGTATAGAACAAAGTTTGTCGACTTTTTCTTCCCACGTCAAAAACTTGGTGGAAATTACCGACGGCGTAAATTCTTCATCGCTAGTTTTAATCGACGAAATCGGCGCGGGTACCGACCCGGACGAGGGAAGCGCTTTGGCGCAAGCGATTATCGAAACTTTGCTAAACAGGGGAAGTTACGGCATAATTACCACGCATTATAGCAAGCTTAAAGAATACGCTTACGCGCGGGACGGCATTATAAACGCTTCGATGGATTTCAATAGCGAAACTTTCGCGCCGATATATAAGTTGAATATAGGAGTTCCCGGCACCTCTAACGCGATAGAAATTGCGTCGAGATTGGGTTTAAATAAAGATATAACCGACGCCGCGACGGGGCTTTTATCGGAAAATAAAGTTTCTTTTGAAAACGTTTTAAGGGAAGCGGAAAAAACGCGTAAACTTGCCGAAGAAGAAAGAAACGAACTTTCCGAAAGTTTACTTAAAGCAAAAGAAGAATTGGCGTTTATCGAAAGAGAAAAAGAAAAAATCGCCGAGGATAAAGTCAAACTTTTTGCACAAGCAAAAGCCGAATCGCGTCGTATCGTAAACGAGAAGATTGACGAAGCGGACGAATTAGTCGAAAAGATTAAGGATATTTTAGACAAAGAAGAAATTTCAAGCGGAGATATTATCACAGCAAGAACTTTAAGAAACAAATTAGAAGAAAAAAAGTACGACGAAAACAGTCAAGACTCCGCGCCTTTAATGCTAAAACCGTGTAGCGCGGAAAGCGTTAAATGCGGGGATAAAGTTTTCGTAAAGTCAACCGGTTCTTACGCTACGATAACGAGTATCAATCCTAAAAAGAACGAATGCTTCGTTCAAATAGGAAATATGCGAATGAGCGTAAAAATAAAAGACCTTTTCTACAACGACAAAAAAGTGGAAAAGCCTTCTAATAAAAAACCTACGATTAATTTGTCAGTTGCGCCCGTTACGTCCTTTTCAAACGAACTAAACGTCGTCGGAAAGCGTCGTGAAGAAGCGGTAGACGAAACGGTTAAATTTTTAGACAACGCCGTTTTGGTTGGCGCAAACGAACTTAGAATCGTACACGGCAAAGGTCAAAAGATTTTACGCGCCGCCGTGCACGAGGTTTTAAGAAAAACAAAAGCGGTAGATAAATTTAGATTAGGAAAGTACGGCGAAGGCGAGGACGGCGTTACGATAGTTACTTTAAAATAGTAATTACGCCGTTCGTAAAAATATTTAAAATCGCAGATAAAATCAGTAATTATGGATAAAATTATATATTTAGACAACGCCGCGACCACAAAACCTGACGAGGAAAAATTGCAAGCCGCCGTAAAATATTACGAAGAGTTTTATTTTAATCCTTCCTCGCTTTACCAAAGCGGAAGAAGGGTAAATCAAGATATTACGGACTTTAAAAACGTTTTACTCGGCAACAACCGTTTTAGAAAAGTTATTTTAACTTCTTGCGGAACGGAAAGCGATAATACCGCAGTTTTCGGGTTTTCCAAGCGCGGAAACGTCGTTACGACTTTAGGTGAACACGCGGCGATTCATAGCCCTTTTATGAAGTTGAAAGAAAAGGGAATAGAGGTAAGGTTTGCCAATTTAAAAGACGGCGGAAAAGTCGACGTCGACGATTTACTTTCAAAAGTAGATAAAAACACCTCTTTCGTAAGCGTAGTTCACGTCAATAACGAAACCGGTGCTATAAACCCAATAAACCAAATTGCCGCTAAAGTTAAAGAAATCGCACCGAAGTGCGTTTTCCATAGCGACGGCGTACAAGCGTACGGTAAACTGGATTATATTTTAGGCGACGACGTAGACCTTTACTCGGTATCCGCGCATAAAATAGGCGGACTTAAAGGCACGGGCGCACTTATTTGCAAACAAAATTTAAACGTTCCGCCGTATATTCACGGTGGCGGACAAGAAGGTGGCGTAAGGTCGGGCACCGAAAACGTTTTAGGCTTAAAACTTTTTGCCGACGTTTACCGTGAAAGACTTAAAAATATAAACGAAAACTATAAAAAAGTCAGTTTACTTAAAGAAGCCGTCGTTTGCGGATTAGATAAAAATTTGTTTAAAATTTTGTCGCCTTCGGACGGTTCACCGTATATAGTAACCGTATCAGCGGTTGGTTTGCGCGGCGCTGTTCTACAAAATATGCTTGACGACGACGGGATAATAGTCGGTACGGGTTCTGCTTGTTCGTCTAAAAAGCCGTTTTCAAGGGTAATATCGGCTTTTACCCAAAACCCCGACGTTTTAAACGGTGTCGTAAGAATAAGTTTTTCACCCGACACGAAACTTGAAAACGTCGTTTACGCCGTAGATAGGCTAAATTATAACGCATTGAAACTTAGTGAGAAGATAAGATAATGAAAAACGCAATAATTATTCGCTACTGCGAAATCCATTTAAAAGGCAAAAACAAAAGTTTTTTCGAAAGACTTTTAGTCGAGGCGATAGAACGTTCTTTAAAGGGTATAAATCACTCTTTTAAAAAGATAAACACGCGCTATCTTATAGAAGATTACGACGAAAACGACTTTTCTTTGATAATTTCTAAACTTAAAAAAGTTTGCGGCATACACTCTATAAGCCCCGCAAAGGTCGTTCGAAACGACTTCGAGGCAATTCGCGATTGCGCTATCGAGATAACAAAAGGCAAAAAAGGCGAGTTTAAGGTTAACACTAATCGTGCGGATAAAAAATTCCCGATGCACTCGGTCGAACTTTCACGCGAGATCGGCGGCGTTTTGTTAGATCTTTACGCCCCCGCGATAAAAGTCAATGTCGTTGAACCCGAGTTTATCGTAAATATCGATATACGCGAAAGCGGCGAAACCTTAATTTACACCGACGTAATTAAAGGTTTAGGCGGACTTCCGACCGGCTCGTCTGGAAAAGGTATGCTTATGATTTCCGGAGGGATAGACAGTCCCGTAGCGGGCTTTATGCTTGCAAAAAGGGGTATGAGGCTTGAAGCCGTTCACTTCCACAGTTATCCGTATACGAGCGAAGCGGCGCTTGATAAAGTAAAAACTTTAGCGGGGATGGTTGCCGAGTATTCCGGCGGACTTAAACTGCACGTCGTAAAATTTACGCATATTCAAGAGGAAATTCACAAAAAATGCCCCGACGATTTAATGATAACGATGATGCGCCGTTTTATGATGAGAATTGCCGAAAGGGTAGGTAAATCAAACGGTTGTCAAGCGATTATCACGGGCGAAAGTTTAGGGCAAGTTGCAAGCCAAACCATTGAAAGTATCACCACTTCCAACGCGGTCGTAACTATGCCGATGCTAAGACCTTTAATTGCTTACGATAAATTAGACATTATTGAAATTTCAAATAAAATCGGCACTTTTGAAACGTCCATACTTCCTTACGAGGATTGTTGTACGGTATTCTTACCTAAATTCCCAGCGACCAAGCCCAAAATGGAAGTGGTTTTAAAAGCCGAAAGTAATTTAGACGTGGAAGGGCTTATAGAAGAAGCGTTATCTTCTATAGAAGTTTTCGAATACTAACGGGCATACCGTAATAATAAAGAGGTTTATATGAAAAAATCAGTTTTGAAAGCCTACGCGGATTTGATTGCAAAAAAGGGCGTCAACGTTCAAAAAGGGCAAGAAGTTTACCTTACTTGCGGTTTGGATCAACCCGAATTCGTTGCCATGGTGGTTGAAAGTTTGTATAAATGCGGTGCTAAAAAAGTGCTCGTCGATTGGGGTTACGACCAGTTAACCAAACTTCACGTAAAATATCAATCGGACGAAACTTTAGGCAAAGTCGACAAACTTGCGTTAGAAAAACTTAAATGGAGAGCGGAAACGCTTCCCGCACATTTATATCTCGTATCCGACGATCCCGACGGATTAAAAGGTATAAACATGGATAAGTTTATGAAGGCGCAAACGGCTAAAATGAAAGTGGTTAAGCCTTACCGCGATAAGATGGAAAGCAAGTATCAATGGTGTATTGCAGCCGTTCCGGGTAAAAAGTGGGCGGAAAAAGTTTTTCCTAACTTGCCTTCTAAAAAAGCGATGGAAAAATTATGGGACAGCATCTTGTCGGCTTCACGCGCGTACGGCGATCCTATAAAGAATTGGCAAGAACATAACTATACGATAAAAGACAAATGTTCGATTCTTAACGAAATGCGATTGACCGAGTTAAGATACACCTCGTCAAACGGCACTGATTTTACCGTTTGGCTCAATGAAAACGGTAAGTTTAACGGCGGTTACGATACGACGTTATCCGGTGTCGATTTTAACCCCAATATCCCGTCGGAAGAAGTCTTTACTTCACCTAAAGCAGGCAAGGCGGAAGGTATCGTTTACGCGACTAAGCCTTTATCGTATAACGGTCAGTTGATAGAAAATTTTTATATTAGATTTAAAGACGGCAAGGTGTCGGAGGTTCACGCCGAAAAGAATCAAGCGCTTTTAGAACAAATGGTTGCGATCGACGAAGGCGCTTCTATGCTCGGCGAATGTGCGTTGGTTGCTTACGATAGTCCTATAAACAATACGGGAATATTGTTTTACGAAACTTTGTTCGATGAAAACTGCTGTTGCCATTTAGCGCTCGGAAGAGGTTTTCCCGATTGCTTATACGGCTTTGAAAAAATGACCAAAGAAGAACATAAAAAGAACGGTATAAACGATTCGCAAATTCACGTCGACTTTATGATCGGCGCGAAAGATTTGCAAATCGTCGGTGTAGACAAGCGCGGAAATCAAGTTTTAATCTTTAAAGACGGCAACTGGGCGCTGTAATAGGTTTTTAAGCCGCAGCATGAAAAATCGCTACGACTTCATTATAAAATAAGGACTATCGCGTTTTTTGCGATAGTCCTTAAATTTTTATTTGGGATGATATAATTTTTTGATTTGATATTTGGGGTGGCAAGTAAGGTTTATGCCGAGTTTTCTAAAAACTTTTTCATCGACTTGAGATAAAATTACCGAAGAATGCGCTTCGCAACCTTTTAAGTTGTCTAATTCGTTTATTGCAAGTTGCGCATTTTGACTTCTCGTCGAGGCAATCGATAAAGCGATTAAAAGTTCGTCGGTGTGAAGCCTCGGATTGTTGTTTTTTAGATGTCCTACCTTCAAATTTTGTATAGGTTTGATTAAAGAAGGGGATATCAAGTCCACGTCGTCGGGTATTTTCGCAAGATACTTTAAAGCGTTTAAAAGCATTGCCGAACTTGCACCGAGAAGCGACGAAGTTTTTCCGGTTAAAATAGTACCGTCGGTAAGTTCTATAGCGCAAGCGGGTTGGTTGTCGGTTTCTTCCTCTTTTTTAAGCGCCGCGGCTATAACGGGACGGGAATCCGCAGTAAGCCCCGCTTGTTGCATCAAAAGTTCTAGCCGTCTCGTTACTTCGTAATCGGTTTCGCCCTGAACCTGAGAACATTTTGCCGTATAATATCTTCTAATTATCTCTTGACAAGCGGCGTTTTTACATACTTCGTCGTCGTCAATGCAAAATCCCGCCATATTAACGCCCATATCGGTGGGTGATTGATAGGGGGACTTACCCCAAATACGCTCGAAAGTAGCGTTTAGCACGGGAAAAATTTCAATATCGCGGTTATAGTTAACCGTGGTGGTTTTATAAGCCTCTAAATGGAACGGGTCTATCATATTAACGTCGTCTAAGTCGGCGGTTGCCGCTTCGTACGCAAGGTTAACGGGGTGTTTTAGCGGTAAGTTCCAAATAGGGAAGGTTTCAAATTTTGCGTAGCCCGCTTTTACGCCGCGCTTATTTTCGTGGTAAAGTTGGGATAGACAAGTCGCCATTTTGCCGCTACCGGGACCGGGTGCGGTTACTACGATAAGTTCTCTTTCCGTTTCGATATACTCGTTTTTGCCGTAGCCTTCCTCGCTAACGATTAAATCGACGTTTGCGGGATATCCCGAAATCGGATAATGAAGGTAAACTTTTATGCCTTTGCTTTCAAGATATTTTTTAAAGTTTATTGCGGCGGGTTGCTCGGTAAACCTCGTTAAAACTATGCTTCCGACGTACAAATCGAGCGCTTTAAAGGCGTCTAACAGTCTTAAAACGTCTAAATCGTAAGTTATGCCAAGGTCTCCGCGCACTTTGTTTCTTTCTATATCGTTGGCGTTTACGACGATTATAAGTTCGGCTTTTTCTTTCAAATTTAAAAGCATTTTTAACTTTCCGTCGGGCTCGAACCCGGGAAGAACCCTAGACGCGTGATAATCGTCGAAAAGTTTGCCGCCGAATTCAAGGTAAAGTTTGCCGCCGAACTCTTTAATTCTTTCGTTAATCTTTTCAGATTGAAGTTTTACGTATTTTTGATTATTAAATCCTAATTTCATAATAGACTCCCCGAAAACTATGCACATATTTTAGCAAATTTACCTCGTATTTTCAAGCAACTGAAGGGGGTTTTTACAATAAAATTAAATAAATTTTATCCTTGTTTTTCGGCGTCAAAACCCTTGCTAAACAGCGGTGGTTTGTGGTATAATAAATTTTACCATGAAATACAAAGAATTAACCGTGCATACGACCGACGAATCCGAAGAACTCGTCAGTGATATATTTTGGAATTATACCAGTTACGGCGTAGCCGTTTCCTCGCAAAAAGACGTTATCGAACTTACCGAAAACAGAAGAAGCACTTACGACTATATCGACGCTAAACTTTTAGACGGCGTAAAGGGAGTAAGTTTAGTTAAAGGTTATTTCGATTTAGACGATTTTGAAGCAAAAAAAGCGCTAATTACCGTCGATTTGCAAAACCTTAAAATCAACGCCGAAGGTATATTTAACGTCGGCAGTTTAGAACTTATCGAGCGTGAGGTAGACGGCGACGATTGGATAGAAGTATGGCGCAAGCATTATAGACCGATTAAATTCGGTAAGATAACCGTTTGTCCGAAGTGGCTTAAATGCGATACGGACGGGTTGGTGGTTTATATAGATTCCAACGCAGCTTTCGGAACGGGTGAACACGAAACGACTTCTTCATGCCTACACTTCTTGGAAAACTACGTTAACGAGAATTATACGGTCGTTGACGTCGGAACTGGTTCCGGAATATTAGGTATTTCCGCTGCGAAACTCGGCGCGAATAAAGTCGTAATGACCGACCTTGACGAAGTCGCGGTTACGGCGGCGCGTCATAACGTCGAAGTTAACGAAGTCGAAAACGTTTGCACGGTATATAATTCCAACTTGTTGGACGGGATAAAAATTCAAGGGGATATAGTAGTCGCTAATATCACCGCGGACGTTTTGAAGGTTCTTGCAAACGATATTTTATCTTACGTAAAACGCGGCGGCGTGATTATTTTAAGCGGAATACTAAAGTCGAAAAAGGCTGATGTTATCGACGCGTATTCTGCGCTCGGGTTTTCTCTTTTAGAGGAAAAAACCGTTGGAGAGTGGTCGGCTTTGGTGATGAAATTATAAATTACGCGTTTCGTAATATTTTTAAAAATTCAGCATTATATCAAGGAAAATACAGTTTTTTATGAAAGCAGTCGTTTTTACATTGGGGTGTAAAGTTAACTCGTGTGAAAGTTCGTCTTTGATGCAAGGTCTTGCTCAATTAGGGTACGAAGTTTCCGACAAGTTAGAGTGCGCCGACCTATATATTTTAAACACTTGCGCCGTTACGAAAGAGGCGGAAAAAAAATCGCGCCAAGCGGTATCGAGGATAAAAGCGTATAATAAATCGGCTAAGATTATAGTTACAGGTTGCGCTGCGGAACATAACCCCGAAGCCTTTAAAGAAAAAGAAGGCGTTTACCTCGTTACGGGCGCGATGAACAAAGATAAAATAATTTCGCTTATAGAAAGCGAAGGAATTTTTTTAGACCGCGAAAATGAATACTACGAAAAATATCTTCCGTACGCGGGAGATAAAACTCGGGCGTATCTAAAGGTAGAGGACGGTTGCAACAACTTTTGTTCTTACTGTTTGATACCATATTTAAGGGGACGCGTAAGATCGCGTTCGATAGAAAGCGTTAAGAGAGAGTTGAACCTTAATACCGCTTTGGAAGTCGTGGTTACGGGGATAAACCTTACCGCGTATAACTACGAGGGTAACGATTTGGCCGATTTATTAAAATCACTTAGCGCTTACGATTTCCGCGTAAGGTTAGGTTCGTTAGAAGAAAGCGTTATATCCGAAAAACTTTTAAACGCCACTAAAACGCTAAAAGATTTTGCGCCTCATTTTCATTTATCTTTACAGTCGGGCAGCAGTAAAGTTTTAAAGGATATGAATCGTCACTACGACCGCGATGAATTCCTTCAAAGCATTTTAAAAGTACGAGAAGTCTACCCCGACGCCGCGATAACCACCGATATAATCGTAGGTTATCCGACGGAAACCGACGAGGATTTTCAAGACACGCTCGATTTGTGTGAAAAGGCGGAATTTGCCGATATTCATTGTTTCGTTTTTTCCCCGCGTGAGGGGACGAGGGCGTATAAATTACCTAAACTTTCCACGGCGATTACCGACGAAAGGCTTAAAAAACTTTTAGAAGTAAAGCAAAAATCAAAAGTGTCTTTCGTTAACCGATTTGTCGGTAAAACTCTTTCAGTTTTAGTTGAAGAAGAAAAAGACGGATACTTTGAAGGGTACTCTCAAAATTACGTAAGATGCTATTTTAAAGGAGATAATTTAAACGGCTTTAAGACCGTTAAAGTTATAGAACCGTTTAAAGACGGCGCGTTATGCGAAGTTTTAAGCGTATAAAATCTAAGATAAAAGGAGAAAATTATGTCCGATTGTTTATTTTGTAAGTTCGTTAACGGCGAAATCCCCGTAGATAAAGTTTACGAGGACGAAAAATTTTTTATAATACGCGATATCGCGCCTCAGGCGAAAAATCATTATTTGGCTATTCCTAAAAAACATTACAAGTTTATCGCGGACGCTTCGATAGACGATTGCCGTTTAGTTGGTGAAATTTTAAAAACTATTTCCTCTCTTAAAGACGAACTCCAACTTGAAAACGGCTATAGGTTAGTGATAAATCAAGGCGACGACGCCGGACAAACCGTGCCGCATCTTCATATCCACGTTTTATCCGGTCAAAAAATGGGATGGAACCCCGCGCGTTAGTCTTTTTTTATCAAAAATTCCCAAAATCGGCGAATTTTGTTAAAAAGTCGCTTAATATTGCTTGACAACCAATCGGTTGTTTTGTATAATTTTAGCGTTACTCAAAAATAAGTGTCCAACGGCAAAGGAGGGGTGTGTATGTCCACGATAAGAGTTGGCGAAAACGAATCTTTAGATAACGCTTTACGTCGTTTTAAGAGAAAATGCTCTCGCGATGGTATCATTGGTGACCTCCGTCGTAAAGAATGTTATGAAAAACCTGCAGTTCGTCGTAAAAAGAAGGCTGAGGCTGCAAGAAAGAGAAATTCAAAAATGTAATTTTTAACGTCTGCTTTTTAGCGGACGTATTTTTTTTGTCCGTTAAGGATTTTATCGATTAAAGTCGAATAAATAAGTTTTTTCGGGGAGGTATTTACGATGGAAGATTTAAAAATTATGGCAAAAGACGCAAAACGCCGTTTAAAAAGCGGATTTTGGGAAGAACATAAAGATAAGATTTGCGATATAAAAGACAAAGTTAAAACGCAAGGCGTAAGCGGATCTAACGTCGTAAAATATTACCAAACGACCGTTATAAAAGAAATTAAGCCGAAATCCGACGAAAAAGAAAAGTTCTATATGAAAGTAAAGGGTATTTTGGATAGCGTAGGCGAGGTAAGCGATATTATAAAGCGGCTTATCGACGAGGACGTTTATTCTTCGATGCCGTACGATAAACGCCAACGCTACGTAATGGAACTTTCCGAAAAATACCGCGTCGCTTTGGCTAGGTATAAAAAAGAAAAAAAGTTCGCACTGTAATTTTTTAAAATCGCAATAGAAAAATAAGGATATTTTTTTCGTTTTTTCTTAACCATACCGTTTTGACTTGAAAAAAAACCTTAAAAGTGGTAAAATACGTTAGATGAAAGAATATTTACAACAACTTAATAAAGAGCAATACGCCGCGGCGACCGATACCGAAGGCGCCGTTTTAGTTTTAGCGGGCGCGGGAAGCGGAAAAACGCGCGTATTGACTTCAAGAATAGCGTACATATTAGACGGCGGTTTATGCGAACCGTCCCAAGTTTTAGCAATTACGTTTACCAACAAAGCGGCTAACGAGATGCGCGAAAGATTGGTAAATTTTATCGGCGATACCGCAAATAAAATGTGGATTTCCACCATACACAGTATGTGTTTAAGGATTTTGCGCAGCTCTATAGGTAGATTGGACGGATACAACACGAATTTTACCGTGTATAGCGAGGCTGAGTCCGAACGCGTTATTAAAAAAATAATCGGCGAACTCAATTTGGAAGGCGACGCGCTTGCAAAAAACGCTAAATATCATATATCTTACGGCAAAACCAACGATATTTCTCCCGACCGCTACGTTATCGAGGGAAACGGCAAAAATTTAACCGATTTCGCCACCATATATAAGCGTTACGACGAAGTTTTAAAAAGTTCCAACGCAATGGATTTCGACGATTTAATTTTGAAAACTTATCATCTTTTGGAAGACGACGAGGACGTTAGAAATTATTACGCCGATAAATTTCACTACATACATATCGACGAGTTTCAAGACACCAACAACTTGCAATATCGCATCGCAAAACTTTTAGCGTCCAAACACGGAAACATTTTCGCCGTCGGCGACGACGATCAGTCCATTTACGGTTGGCGCGGTGCAGAGATTAAGAATATCTTAGGTTTTAGCAAGGATTTTAAGGGCTCGAAAGTTTACAAACTGCAACAAAATTACCGCTCCACTAAAAAGATTTTGGACTTAGCGAACGCAGTGATTAAAAAGAATTCTCTCCGCAGCCCTAAAACTTTATGGACGGAAAACGACGACGGCGTAAAGATAGAATATTTCGCCGCCGACGACGAGAATTCCGAAGCAAGGTATACCGCAAACCACATTAAAAGTTTGGTAGCGCGCGGCGCTAAGTATAGCGATTTCGCCGTTTTAATGAGGGTTAACGCCATATCCCGTTCGTACGAACAAGAACTTTTAAGAAACAATATTCCGTTCAAAGTTTTCGGTGGTTTTAAATTCTTCGAAAGAAAAGAAATTAAAGATTTAACCGCTTATTTAAGACTTATCGCAAACCCGTTAGATAACGACGCGTTGCTTCGGATAATCAATACGCCTCGTCGCGGAATAGGCGATAAAACTATAAACGAATTGATAAGGTTTTCTAGTTTTCGGAAACTTTCGTTATTCGACGCTTTGTGTTCGATAGACGAATTAGATCTTCCCACCGGCGCGAAGATGAAGTTGGACGCGTTCAGACAAATAATTTTCAATCTAACCGTTTTAAGCGGAACAAAAAACTTAATCGATTTAGTTAACGAAACGATAAAACAAACCGACTTTTTGTCTCAGTTTGCCGACGAAACGGAAGAAAACGCCTCTAAAAAAATGAACGTAGGCGAATTCGTCAACTCGGTAGAAGAATATTGCAAATTCAATAAAGATGGCAATTTGGAAGATTACCTTAGTTCCATAGCCCTTTATAGCGATATAGACGAAGCCGATTCTACCGATTACGTAACTTTAGCGACTATTCACGCCGTAAAAGGCTTGGAATTCAACACCGTCTTTATCGCGGGCTGCGACGAAACCATTTTCCCGATAGCACGGGCAATAGGAAGCCCCGCCGATATGGAGGAAGAAAGGCGACTTATGTACGTCGCTATAACGAGGGCGGAAAAGCGTTTGTATATAACGAGGGCAAATAGCCGCTATTTATACGGAAATAGGCAATACACGACTCGTTCCCGCTTCGTCTCGGACGTTGCCGATAAACTCGGTATCGACGCTATATCTGACCGTCGTCCCAAAATTACCGACGACGATATTTTCGGTAACGATTACGTCGCGAATAGAAAACGTTCTTCGTTTAACGAAAAACGTTCCTATTACGATTCCGCGGAATACGAATACGGGTATTCGCAAGACGTTCCGTCGTCGGGTTCGGGTATGTCGAGTTATGCAAAGACTTTTTCTCGTCCGAGCGTAAAACAAACCTTAGCAAAGACGGTTAACGCTTCGCAATATACGATTGGTCGAGCGGTAAATCACAAAAAATTCGGCATCGGCAAAATCATCGGCGTAAAAACGAGCGGCAACAACACGATTATCGACGTTGCCTTCCAAAAAGTCGGCGTAAAATCGCTTGCTGTAAGTCTTGCCCCTATAGAACTTTTATAAACCTAAAACACGACTATTTAAGAGGTTTTTATGGATAGAATGAAAGAACTCGTAACACTGTTAAACAAGTACGGTTACGAGTATTACGTACTTGACAATCCTACCGTTTCCGACGGCGAGTACGATAAACTATACGACGAACTCAAACTTTTAGAAAAGACGAGCGGAATAGTATTACCCGATTCGCCGACGAGGAGAGTCGGCGGTGAGCCTATTTCGGCTTTTGAAAAGCACAAACATATAGAAAGACTTTATAGCCTCGACAAGGCGGTTTCCGTCGAACAGTTGACTTCGTTTACCGATAGAATTTTAAAGACGGAAAAACCCGATACTAAGTACACCGTCGAGTATAAATTCGACGGGCTTACCATGTGCCTAACGTACGAAAACGGATATTTTTTAAGAGCGACGACGAGGGGGAACGGCGAGGTCGGCGAGGACGTAACCGCCCAAGTTAAAACTATAAAAACTTTTCCTTTATCCATACCCTACAAAGGAAGGTTAGAAGCGAAAGGCGAGGCGATAATAAGACTTTCTGTACTTGAAGAATATAATAAAACTTCTACGCAAGTGCTTAAAAACGCGCGCAACGCCGTCGCGGGCGCTATAAGAAACCTCGATCCCAAAATTACCGAAAAAAGAAAACCCGAAATTTATTTTTACGATATAAATTATATCGAGGACGGTTCGATAAGATCTCAAACTCAAGCGGTAAAGTTTTTAAAAGACAACGGTTTTAAAGTTTTCGATTACTTAAGAGTATGCTCTAATTTAGAGGAAATCAATAACGCTATTTCGGAAATCGAAGTCAACCGCAAAAACTTAGACGTTTTAACCGACGGCGCCGTTATAAAGGTTGACGATTACGACGTAAGAGAGGAGTTAGGCAGTACGGAAAAATTCCCTCGTTGGGCAATCGCTTATAAATTCGAGGCCGAAGAAGTAACTACGATTTTAGATAAAATTACTTGGCAAGTAGGACGCACGGGCAAGTTAACGCCGCTCGGGCATCTAAGACCCGTAGAACTTTGCGGTGTAACGGTAAGGAAAGCAACGCTTAACAATTACGGAGATATACAGCGTAAAAACGTAGCCGTTCCTTGCCGCGTTTTGGTAAGACGTTCCAACGAAGTCATACCTGAAATTTTAGGAGCGACGGAAAGTTTCGACAACAGTAAAATCCCTGAAAAACCTACGGTTTGCCCTTACTGTAATTCCGCACTTGAAGAAAAAGGCGCGAATATTTTTTGTAGAAACAAAGACTGTAAACCGAGGGTTGTGGGAGAGTTGGCGAATTTTGCGTCGAAAGAGGCGATGAATATAGAAGGCGTGTCCGAAATGACGGCGGCGCTTTTATACGATGCTTTCTCGGTAAGAAGATGTTCCGATTTATATAAACTCGACTATCAAAAAGTTTACTCGTTGGAAGGCTTTAAGGAAAAACGCGCAAACAATTTTATGAATTCCATAGAAAAATCCAAGCGTTGTTCTCTTGAAAACTTTTTGTACGCGCTATCCATCGACGGTATAGGTAAAAAGACCGCCAAAGATTTAGCCAAGCGATTTAAATCGATAGAAAATTTAAAAAACGCAACTTTACTCGATTTACTTTCTATGAACGAAATCGGAGAAGTTTTAGCATATAATATAACCGAATTTTTCCAAGACGAGGATAATTTAAAAGAGATTGACGAACTTTTATCGCTCGGCGTTACGCCTATTTACGAAGACAACGTAAAAGGCGATAAACTGTTCGGTAAAAAAATAGTTTTGACGGGTACTTTGCAAGACTTTAAGCGTAGCGAAGCCCAAAAAATAATCGAAAGTTTGGGCGGAGAAGTTATGAGTTCCGTTTCCAAACAAACCAATTTAGTGGTTGCGGGAAGCGACGCGGGCAGTAAACTCGATAAAGCAAAAGCCCTCGCAATCGAGGTAATAGACGAGGAAGAATTTAAAAAATTGATAGCAAACGATTAAAAATCGCCAAAAATACTTGATTATTTATTTATTATATGCTATTATATAGCGTAGCGATTGAGGTGTGATATGCAAAGTATGACCGGTTACGGCAAGGCGGAGTATAATAAGGACGGTATATACCTACTTATAGAACTTCGCACCGTCAACAATAGATTTTTAGATATAGTTCCTAAATATCCCCGCGTTTTTTTGAAATTCGACGACTTGATAAGGAAAACTATTTCCTCTAAAGTCGCACGCGGTAGACTTGAACTTTTCGTTACCTTAAAAGACGTAAGAGAGGGCGGTAAGAATTGTTTAGTGGATTTGGGGCTTGCTAAAGGTTATTACGACGCTTACGTTACCTTGAAAAATAATTTCCCCGACCTTCCCGACGATTTGTCACTCACTAATTTTCTCAGAATGCCCGACGTCGTTACCCAAACGGGCGAAGTCGACGAAAACGTTTACGAGGATATTTTGGTTTCCACCCTTAACGAGGCTTTAGACGGGCTTAATCGTATGCGTAAAGTGGAAGGGGATAAGTTAAAAGTCGATTTACTATCCCGTATGGACGTTATCGAGGGCTTGCTTCAAAAAATCGAGGCAAGGGCGCCGCTTATTAAAGACTTATACCGCGTAAAGTTAGAGGAAAGGGTTTCCGAGGCTTTAATGGCGGTTAACTACGACGAAGCAAGGCTTTTGCAAGAAGTCGCCATTTTTGCCGACAAAAGCAACGTAGACGAAGAAATCACTCGTCTTAAATCTCATATCTCGCAATACCGCGCCATCGTCGATAAAGAAAACGCGGGTAGAAAACTTGACTTTTTGGTTCAGGAATTCAATCGCGAAACCAACACGATTTGTTCCAAATCAAACGATATAGAAATAACCGATTGCGCTTTAAAATTAAAATGCGAAATCGAAAAAATAAGAGAACAAATTCAAAATATCGAATAGTTCTTTTCCAAAAATCACAAAATCAACTAATTTCGGAGGATGATATTATGATACACGAACCGCCCATCGATACGCTCGCAAAACAAATCGGTTCTAAATACGCTTTATGCGTCGTCGCAAGCAAACGCGCCCGCCAAATTTTGGACGGAACGCTGGTTAACGGAAATAAAGAAGCGGTTGTCGACGGTAAACCGTTGTCTCTTGCCGCGGAAGAAATCTACGAAGGCAAAGTTACTGCAACGAAATATTAACGCTCGTATGTTCATAGCTTTTGCTATGAGCATATTTTTTCTTACGGAGATTTTTTCATTATGATTGCCGAAGTAATAGTCGACATCGCTACTAGCGAAGTAGATAAAATATTCGATTATTCATGCACCGCGGAGGTATCCGTCGGGTGCCGCGTCGTCGTGCCTTTCGGTAATCTAAAAATAGAAGGTTTCGTTATCGGCATAAAAGAAAAAAGCGATTACGGAAAAGGCGTAAAACCTATTTTACGCGTTATCGACGATACCCCTGCGGTTACTAAAGAGTGTTTAGCGCTAATGCGTTTTATGTGCGCTAAATATCATATACCTTGCGCGCTTTCACTCCGTCAGTTTTTACCCGCCGAAATGAGAAAGGGTAAAGTTAGAGAAAAACTCGTTAAAATCGCCAATATAAACGCCGAGATACCGTTTCCCGAAATGATTACGGCAACACGAAAATCCGCAAAAGAGCAAATCGCCGCGCTAAATTATTTATCCGACGGAAAAAAGGTTAAATTAAGCGACCTTAACAAAAAATTCGGCTCTTCCGCAATGAATAGATTGCTATTGAAAAATTTCGTTTTAACGGAAGAAGTGCGGTTAAATCGTTCCCCGTACGAAGCGGTGGAAGGCGAAAGAAAAAACGTCGAACTTTTGAAAGAACAAGTCGATGCTATTTCGTCGATTGAAACGACCGATAAAACTATAACTCTTCTTCACGGCGTAACCGGAAGCGGAAAAACCGAAGTGTATTTAAGGCTTATAAAAAAGGCTTTGGACGAAGGCAAAACCGCGATTATGTTAGTGCCTGAAATTTCTTTAACGCCTCAAATGCTTCGTCAACTGCGCGCGGCTTTTCAAGATAACGCTGCGATATTGCATAGCGGTTTAAGCGCGGGCGAAAAGTTCGACGAGTGGTGGAGGCTTCGCTCGGGCGAGGCAAAGGTTGCTGTAGGCGCGCGCTCGGCGATATTCGCGCCTTTGGAAAACTTAGGCGTGATAATAATAGACGAGGAACACGACGGAAGTTACGTAAGCGAATCCAGTCCTCGTTACGATACCAAAGACGTTGCTAAGTTTAGAGCCGAATATAACGGTTGTAAGTTGATTTTAGGAAGCGCCACGCCTTCCGTCGAAACTTATTTAAAAGCAAAAAACGGCGAATATAATTTAGCCGTGATGCCAGAAAGAATAAACAAAAGACCTCTTCCCGAGATGTATATTGCAGATATGCGTAAGGAAGTCAGAAGAGGTAATAATTCGGCGTTTTCATACGCCCTTCAAGAAGAATTGAAAAAGTGCTTGGACGCGGGCAACCAAGCCATTATATTTTTAAATAGGCGTGGGTATTCGCAAAGAATAATTTGCCGCGAATGCGGTTACGTCGCTAAATGCGAAAACTGCGATATAGCCCTTAACTATCATTCGGTCGGAAATATTTTAAAATGTCATTTTTGCGGTGCTACTTATAAAATGCTCGACGCGTGCCCCGAGTGCGGAAGCGTACATATAAACTATTACGGTACGGGTACGCAAAAAGTAGTCGACGATTTAAAGGCGCTATATCCAACGGCGAAAATTTTGCGTATGGATAACGATACTACGTCGACTAAAGAGGGGCATTACAAAATTTTATCGGCTTTTGCTAAAAAAGAAGCGGATATTTTGGTCGGAACGCAAATGATAGCCAAAGGACACGACTTTCCGTCGGTTACTTTGGTAGGCATATTAGACGCCGATATGAGTTTGCTATTCGCCGATTATCGTAGCGGCGAAAGAACCTTCCAACTACTTACTCAAGTGGCGGGAAGAAGCGGCAGAGCCGACGAAAAAGGCGTGGTCGTTCTTCAAACGTATCAACCCGACAACGCGATTTTACGCTTTGCCACTAAATACGACTATCAAGGTTTTTTCCAAAGGGAAAATTCTTTGCGTCGCGCAACTTTTTATCCGCCTTACGCAACCATCTTACGCGTTATGATAGAAAGCGAAGACGACGAGTCGGCGCTAAACGCTTTAAAAGCGGTAAATGAAAAACTTTACGATTTATATTTAAAAAACGACGATAAATTTTTGTTTTACAACAAGATGAAGTCGCCGATTAAGAGATTGAAAAACAAGTACCGTTATCAGGTGCTTATGAGAATAAAAGAAGGAAACGACTCTTTAATAGACGAGATATACGATTTAGCCCTTCCCGAAAAAACTCAAAAAGTTCTAGTTTACGTGGAAGTTAATCCGTCTAATTTGAGTTAAGGTTTATATTATGGCTTTAAGAAAAATCGTTCAAATAGGAGATCCCGTTTTAAGAAAAAAATCCTTACAAGTAACCGATTTCGGTCCTGAAACCGCCGAACTTTTAGACGATATGAAGGAAACTTTGATAAAAGCCGAGGGTGCGGGACTTGCCGCCGTTCAAGTAGGCGTTTTAAAAAGAATTTTCCTTGTATCGGTTGAGGAAGGTTATTTTGAATTTATAAACCCCGTTATAGTAAAAACGGCGGGCACTCAATCCGGAAAAGAAGGATGCCTTTCTATCCAAAAAAAATACGGCGAAGTCGAACGCCCAAACAAAGTGGTTATAAGGGCGCAAGATAGGTACGGAAAGCCTTTTAAACTTACCGCGTACGAATTTTTTGCACGCGCGATTTGCCACGAATACGACCATTTAGACGGTGTTTTGTATATAGATAAAGCCACGCGTATAGAGGTGTCCGATTGAAAGTAATATTTTTAGGTACGCCGAGTTTTGCGGTACCGTCGTTAAACGCTCTTTTAAAATCGTCCCACCAAGTTTTAGCCGTCGTTACTCAACCGGATAAAAAGGTCGGACGCGAGCAAAAAGTGGTTTTTTCACCCGTAAAAGAATTAGCGCTAAGTTGCGGCGTTAAAGTTTTACAATACGATAAAATACGTTTGCAAGGCGTGGAAGATTTAAAAAGTTTAAACGCCGATATTATGATAAGTTGCGCTTACGGGCAAATTTTATCGCAGCAAATTATAGATATTGCGCCGCACGGTATTATTAACGTACACGGTTCTCTACTTCCCAAATACAGAGGCGCCGCGCCCATTCAACAAGCGGTTATCGACGGAGAAGAAGAAACGGGCGTAACGATTATGCAAACGGAAGCGGGTATAGACACCGGTGATATTTTATCGGTAGTAAAAACGCCTATCGGAAAATATGAAACCGCCGGTGAACTTTTCGATAGATTAGCGGTTTTAGGCGCCGAACTTTTAGTCCAAACCTTAGACGAAATCGAACGCGGCGCAGTAACGCCCGTGAAGCAAGACGACTCTAAAGCGACGCACGTATCGATGATTAAAAAAGAGGACGGTTTAATAGATTTTTCCGATTCCGCCGAAGTAATTTTCAATAAAATACGCGGTATGAATCCTTGGCCCATAGCCTTTACTAATTTAAACGGCAAAACCCTTAAGATTTTTAAAGCCGAAGTCTTAAAAGATCGTAACGAGGAAGGGAAAATCGGAGAAGTCGTTGTTGCCGATAAAAATCAAGGTGTCGTCGTAAAATGCGGCAAGGACTTTTTAGAAATAGTCGAACTGCAATTAGAGGGCGGAAAGCGTATGCAAGCACGCGACTTTATACTCGGAAGAAAAATCGCCGTCGGCGATATTTTGAAATGATTATTTTATTTTACGATTGTTATAGAATTTTAAGCGAAGTTTATAAAAACGGCGCTTATTTAAAACAAGCGGTGAATTCCGTCGAAATCGAAGAATTAAACAGACCTAAGACCACTAAGATTTGTTACGGGGTTTTAGATAAGGATATCGAACTTGAATATTATCTTGGTATTCTTTGTCAAAAAAGCCCCAAGCAGTCTATAAAAATTATTCTTAAAATAGCGTTATATTGTTTAAAATATCTTGAAAAAAAGCCTTACGCCGTAATAGATAGCGCGGTAGAATTATCTAAAAAACTCGGTAAAGGCGGAAATTCGGGTTTTATTAACGCGGTTTTAAGAAAATTCGTAAAAACCGAAATACCTTTTCCGTCCGATAAAATTAAGCGCTTATCGGTGCGATATTCTTACCCTGAATTCGCTGTTAAACGACTTTTAAAAACCTACGGAGAAACGGCGGAAGATATTTTATCTTGCGACGAAGAAAAAACCTTCGTGCGATTTAAAAACGGTATCGACGGCGAAAAGTATTTAATAGAGAAAGAATATTCTTTTTCGAAAACGCCTTTTTGCAATCTTTTTTCCGTTCCGAAAATGAAAATGGACGAAGATTTTTATAAGGGGATTTATACTTTTCAGTCGGTGGGCTCGGTGGCTATTTGTAACGTAATAGCGGAGTCCGGCGATATTTTGGACGCTTGCGCGGCGCCCGGCGGTAAGTCGGTTTTGCTTTCCGAAAGGGTAAAAACGGTTACCTCGTGCGAGGTGCACGAGCATAGACTTGAACTTATCAAAAGTTATATAAATCGTATGGGCTCTAAAAACGTTACGCCTTTTTTATGCGACTCGTCGACCTTTAACGGTGAATTTGAAAACGAATTCGACGCCGTTTTGTGCGACGTACCGTGTAGCGGTTACGGAACTTTAAAAAATAATCCCGATATAAAACTTAAAAATATCGATTTTACGCAATTAAACGATTTGCAATACGCTATTTTAAAAAACTGTTCACGCTACGTAAAAAAAGGCGGAAGTTTATATTATTCCACTTGCACGCTTTTTAAAGAGGAAAACGACGATATCGTTAGGAAGTTTTTGTCTTCAGACGGCGGTTACGAGTATTCCGAAATAAACAGTCCGCTATCGCATAAAAAGACCGAGTACGGGCTTCAATTTTTGCCAAATATTTCTATGGGCGCGGGATTTTACGTTTGTAAATTAATTAAAAAATTATGATACTTGCCGATTTAACTTTAGACAATTTAAAAAAAATAATCGAAGACCTTGACGAAAAGCCGTTTAGAGCCGCGCAAATTTTTAGAAACGTTCATAACGGAAAATCTATTTCCGAGATGACGGATATTTCTAAAAGTTTAAAGCAAAAACTTTTGGAAAACTATTCCGATTGCGGGCTTGAAGTTATAAAAGAACTGACCTCGAAAGACGGTACCAAAAAGTTTCTTTTTAGGTTAAACGACGGTAACGTTATAGAAGGCGTTTTGATGAGTTATAAGTACGGAAATACTTTATGCGTTTCCACACAAGTCGGTTGCCGTATGGGGTGCGCTTTTTGCGCGTCTACTTTAGAAGGCTTAATAAGAAATTTAACCGCCGGCGAGATTTTGTCCGAAATTTTAGTGATAAATAGACGAATCGGCGGCGATATAACTAAAAGGAAGATAACCAACGTCGTTTTAATGGGTAGTGGAGAGCCTTTAGATAACTACGACCAAGTTATTGCCTTTTTAAGGCTTTTATCTTCGCCTGACGGCATAAATATAAGCCCGCGCAACGTTAGTTTGTCTACTTGCGGTTTGGTTCCTAAAATGCTAACTTTGGCGGACGAAGGGCTTGCGGTAAACTTGACGCTTTCGCTTCACTCGCCCTTCGACGAGGAAAGGCGGAAAATTATGCCCGTTGCCAACGCTTACGAAATAAAAGATATCGTTTTCGCGCTCGATAACTATTTTAAAAAGACGGGAAGGCGTTATTACCTCGAATATTCTTTAATCGAAGGTGTAAACGACACCGACCGCTGCGCTTTGCAGTTGCAAAAATTATTTAGGGGTAAGCCTTGTCATATAAACCTTATAAGGCTTAACTCGGTAAAAGAAAAAAATCTCGTCGCAACTTCCGATAAAAAAGCCGACGAATTTATGAAAAAACTTACGAGTTTAGGATTGTCCGCAACCATACGCCGCCGCATGGGCGACGATATAGACGGTGCTTGCGGACAATTAAGAAGAAGATACGTTGAAAAAGGAGATAACGCCGATTAAAGGATTTATTATAAAAAGCCGCTCTAAAGAATTTACCGTATTATCGGGCGGAAATGAATACGTTTGCGCTGCGCGCGGAAATCTTAAAATCAAGGACAAAAAATTGATTACGGGCGATATCGTTGAATTCGACGGTGGAGTGATAACGAAAATTTTCGATAGAAAGTCGGTTATCGGTAGACCGAAAGTCGCTAACGTCGACGCGGTAAATTTAGTTATCGCCACGAGTCCCGCACCCGATTATTTATTAGTCGATAAAATGATTATCGATTGCGTTCAGCGCGGAATATCCGTTTATATAACAGTAAACAAATGCGACGTCGATAGGAAAACCGCCGATTACGTTTTAAAAAACTATTCTAACGCGGTTGACGGAATTTTTACGATAAGCGCCGAAACGGGTGAGGGGATAGACGAAATTATTTCAACTTTTTCCGGTAAAATTTGCTGTTTGGCGGGGCAATCTGCGGTCGGTAAGACTTCGCTTTGCAACGCCGTATTCGGAAAAGACGAAGCGGTCAACTCGCTAAGCGAAAAAACCAACCGCGGACGCCACACGACGACCTCTCGTGAGATACATTATTCCGACGACCTTTTCGTCGTGGATACCCCGGGGTTTTCCTCGTTCGATTTGGAAACGGTTAAAAGCGTCGAACTTCTAAATTATTACAAGGATTTTTTGCCGTATAACGGCAAATGCTACTACGTCGGTTGCGTACATATAAACGAACCCGATTGCGCCTTAAAAGCCGCTTTAGAACAAGGAAAAATATCTAACGATCGGTATTTAAGATACATTTCTATATATAAGGAAATTAGAGAGTATGAAAAACGCAAATATTAAAATCGCACCGTCGATTTTATCCGCCGATTTTTCTAAAATGGGCGAGGAAGTTGAAAATTTGCAAGATTTTGGTGCAGATATTATTCACTGCGACGTTATGGACGGCGTTTTCGTGCCAAATATAACCTTCGGCATCAAAATGGTTGCCGATATTAAAAAGCGCGCTAAAATTCCGCTCGATTGTCATTTGATGATAGTAAACCCCGAAAAGTACGTCGAGGCTTTTGTAAATGCGGGCGCAGACTATGTAACCGTTCATTACGAGGCGTGCACGGATAATTTATTTAGCGTTTTAACCCGAATAAAAAACGCCGGCGCTAAATGCGGCGTCGCTATAAATCCCGATACCGCACCCGATAAAATCGCGGAGGTTATTCCGTATTGCGACATGGTTTTGGTGATGAGCGTTTTCCCGGGGTTCGGCGGGCAAAAATTTATCGAGAGTTCGCTACGAAGCGTTGCTTTCGTTAAAAAGATTGCACAAGAGAAAAATCTCGATATCTTAATCGAGGTTGACGGCGGAATAAATTTCGATACGGTAAAATCGGCGAAAGACGCGGGTGCTAACGTCATCGTCGCGGGAAGCGGAATTTTTTCCGAAAAAGATAGAAAAGAGGCTATTTACAAATTAAGAACTATATAGTCTTATAACGAAAATTACCGTTGCGAAAAACGCAACGGTAATTTTCAAATTAAAATGGTCGACAAATAAACGCCGACCTAAATTAAATATTAAGCTCTTTCAACGCCTTTGCTCTTTAAGCAACGGGTACAAACGTATTCAGAGGAAACGACGCCGTTTTTAACGATTTTAACCTTCTGAACGTTTGCATTGTAGGAGCGTGGTGTTTTGCGGTTACTGTGACTAACTAAGTTACCACTAAGTTTACCTTTACCGCATACGCTGCAAACTCTCGACATAAATAACACCTCCAACACGTTTTAGAATTTAGCCTAATAAATATAACATTTATACAAACAAAAATCAACTTATTTTAATCGGTTTTCGAAGATATTTATAAAATTTTTTTAAATTTATGCCTATAAAAGGTACGATTTCGCGTAAATAAATAAAAACGGTTGAAAATTTGTTGCAAAAGAAACCGTTTTGTTGTAAAATATAACTACTTATAAAGGAGTATCCGCTATGTCTGTAAGCACAACAAATATCTACGGTCAAATTTTAATATCTGAGGAAGCCATTGCAAAAGTTGCATCGCATACCGCTTTAGATTGTTACGGCATAGTTGAACTTGTATCGAAAGGCGTTAAAGATTCCATTAACGGATTGTTCTCAAAAAGTCAAAGGGTTAACGGCACTAAAGTCGTTACTAAGGGCGATAAAATTTTTATCGATATTTGCGTCATTATTAAATTCGGCGTATCCTTGTCCGCCGTTGCGGAAACTTTAAAACTTTCGGTTAAATACAACGTTGAAAAATTCACGGGTATGGTAGTCGATACCGTAAACGTCAACATTGTAGGGGTTAAGTTGTAATAAACCAAACCTTTAAGTTCAAACTACGTTACCGTTTGACTTATATTAAAGGTTTCCCCAAAAATAATTTCTATATTTTGAAGGATTCATATGTTAAAAACGATAAACGGCGCGACTTTTGCAAAAATGATTGTCAACGCCTCCAAATTATTAGATAGTAACAGGGCTAAGATTGACGCTCTGAACGTTTTCCCCGTGCCTGACGGCGATACGGGTACCAATATGTGCGCTACTTTAAGTTCCGCCGTTAAGGAATTAAAAGGTTGCCACAGTAACCGCACTTCGGATATTTGCGATACCGTGTCCCGCGCGACTTTACGCGGCGCAAGGGGGAATTCCGGCGTTATAACCTCTCAAATCATTAAGGGGCTTTGTAAGAGTTTTAGAGAACTCGACGCAATTACCGTTAAGGATTTTGCAAAAGGTATGAAAGTTGCTACCGACACCGCGTACGCGGCGGTCAACAAACCTAAGGAAGGAACTATTTTAACCGTTTGCAGATTGATGAGTGTAAGCGCTTCCGCTCAAAAAACCAAAGATTTTTTGGAATTTTTTACTAATATAATCGATGCGGGCGAAGCGGCGCTTGCGTCTACGCCGGATTTATTACCCGTTTTAAAGAAAGCGGGCGTAGTCGACTCGGGCGGTATGGGTCTCGTTACCATCTTTAAGGGTATGGATAAGGCTCTTCGCGGGGAGGAAATCGAGGACGTAGAAGAAGACGAAGTCGAAAAGAAAGAGGAAGTTAAAAAGGACGACCATATCGCGCCCGATTTAACCAATTTAAGTAGCATTCAGTTTGCTTATTGTACCGAATTTTTCATTACCAACCTTAAAAAGAAAACTACTTTAGCCGATATAGATAGATTAGGCGAAACCTTAAACGGCATAGGCGATTCGGTTATTTGCGTAGGTGATTTAGAACTCGTTAAAGTTCACGTTCACACTAACTCGCCAGGTATTGCTTTAACCAAGGCTTTGCAACTCGGTGAACTAGATAAAGTTAAAATCGAAAATATGTTGGAACAAAACCGCGCGCTTCAACGTAAGTACGAATCCGAAAGAAAGCCTATCGGTCTTATTTCGGTTGCGCAAGGCGACGGTTTAGCGGCAATGTTTAAAGAACTTAATTGCGATAAGGTTATAGAAGGCGGTCAAACGATGAACCCGAGCGCGAGCGATATAGCCGACGCTATTGTTCAAGTCAATGCCGCAACGGTTTTCGTGTTCCCCAACAATAAAAACATTATTTTAGCCGCGGAACAAAGCAAATCTTTAGTCGAAGGTAGAAAAATCGTAGTCGTTCCCACCAAAAACATTCCTCAGGGTTTAGCGGCGGCGATGGCGTACGATCCCGAAGCCCCCGCGGACGAAAACCTTATGAATATGTTGCACGCCATAGACAACGTTTCCGACGGGCAAGTAACTTACGCCGTAAGAAATACCACAGTCGGCGGATTTAACCTTAAAAAGGGCGATTTTATCGGCTTAAACAGCAAGCGTATTTTGTCTAAAGGTACTACGATGAGTGCGGCTACGTTGAAACTTATCGAAAAATTAAAAGACAAAAACCACTCTTTAATCAATATATATTACGGCGCCGACGTAAAAGAGCAGGACGCAATGATGTTACGGCAAGAAGTCGAAGCAGAGTATCCCGACTGCGACGTCGAATGCTATTACGGCGGTCAAGCGGTTTACTATTACATTTTATCTTTAGAATAATTTTTTCGGGAAAAACTGCAAAGTTTTTCCCTTTTTCGTATGGAACTGAAATTCATTAAGGGGTTATCCGAAAAAAGAATAACCGATCTCAATTCAATGGGAATATACTCCGCGGAAGATCTTTTGCGGCATTTTCCACGTAATTATTTAGATATGAGAAAACAAGTTGACTTATTAGAGGCGCAGAACAACGATTTTGCCCTCGTTAAGGCGACCGTTATCGCTATACCTAATTACGTACCGCAAAAAGGACGTTATACCTTTTTTAAAGTAACTTGCGTTTCGGACGGTGAACCTTTTAATATCGTTTGGTTTAACCAACCTTATATAAAAAGTAAGCTAAAAGAAGGGGAAACGTATTTATTCTACGGCAGAATAAGAAATCGTTTCGGAGTTATTTCGATGTCAAATCCGACGTTTGAAAACTTCGATAACAATCTTTCGTTAAAGGGAATCGTTCCCGTATATTCGTTAAAAGGCAATCTAACGCAAAAAGTTATTCGTTCTGCAATAGCCGACGCGTTAAATAAGGTAAATTTTTCGTCGGTAATATCTTACGAAAGTTTGAATTTATACGGCTTGGGCGACTTAAATGAAGCGTATAGAACGGTTCACGATCCCTCTACTTTTGAAAATTTGCATAAGGCGAGCGAAAGAATCGCCGTAGAAGAATATTATATTTTAATTTCCGCTTTTAAGTTTATAAAAGGCGACAAAAAGCAAGTAAGATTTAATCGGTACACGACTACTGCAAAAGACCTAAACGAATTTTCAAAAAGATTTCAATTTGAATTTACCGACGGACAGAAGGAAGCCGTCAACGATATATATAAAGACCTTAAAAAGCCTACCGTTATGAATAGGCTTTTGCAAGGGGACGTTGGTTCAGGAAAAACCGCGGTGTCTTTATGTGCAATTTACGCCGCGTTAAATAGCGGATATCAAGCGGCTTTTTTAGCACCGACCGAGGTTTTGGCTAAACAAAACTACGCGCTTATACAAAAATATTTGCCGGAATTTTCCGCAGGATTTTTAAGCGGTTCTTTAACCGTGAAAGAAAAAAATCTAGTTAAAGAAAAAATTTGCAACGGAGAATATCGAATTATAGTCGGCACGCACGCGATTTTAGAAAAAGACGTGGTATTTAAAAACCTTGCGTTATGCGTTTGCGACGAGCAGCAACGTTTCGGCGTCGCGCAAAGAAACGGGTTAGTAGAAAAAGGCGTAAAACCCGACGTTTTGATTATGAGCGCCACGCCGATACCTCGTACTTTATCTTTGATTTTTTACGGCGATTTAGACATTTCGACTATAAAAGATAAACCGGTTGCTCGTGCCGAGGTTCAAACCAACGTGGTTCCGCGTACTAAATACGAGGCTATGCTTGGTTTTATCGATAATGAAATAGATAACGGCAGACAAGTTTATTTCGTTTGTCCAAAGATAGAAGGCGACGACGAGGGCTCGACGCTTTCCGTAACTGAATTACACGAAGAACTTTGTAGAAAACTCCCCAACAGGAAGTTTGAACTGTTGCACGGGAAAATGAAGGATAACAAAAAGGCTGAAATTATGCTTGATTTTAAAGCGGGCAAAATTGACGGTATAGTTTCAACCACCGTAATAGAGGTCGGTATCGACATACCCAACGCAACCGTAATGTGTATTTTTGGCGCCGATAGATTCGGTCTTTCTCAACTTCATCAATTAAGGGGGCGCGTAGGAAGGTCTAACTTAAAAAGTTACTGTTTTTTACTTTCCGATAACGCTAGCGACACGGCTATTTCACGCCTTACCGCGTTAAAAGAAAATTCCGACGGTTTTAAAATTACCGAAATAGACTATACCGAAAGAGGCGCGGGCGACTTTTTAGGTACCCGTCAAAGCGGTAAATTAACCACTGATTTAGGTTCGCTTAAATATACCGCCGAAGCAATTTTTTTGGCAAAGAAATTATCCGACGACGCTTTTGCAACTGGTGATAATATAATAATGCTAAAATCGGTCGCTCTTAAAAAATACGAGAAGTTAAAAGACGTCGCTTTAAACTAAGAGTTGAAATATTTTTTAATTATATTAAAAAACGCAAGGTTTTTCCTTGTGTTTTTTCTTAAAGCAGTCTATAATAGTAACAATAAATAAGAGGGCGATACGCTCGATAGTTTTTATACGATTTTATAGGAAGTCCAAATGAAAAGTTCCTTGAATATAAAAGATTTGCTTAAAGAATACTCCGTCAGTTTCGTCGCGGGTTTTTTGGTTGCTTTCGGGCTATATTATTTTACTCAATTTAACGATTTCGTTCCGGGTGGAATAGGGGGCGTATCATTTATTTTATCGTGGGAACTTCAGAAAGTGCACGAAGTGTTTTCTAATCCCGGTATTTTTATATTCGCGCTAAACATTCCGCTTTGCGTTTTAATATCGATTTTCGTCGATAGAAAACTCGGTTTTAACATTGCGTTTTACGTAATAATTCAAACGGTATTTATGTTCGTTTTCAAAGCGATACCGAATTTTTATTTTAAAGCAACCGAGGGAACTTTAATTTTCGCTGCGATAGGCGCAGGCGTTATAACCGGGCTCGGCTACGGGCTTCAAGTAAGATATAACGGCTCTTCCGGCGGAACTTATTCTATATCGGCGCTTATAAAACATTGGCATCCGGCGGCAAATATGCCTCAATTATCTTTTTTGATGGACACTAGCGTCGTTTTACTCGTTTTCTTCATCCAAAAAGGCAGCGTTGCGTATACTATTGCGACTATTTTAAACGTATTTATTTCAAACGTCGTCGTAGAATACTGCTTGCAAGGCTCTAAATCGGGCTACAAGTTTGAAATTATTACCGATACCCCGGAAGAACTTTCCGAGGAAATAATGACCACCTTAAAACACGGCGTTACCGAACTTAACGTTCAAGGTATGTATACCCATAAAAACAGGTATATGATAGTTTGTATCGTACGTAAGCGTGAATTAAGCAAAATGATGAAGATACTTAAAAAGTATAAAGGCAGTTTTACTTCCTTTGTCAAAGTAAACGAGGTTATAGGAAACTTTAAAAAATAATTTAAGCCCTACGAAACGGTAGGGCTTTTCTTTTAGAGTTTGAGGTTTTTACTTCTTCGTGATTATAAATGCGCGTTTGGCGTAACTAAAATCGTTTTATTGTCGGTGTAGTAAACCATACCGAGTGGCAACCCCGCGGGGCGTTTTACGTACTTTTTAAGCGTGTAGTCGACGGGAACCTTATCCGATTTAGACGCTTTACTGTAAAACGCGCAAATTTCGGCGGCGTATAACAGTACGTCGTCGGGGACTAAGCGCCCTTCCGTTTTTATTATAACGTGCGCTGAGTGGTAATCTTTGGTATGTAACCACAAGTCGTTTCTTTCGGCTGACGAGGTAAGGCGAGTGTTTTGTAAATTGTTTCTTCCGACTAAGATAATAAAACCTTTATAGCAATAAGTGCGATACGTCGATTTAGCTTCCTTCTTTTTGTCTGACTTTTTAACGGTTTTTAAAATTCCCGCTTGAATAAGTTCTTCTTCAACGTCCGTAAAGTCTTGCATACTTTGGCATAAATCGATTTCATCGTACAAGGATTGCAAGTATTTTAAATTTTCCTCTAATTCCTTAATTTGAGGTTCGACCGACGCGACGGTCTTTTTTTCTTTATTGTACTTTTTAAAATATCTTTCGGCGTTCTCCTTTGGACTAAGTTTTTCGTCCAAGGGGATTTTTACCGTTTGGTAATCGGGTGAATAATAATTTTCAAGTTCGACTTCTTTTAAGCCGTTTTTAATGCGGTAGAGATTGGAAATTATAAGTTCGCCGTAAATCCTGTCGTTTTGCATATTTTTGCACGCAAGAATTTTTTCGAGGGCGATTTGGTATTTCTTTTTAACCTTTTTATCCGCGGCGTTTATTACCGAAAGCAATTTGCGCT
Organism: uncultured Christensenella sp.; assembly: GCA_964567885.1. GTDB lineage: Bacteria > Bacillota > Clostridia > Christensenellales > Borkfalkiaceae > UBA4636. Next base: position 50,575 of record CAZMOD010000001.1, read on the forward strand.
TTTTATCCCCGAAAGCGCGCGTACTTTCTTTTTTATCGAAATATAAGTCTATGGTTTTGAGTAAATCGTCGTAGTATTTTTTGTTTTCGTTAACGCTTTTATAGTCTGTGATGAAAAAGTCGTTTATATCGTTTGACGAAACGACGTTCGGTAAATAATTACGAGTTTCGTAAAAATTTACAAAATGCTTGTAAAAATCAATAATATTGCAATTTTTTACGTCTTGAATAGATGGCTCGCTACTTCCGAAAAACCTATATACTACTTCGTTTGCTGTAAGCCTTGACAACCCTTTAAACGTCGTAAATATATACTTTGAAAAGTCACCGCCTTGGTAAGAATTCAAAGCGGATAAAGAGGCTTCTTTATTAGATAGTTCGACTTTATCTTGCGGCGCGGGGAGTTTATAACTAACCCCCGGAAAAATCGGACGCAAACCTTCTAAACTTTGCGATTGTTTTATAGCACCTAAAATTTTATCGTTTTCGGTTAGCGTAATATTTGAATACTTACCCATTATTTCCGCATATAAAACTTTAACGCCCGCTTCACGCATTTCGTTTTTAGTATTGAAGGTTATCTTTATAATACGCTCGTAAGGCACGGCTTCAACGCAGTCGACCGTGGCGTGAATAAGATATTTTCTTAAAAGCATACAAAAACTCGGCGCTTGGTAGGGCGCTTCTTTTTGTAAATCGGTAAACGCAACTCTTGCGTTTTCGGCGTTTGCCGAGATTACGAGTTTTTCGTTTTTATTTAAAGTACGAACCGAAAACGTAACCGTGTCCGAGGTCGGTTGATTGATTTTGTCTATTCTCGCGCCTTTTAACCTATTATTAAGTTCTAACGCGGTATGGTAGATTGTAAACGCGTCTTGCGGCATAATTTCACCTTAAAAAAATTCTTTACGCAAATATTATACTAAAAATAAATATATTTGCAAATATTTGCGCCAAAAACTTTACAATATTTTTTAATTTTGTTAAAATAGTACGGATAAAAATAAAAAAGTTTAAATTTTAGAGGTATTTTTTATGAACTACACCGTTGAAAATTTTGAAAAAAGTCAAATGAAGATTTCGGTTACCTTAGATAAGACCGATTGGGAAAAGGCAATAAGAACCGCTTACGACCAAAACAAAGGTAAATATTCCGTGCAAGGCTTTAGAAAAGGACACGTTCCTTTCAACGTAATTTGCGGCGTTTACGGTAAGGAAGCATTTTACGAAGACGCGATTAACGTTGCCGTTTCCGAATATTATCCCCAAATTTTAGATAAGGAAGCCGAAAAGATTCATCCCGTAGGCGATCCTAACTTCTCTTTAGACAACGTATCCGAAGACGGTATCGCTTTTTCCGCTTTAGTACCCGTTATGCCTGAAGTAAAAATCGCTTCCTACAAGGGTATAAAAGTTGATAAGGTTGAGTATAATGTAAGCGACGCCGATTTGGACGAAGATATCAAACGTTTAGTTGAAAGAAACGCTAAAGAAGTTTCCGTTACCGACAGACCTTGCCAAAACGGCGATATCGTAGTTATCGATTACAGCGGCTCTATCGACGGCGTTAAGTTTGACGGCGGCACCGCTGAAAAGCAACGCTTAGAACTCGGTTCGGGTTCTTTCATTCCCGGTTTTGAAGATCAAGTAGTAGGTATGTCCATCGGTGAAGATAAAGATATCAACGTTACTTTCCCCGAAGACTACACCGCGCCTTTGAACGGCAAGGCGGCTGTATTCGCTATTCATTTACACGAAGTTTTAGCAAAAGAACTTCCCGAAGTTACCGATGCGTTTATTAAAGACGCAACTGGCGAAGAAACGGTTGACGCTTACAAAGCGAAAACTCGTGAACGCCTACAAAAGGACAACGACAAACGTGCTCAAAACGAAAACGAAGATAACCTTTTAACCAAGATTGCCGAGGGCACCGAAGTTGAAATTCCCGATTGCATGGTAGACCAACAAGTAACCTCTATGGTACAAGAATTCCAATACAGATTAATGTATCAAGGACTTAAATACGAAGATTACTTAAAGGTAACCAATCAAACCGACGCGTCTATAAGAGATTCTTACAAAGAAATCGCTTTAGAAAGAGTTAAAAAACAACTTATCGTTACTAAGATTATCGAAGACGAAAAGATTGAGGCTACCGACGAAGAAATCGATGCAAAAATCGGCGAACAAGCCAAATCCTTAGGTAAAGAAACCGAAGAGTATAAAAAGACTATGGATCCGAGACAAGTTGATTATATCAAGAACTCCATCGTCATCGACAAACTTTTCGCTTTTTTAACCGAAAATAACGAAATTTGCTAATTGTTAATTAAAGGTAGGTAAAAAATGGCACTTATTCCTTACGTAGTACAAGATACGGGAAAAGGCGAACGCTCTTACGATATATATTCAAGACTTTTAGAGGATAGAATTATCTTTTTATCCGGTGAGATTGACGACGCGACCGCAAACACCATCGTCGCGCAACTTATATATCTCGAATCTGATAACCCCTCTAAACCGATTAGTATGTACATCAACAGTCCCGGCGGAAGCGTTTCCGCGGGGCTTGCGATTTACGATACGATGAAGTATATAAGATGCGAAGTTTCCACCATTTGTATCGGTATGGCTGCAAGTATGGCAGCGGTTTTGTTATCGAGCGGAACGAAGGGCAAAAGATATTGCCTTAAAAACAGCGAAGTCATGATTCACCAACCCTTAGGCGGTATGCAAGGTCAGGCAAGCGACATTAAAATTCAAGCCGAACATATCTTAATGCTCAAAAACAAACTAAACGGCATTTTAGCCGAAAATACGGGCAAGTCCGTTTCCACTATCGAACGCGACACGGACCGGGATAACTATTTATCCGCGGAAGACGCTTTGGAATACGGCTTAATAGATAAAATTTTTTCAAGTAGAACCTTTTAATCGGAGGCACGATGAACAATAACGTTTTTAGCGATAACTCTTGCTCTTTTTGCGGTAAACCTAAAGAACAAGTAAAAGCGCTGGTTGCGGGACCTAACGGTCTTCATATTTGCGACGAATGTATTGCCATTTGTCAAGATATTTTGAAAGAAGATCAACAAAAACCCGATTTCAGCGCCGAACTTTTAAAACCGCACGAGATCAAAGAGGAACTCGATAAATATATCATAGGACAGGATAAAGCCAAAAAAGTCCTTGCAGTTGCCGTTTACAATCATTATAAAAGGGTAAATATGGTTTCAAAAACCAAAAAAACATCCAAAGATAAAGACGAAACGGAAATTGACAAAAGCAACGTCTTGCTTTTAGGGCAAACGGGCTGCGGAAAGACTTTACTCGCAAGCACTTTGGCTAAAATTCTAAAAGTACCTTTCGCCGTTGCCGATGCTACCACTTTGACGGAAGCCGGCTACGTGGGTGAGGACGTAGAAAATATCCTTTTAAAACTTATTCAAAACGCCGATTACGATATTTCTCGCGCCGAAAAGGGGATAATTTACATCGACGAGATAGATAAAATAGCAAGAAAAGGAGAAAACGTTTCCATAACGAGAGACGTTTCCGGCGAAGGCGTTCAACAGTCGTTATTGAAAATAATTGAGAGCACCGTCGCAAGCGTTCCCCCTCAAGGAGGAAGAAAGCATCCCCAACAAGAACTTTTAAGGATAGATACGACCAATATTTTATTTATCCTCGGCGGCGCTTTCGTAGGTTTAGATAAAATAATCGCTAAAAGAAAGGAAAATTCCGGCATGGGCTTCGGTGCGGAAGTTACCGATAAAAACGCCGTTTCCGACGCTTATTTTAGCGAGGTTCAACCTCAAGACCTTATTAAATTCGGGCTTATTCCCGAATTCGTCGGCAGAATCCCCATTACCGTCGCGTTGAATTCTTTAGACGAGGACGCCTTGGTCAAAATTATGACGGAGCCTAAAAATTCCATCGTAAAGCAATACAAAAAACTCTTGAGCGTCGATAAAGTCGAATTAGACGTAAAAGAGGACGCGTTAAAAGAAATCGCCCAAAAGGCAATATCCCTTAAAACGGGTGCAAGAGGCATAAGAACCATTTTCGAAAACCTTATGCTCGACGTTATGTACGATATTCCTACCGACACTTCTATATCTAAAGTCGTAATCGATAAAGACGTAGTTAAAGGTTTGAAAAAACCCGATCTCGTTAAAAAGAAAATAGCGTAAAACAATATAACCTTAATACTAAAACGCGTTCCGAAAGTTTTTCGGCGCGTTTTTTCTTTGATTTTCAGTATTTCCGCTTAAAAGTTTGTTAATTTTTTTCGTACGCAAGACTAAACGATTGTTTTTTACTTAAAAAAATGTTATTATATTAAATATACTTATATGATAAATTAATTGTCCTGGTTAATAGGTGTTTTATGGAAAAAAGAATTACCGTTAAAGAACTTTACAAAAACTCTGCGGAATATTCCGGCAAAGAGATTTGCGTTATGGGTTGGGCGCGCACTATACGCGACTCTAAATCCTTCGGGTTTATCGAACTCAACGACGGAAGTTTTTTTAAGAATCTTCAAATCGTCGTAGAGCGTGCAAATTTGAGTAATTACGACGAAATCGTCAAGCAAAACGTCGGCGCATCCTTTATTATAAAAGGAATTTTGGTTCTTACGCCCGAGGCTAAACAGCCTTTCGAATTAAAAGCGACCTCTTGCAAGGTAGAAGGAACTTCTACCGCCGATTATCCTTTGCAAAAAAAGCGTCACTCGGTTGAGTATTTGCGTGAAATCGCGTATTTAAGACCGAGGACTAATATGTTCAGCGCCGTATTCAGAATCCGTAGCGAAGCGGCTTACGCAATTCATAAATTCTTTAACGAGCAAGGCTTCGTTTACGTGCATACTCCTATTATCACGGGAAGCGATTGCGAAGGCGCGGGCGAAATGTTCCAAGTAACGACGCTCGACGTGAATAAGCCAAAACGCAACGACAAAGGCGAAATCGATTATAAAGAAGACTTTTTTGGACTTAAAGCCTCGCTTACAGTTTCGGGACAATTAAACGCCGAAACCTACGCTTTGGCTTTCGGTAACGTTTACACCTTCGGCCCTACTTTCCGTGCGGAAAAGTCCAACACGGCACGCCACGCGGCGGAGTTTTGGATGATTGAACCCGAAATGGCTTTCGCCGACCTATCCGACGATATGGATATGGCGGAAAAGATGGTTAAGTATATAATTAACTACGTAATGAAGTCTTGCCCTGAAGAACTAGAATTTTTAAACAAATTCGTCGACAACGGACTTTTGGACAGATTAAACAACGTCGTTTCCAATGATTTCGTACGCCTATCCTATACGGAAGCAATTAAGATTTTGGAAAAACATAAAGATAAATTCGAATTCCCGGTTTTCTGGGGTTGTGATTTACAAAGCGAACACGAACGCTATTTAACCGAAGTCGTTTACAAAAAGCCGGTATTTTTAACCGATTATCCCAAGGAAATTAAAGCCTTTTATATGCGTTTGAACGACGACGGTAAAACCGTTGCTGCAAGCGATTTATTAGTTCCCGGAATCGGCGAACTCATAGGGGGCAGCCAACGCGAAGAAAGACTTGACGTTCTTCTTCAAAAAATGAAAGAGTGCAACCTTAACGAAGAAGATTATTGGTGGTACTTAAATTTAAGAAAATACGGCGGGGTTACGCACTCCGGCTACGGATTAGGGTTTGAAAGGATGGTAATGTATTTAACGGGTATATCAAACATCCGCGACGTGCTTCCTTTCCCGCGTACCGTCGATAATTTGAACTATTAAAATGAATTTCAATATTTCACTTTGCGAAAAAATAATAGGTTATTCCTTTAAAAACAAAGATATTTTAATAAACGCTTTTACTCACGCTTCTTATTCTAACGAGCATAAAAAACTAAAATCAAACGAAAGGTTGGAATTTTTAGGCGACTCCTTATTAGGATTTATAGTTTCCGAAGCTCTTTACGATAACTCTATAGACGACGAAGGAAAACTTACCCTTAAAAAGCAAGCGTTGGTTTCTAAGAAACCGTTGTCGAAATCGGTTATCGACGCGGGACTGAACGAGTTTTTGCTTTTAGGGGAAGGTGAAAAGTCTTCCTCTCAAAAAATTAATCTTGCGGAAAACCTATTTGAATCGATTGTCGCTGCAATTTATCTTGACGGCGGTATCGATAACGCAAAAAAATTCGTATTTAATTTTTTAGACGTAAACGCTTTATCTACCGCGCCGATTGAACAAGAAAAATTATTCGATTACAAATCGAAACTTTTGCATATCGTTCAAAAAAAGCGTTTCGGCGAGGTGGTTTATTCCGAAATAGCCAAAGACGGTCCACCACACAAACCGATTTTTACAATGGCGGTAAGCGTAGGTAACAGAATTTTGGCTAAAGGCAGAGGTTCTTCGCATAAAGCGGGAGAACAAGAAGCCGCTAAAGCGGCAATAGATATTTTACAAAGCGAGGATTCAACACTTTGAATTTCGAAAAAATTGAAATGACCGGGTTTAAGTCGTTTGCGGACAAGGTTGAGATAACTTTCGACAACGGCGTAACCGGTATAGTCGGGCCAAACGGTTGCGGCAAATCGAATATAGCCGACGCTATTCGCTGGGTATTGGGTGAACAATCGGCAAAATCGTTACGCGGTTCAAGCATGACCGACGTAATCTTTAACGGTACGCAATCAAGAAAGTCGCTTTCGTATTGCGAGGTTTCTTTATACTTTGATAACTCCGAGCGTATTTTTAAAAGTTGCGATTATAACGAGGTTATTTTAACACGTAAACTTTTCAGAAGCGGTGAAAGCGAGTACTACGTAAACAAGCAACCCTCTTTATTAAGGGAAATCGTAAGATTGCTTCACGAGTGCGGCGTTTCTAAAAACGGTTATACCATTATCGGACAAGGCAAAACGGCGGAAATTTTAAATTCCAAACCCGAAGACAGAAGGGTTATTTTCGAAGAAGCGATTGGTATAGCCCAAGCAAAGGCTAAAAAGTTAGAAACGGAAAGAAAACTTGAAAGAGTACACGATAACTTGCAAAGAATTTGCGACGTTACTCAAATACACGAAAAGAACCTCGAACCTTTAGCGCGCGCCGCTCAAAAGACGAGGCAGTTTCGCGAATATTCCGAAAAACTAAAATATCACGAAATCAACAACTACTTATATAAATACGACAATGCAAGCGAGATTATAAGTCGTATCAATACGCGTATTCAAGGTTTGGAAGAAGAATTCGCGCTAAGAACGCGTGAGTTAGCCGAAACCAATAAATTATACGCCGCGCATACCGAAGAAAGGTCTAATTCCGACGAAAAGATTAGGGCGTTAAACGAAAAAATCTTAGAACTTTCCGTAACCGAGACGAAATTATCGGGTGACACCCAAATTTATACAGAAAGAATTTCTTATTTTAAATCGGAAATTAAGCGTTTACAGGAAGAAATCGATAATAAAACCGAAGGCGTTGAATTAACACGAAAAGCCGTAAACGCAAAAAAGGATTCTTTAAAGGAATTTAACGAGGAAAGAGCCTTTTTGTCGGGTAAATTGAAAGAATTGGAAGGTGAACTTTCAAGCGTCATGGCTGCTATAGCAAGCGACGAAAACGCAACTTATTTAGCGCAAAGTGCAATGCTTAAGGCCGCCGAAAACTTAGCCGACGTTAGCAAAAACATCGGTTCTTTGGACAAAGAAAAATCTTTCGTTTCCGATAAACAAAAAGAGATTATCGAAAAAGTAAGTCTGTTAAGCGAAGCACGTAAAGGTTTAGAAGCGGAAAAAGCACGAATTTTAAAAGAAATTTCCGATAATGAAACTTTACAACGCAATTTAACGGATAAAATTGCCCGACTTGAAAAAGAGATTTCGGACGGCAATAACAAAACCGCGGAACTTGCCAATCGCATATACAAATTAAATATGGAAATATCTTCGTTAGAAACTAACAAGAAGATATATTCCAACTTAAAAGACAGTTTCGACGGTTATCCGACTTCCGTTAAGCGCCTAATGCTTACGGCAAAGGAAAACGCCAAAATTAACTCTAAAATCAAAGGCGTAGTCGCAAGTATAATTAAAACCGACAAAAAATACGAAATAGCAATCGAAACTGCTTTAGGAAACGCCGTTCAAAACGTAGTTACCGCTACGCCAGAGGACGCGCAATACCTTATCGAATACTTAAAACGCAGTGAAGGCGGCAGGGTAACCTTCTTACCCGTTACTTCTGTTAGACCGCATTTAGACGGTGCCGAAATTACCGCGGCGTTATCCGAAAAAGGCGCTTTAGGTTTAGCCACTAAATTAGTTTCTTACGACCAATATTACGATAACGTAATAAGGTATTTGCTCGGTAACACTTTAGTCGTTGACAATATCGAAAACGCCGTTATTATTGCTAAAAAACGTAGATTTTCCTTTAAAATCGTAACTTTAGACGGCGACGTAATTAACCCGTCCGGTTCGATGACGGGCGGCTCTAGACGGCAAAATCAAATGAATTTATTGTCTTCGGAAAGAATGATAGAAAAACTTACCGAAGATATCGCGGCCAAAACCAAAGATTTAGAAAAACTTACCGAAGATAAAGACCGTTTAACCGCCGCTTGCAACGATAACGTCGATAAATTGGACGCAAGTAACGAAGAATTACAGTCTTTAAAACAAAAATACTCCGCGTTAAAAGTTTCGCTCACGAGTTATCAAGGCTTAATTGATTCCAACGACACCGAACTTATCGGGTATAACGCCGAAATTCAAGCGGTAACTAAACGATTAGAACAAATTAGCCAAGAATTCCTACATATAGAAGAAGGTAACAAACAACTCGTAGAGGAAAAAGAATCGGCTTCGAGCGACGCATTAAAACGCCAATCGGAAAACGAGCAACGAAAAGCAAGGCGCGACGAGATTTTAAAAGCAATTTCCGATTCCAACTCTCGCGATTCCGCTTTAGAAGCCGAAATTAGAAGCGCTAATTCGGAAATTGAAAGATTAGAAGGCACGTTAAACGACGATTTAAGCGTTATCGATAGAGATAAACAAATGATTCAAACGGATAACGACCTTATCGATCAATTCTACGTCGAAATCAATAAAATCGCCGCGCGCGCGGAAGAAACTTCCGGTATAAAAGAACTTCGCGAAAAACTTGACGCCGAAGAATCAAGACGTACCGACCTTGACGAAATGTTGAAGCAAGACGATTTGAAAAAAGATTTGCTCAACTCCGAGATTAATAAAATATCCGAGAAAAAACATAACGAGGAATTAGAAATTTCCAAAGTCGACGGCGAACTCGAATATATGCGTAAACGGGTAGAGGAAGAGTATCACGAAACTTACGAAACTTGTTGTTCCTTAAAAGATCCCGAGTACGATATTGCGACTTCCAACGAAGAAATCGCCGAATTAAAGCGTAAAATATCAAGACTCGGCGGCATTAACGCCAACGCTATTGAAGAATACGAGCAATTAAGTCAAGAATACAGGGAACTCATCGACCAAAAAGAGGACTTGGAAAAAGGACAAGCCGACTTAAAAGAGGCTTTGAAAGCAATTCGCGACGAAATGCTTACCGAGTTTAATAAAGGTTTCGAAGAAATTAGAAAACACTTCCAACAAATTTTCAAAGAACTTTTCGGCGGTGGCAGAGCCGACTTATTGTTAGACTATACCGACGTGGACGATCCTTTAAACGCGGGTGTCGAAATCGTTGCGGAACCACCCGGAAAGAAGTTACAAAAGATATCGTTATTATCGGGCGGCGAAATGGCGCTTACCGCAATCGCGATACTTTTCGCGATACTAAAACTTCGTCCGATGCCTTTCTGCGTTCTCGACGAAATCGAAGCGCCGCTTGACGACGCCAACGTAGAAAGATTTGCAAGATATCTTAAAAAGTTTTCCAACGAAACTCAATTTATCGTTATAACCCACAAAAAGGTTACGATGGAATTAGCCGACGCTTTGTTCGGCGTTACGATGCAAGAAAAAGGCGTATCTAAAATCGTATCCGTAAAACTTAGCGATATCAATGAAACTATGACCGACTAAGGAGCATTATGGGATTTTTTTCTAAAATAAAAGAATCGTTAAAAAAGACAAAATCGGCGATACAATCAAAGATTTCACAACTTTTTACGAGGGACAAAATCGGAGACGAGTTCTACGACGATTTATTAGACGTTTTAATCTCGTCGGATATTTCGGTGCAAACTTCAGAAAAAATCGTCGACGATTTGCACGAAAAAATGAAGCGAGAAAAGGTTTCCGACAAAGAAGTCGTTTTGTCGTCGCTTCGTCAAGTTATCGTCGATACTTTAAACGAAGCCGAACCTTTGGATATTGAATTTCCCGCAGTCGTTATGGTCATTGGCGTTAACGGGGTAGGTAAAACAACTTCAATCGGCAAACTTGCAAACCTCTACGTAAAATCAGGTAAATCGGTTACGATAGCCGCGGCGGATACTTTCCGTGCTGCCGCTACCGAGCAGCTTGACGTATGGGCTGACCGCGCAAAGGTAAGAATAATAAAGCAAGGCGAAGGAAGCGATCCTTCCGCCGTCGTTTTCGACGCTCTATCGTCCGTTAAATCCAAAAAAACCGACCTACTTATAATCGACACGGCGGGAAGACTTCACGTCAAATCCAACCTTATGGAAGAACTTAAAAAGATGTCGAGAGTCGTTGAAAAAGAATACCCCGAAGCAAACTTTTATAAACTTATCGTTTTAGATTCGACTACGGGGCAAAATTCATTTTCGCAAGTGGAACTTTTCAACGAAGCGGTCGGTATCGACGGCATAATTTTGACCAAACTCGACGGCTCGGCAAAAGGCGGTTTCATACTTTCCCTTGCCGACGAATTGTCAGTCCCCGTCGCTTACGTCGGCGTTGGCGAAAAAATCGACGATATAGAGCAATTTAACGCCGAAGAGTTTGCGGAAGGCCTGATATAATACGTTTTTCTATCCTTAAAATAACGCTAAAAAGGAGGGGTTATGAGTTTATTTTCTAAAAAGAAACCAAATTGGTATTCTTTAGATAACGCCGCGAAGATTTATCCGCCGACGGCAAACGCGCAAAGACCGCACGTTTTTTGCTTTTCTGCGCTTTTAAACGACGAAATTCGTTCGGACGTGTTGCAAAACGCGGTTACCAACGTTTTAAACCATTATCCTACCTTTAAAACGTCGTTAAAAAGAGGTGCTTTTTGGTTTTATTTGGAAGAAAACAAAAAACCGATAAAGGTTTTTGAAGAGCCGCCTTATTACCTTAAACAAATAAATTACAAAGAAAACAACAACTACTTGTTTCAAGTATACTATATAAGAAACAAAATCACGATAAAATTTTTCCACGCTTTGACCGACGGTGCCGGCGGATTTAAGTTCTTCTCGGAAGTTTTGGTCGAGTATTTATCCTTATCTGGTATATCGATTGATTTAGAGGAAAAAATAAAACCCATTGCGGAACCCTCTAATTTATTAAGCGAGGACGACAGTTTTATCACTTACGAAAACGTAAACACCCAAAAAGCCCAAGATCCGCCGAGACCGTACGCGATTAAGGGGACTCCGTTTGAATACGACGGCTCGGGTATGATTACCGCCGAATTTAATATCGACGACGTTAAAAAATTGTCTAAAGAGTGCGGAGTTTCGATAACTTCGTACCTTGCGGCTGTTTATTCTTATTCCGTTTATCAAGCTTTTTTAAAAGACAAACCGCACGGCAACAAATTGGTAACCGTTTTGGTACCTTGTAACCTACGTAAAACTTACGGCGGCGAAACCATGCGAAATTTCAGTATGTTCGCGCGCTTTTTAAACGATTGGAATAAGTCTAAACTTTCGGTAGAGGATTTAGCAAAACTCGCGCAAGAACAAATTTTACAAGGCACGACGAAGGAAAAATTAGACCAACTAATACACGATAACGTAAAAAGCGAAAAGAATTTTTTCATAAAAATTTGTCCGCTCGTATTAAAAAATTTAATTTTGCGTTTAGTATACGTTAAAGTGGGTGAAAATTTACAAACGGTTGATATGTCCAATTTGGGGCTTGCAAATCTTCCTAAGGACGTTGAAAACTACGTTAGCAAAATAACCTTTGCAATCGCGCCTACGTTTTCTTGCGGTCATCAAACGGGTATAATAGGGTATAAAGGCAAACTTTTCGTTACGTTTTCAAGAAACTACGTAGAAACGACGTTGGAAAAATATTTTATCCGCCATTTCACCGATTTAGGCGTTGACGTCAAAGTTTCAAGCAATTTTTGGGAGAGTAAGTTATGAAGTATTGCAAATATTGTAAAACTACGATAGATACTACTAACGACTTTTGTCCACTTTGCTTTAACCACGTGGAAGAAACAGACTCGAACGTCGATCAATTATATACTTTGCGCCGCACTAACGAATTAGAAGATAGACGCAAGCAATTTATTACTAAATTATTCTTTTTTTTAAGCGTTTGCGCGATTGTAATTTGCTTTTTTATAAATTACCTCGTAAACTTCGACGTACAATGGTGTTTAGTAGTAACTTTCGGCATTTTATACGTTTGGGTTTTAGTTGCTCATACCGTAATGTCGCAACAATCGGCGTTTAAAAAGATACTGTTGCAAATTATTTCAATAATAGTTTTATTGTATTTTACCGAAAGGGTGTCCGACAATCATAATTGGCTTTTACAATACGTTTACCCGTCGATTTCTTTTACCGTGGTATTCGTTTTGCTTATGATACTTTTTATCGGAAGAAACCGTAGTACTAATATTTTAGGATTTACCGTTATAATCGTACTATTAGGAATAGTTTCCATCATTTTAATCGTATTCGATTTCGTTAGCGAATTTACGCTTTTAAATAGAATGAATTACCTCCTTTGCGGCTTAACCGTTTTAGGACTTTTGATTTTCGGATTACGCTCTATTAAGCAAGAATTATCTAAAAAATTACATCTATAAAACCCTCGAGGGTATACTAATGACGAAAGCAAAAGGGAAAAAGAAAATTACCGACTCCAAGCAATTTAAATCCGCCTTATTTTTTATCGCGGTTATTGCTTTATCCGTCGCGTATTATTTTCTTTCTCCCTATTTTTTATCCGAAAAACCGTGTTACGACGGCGAGTTCCCTATAGTAAACCAATCAAAAATCGTAAACGACTTAAAAGTGGTTTTTATAGACGTTGGTCAAGGGGACGCCATATTATTGAAAACGCCGTCCAATGAAACTATTTTGATCGACGCCGGTTTGGAAGAAGAAGATTCAGACGTTGACTTAGTGAAGTATTTAAAAAATTGCGGAGTAAAAACCATTGACTACGCGATAATTACTCATCCCGACGCCGACCATACCGGCGGATTTATTTCCGTTTTCGACAAATTTAAAGTGAAATTCGTTTTTAGGCCGTACGTACGCTCCGATAACAAGTTGACTGATAGACTAAAATCCCGTTTTAATCCGCAAACGACTAAGTTTTGCGACACCGATACTTACGCCAATCTTTTGCTTTCTATAAACTCGGAACGGTCTAATTGGGTTTATATCGATAAAGACGTTGACCTTATATTCGATTACGGCGACGGAAAAACTTTTAAATTAGACTTTTTAACGCCGACCGCCGAATTATCCGAGTTAAATTATACCGACTTAAACGATTATTCTCCGCTTATTAAAATCAGTTACGCGGGTAAATCTTTTATGATGACGGGCGACGCGACTAAAACCGTCGAAGAAGAGGCTTTGGCTTTTTATCCGCATTATTTTTTAGCGTGCGACGTCTTAAAAGTTGCTCATCACGGTTCCGATACTTCGACTTCGTATTCCTTCGTCAAAGCCGTCAGTCCTAGTTACGCGGTAGTATCGTGCGGCGAGGGGAATATTTATAAACATCCTAAAAGTTCGGTTCTATCGACGCTTTTGGCGGCTAACGCAAAACTATTTAGAACCGATTTACAAGGCAGCGTTACGTTTACGGTAAACTCCGAAGGTGATTTGTCGTTTAGTACCGAAAAAATTTGCGAAGGCTCTTTAGGTGCCGGTTATTAAAAAGGGGATTACCCCTTTTTTTAATATTTTTTAAAGCAGTTTCATATTATAATGACGGAATATCGGTACAATTTTCGTGATCAGAGTGCATTTTATAGGTATAGGAGGAGTTTCGCTTTCCGCTTTGGCAAAATATTTGCTTCATCGTGGCTTCGTCGTAACGGGCAGTGATAAAAGAGTTAGCGATATTAGTAAAAACCTAGAGGATTTAGGCGCTAAAATCGTTTATTTTCACGATCAAAGTAACGTAAAAGGCGCGGACGTGGTTATTTACAATTCGGCTATAAAAAACGATAATCCCGAACTTAATTTTGCCGTAGAAAACAGAATACCGACCTTTTCACGCGCGCAACTTTTAAATTTGATTTCAAAAAATTTTAAATATAAAATAGGGGTGGCGGGTTCACACGGTAAAACAACCGTTACTTCTTTGATATCTCATATTTTACACGCGCAAAGATGTGAATTTACCGCTCATATCGGCGGTTTAGACCAAGTTTACGGCAATTTTATAGAATTAGGCAAGCAAATATTTTTAAGCGAAGTTTGCGAGTTTAATCGTAATATAGACCTGTTTTTTCCCGATTTAGCGGTCGTTACTAATATAGATAACGATCATATCAATTGTTATAAAGATCTAAACGATTTAACCGAAACTTTTTTTAGTTTTCTAAATAAAGCCGACGAAAAAATTATAAACGGGGACGATTTACACCTTAAAAATTATCAAAATAACGCTATTACTTTCGGAATTCAAAACGGGGACTTTACCGTAACCGAGGTGCAAAGATTTGAAACCAGCCAATCCTTAAAAATTATCGGAATCGACGGAACGCGATTGAACGTTACTACGCCTTTTTTGGGTGATTACTATATCTACGATATTTTAGCGGCGGTTGCGGCTTGTAAAACACTAAAAATTTCCGACGTAAAAGTGCTTGAAGGTTTATCGACTTTTAAAGGCGTAAAAAGACGCAACGAATTTTTAGGGGAACTTAACGAGGTAAAATATTACGCCGATTACGCGCATCATCCGTCGGAAATTTATTGCTATTTAAAAAGCGTAACTTCTACGATGAACTTAGACGGGCTTTACGTCGTTTTTCAACCTCATACTTATTCGAGAACTAAACTTTTATTTAACGATTTTATAAAAGTTTTTAAGGATTTGAAAAACCTTTGTTTAGTAAAAACTTACGCCGCAAGGGAAGTTTACGATTACGACGGTTCGGCAAAAAAACTAAGCGAATATTTGCCAAATAGCGTATATTTCGACGATTATATTACTTTAAACGACTGGATAGACGATAACGTCCCGAAAGGCGCTAAGGTTTTAATAGTCGGCGCCGGGGACGTTTACGATTTCTTTTTAGATAAATTAACTAAATAAAATATCGCGTAATTAGCGGTATTTTTACAAAAAAAGGCGCTAAAATAATTTTAGTGCCTTTTTAATAATAGATTAAATTCTAACTGTAAAATCTTTGGTTTTCAAGATTCAAATATTTGATTATAAAATATACGGGAACGTTTAATATAAATATCGCGGGGTATAAAATATAAATCAAAAGTTCGGATACGTTTGCAAAATCAACTTCAGACAAAATAGAAAATACTATGGTTATCAGTACCAAGTTTAGCATAATGACGATGCAAAGTTCTATTACTGATTTTAAAGTAGGTATCGTACCGACTTTTTTCTTGGGATCCAAGAAATAAATTACGAGCGTGCCGAGCGGGAAAAGTGCCAAAATCGATGCAAAAATTAAATAGGGGGTACCCGTAAGTCCCGCGGCGGGTGCCGTAAAGTAAGCAAGTAACGTAATTTGCGCTATGCAAAACGCGTAAAAAATCCACGCGGATACTGTAACGAGTTTATTAATTAGTATAGAATTGACCCTATTTTTAGTATTTCTGTTAGAAATATTGACTTTAAAGCCTTCGATTTTAGCAAGCGATTGAACGTCGGAAAAATCGTAACCGTCGGAGGTAACCACCGAAACTTGAGGTTCGGTTTTTTCGGGCTCCGTGCTTTCTTGGTTAGGCACTGCGGTTTTAGATTTATCGTGAACACGTAAGCGCTGTTGCTGCATCGCGTTACGTTTTTGCTCTTCTTGACGCTCTAAATTACGTTTTTCTTGCGAATCGACGTCGTTAAAATAGTCGTGAATATTGGTTCCTTGAACGTAAACGATTTCACGCGCGTCCTCAACCTTTGGTTTATCCTTCGTAAACATCGACTCTAAAACGGCTTTGTAATCGTGCGTGATAACCGTTTCGGGACCGAACGAATCGTCCTCGCTTTCATCGTAAACGGGTGTAAAGTCTGGTTTAGGTTGAGTAAGGGGATCGGGATATTGTGAAACCAATCTATCTTTAGTTTGTTGTGTTTCTTCCGCTAAATTGCGTTCCGATTTGTTAGCCGCTTCCGACGATTTATTAGGCGCGGCGGGGGCTTCGGATACTTGGTCTAAAACGCCGCCGGACTTTTGTTGTTTTTGATTAGCGGAAACGCCGTCGCCGACTAAAATTCCGATTTCGTAACCTTCGGGGGTGTTAGAATATTCGTAATCGTCAATACCGATTTGATGCGCGGTTTTGGTAATAGTTTCAGTAGGCTTATACGCCGTTTTAACTTCCGATTTTTCAATCTTGCTTTCTTCAACGGGTTTTGAATTTTGCGTTTTATGAGAGGCGATATCGCCGAAATCTATTATCGTAACGTTGTTAGAAATAATTTTTTCAGGTTCCACGGGTTTTTCTTCCGTTTTAACTTCTTTTTTAGATTCTTCAACCTTGGAAGTATCGTCGGAATTAAGAAAATCCCTTAAAGCGGAATCTATATCGAAATCGGGCGTGGCGTCCGGTTGTTTTTGGTGTGCGTTTTTAGGTTTTTCAATAGTCTTTTTCTTGTCCTTCTCGGGCGTATCGAAAAGAGTATTAACGATTGAACGAGAAACCGTCCATTTATCTTTATTGTCGTCGATATAGTTTTTACCTTTCTCGGTAAGTTGCAAAAATTTACGTCTACCTTCGGGCGTCGACGCGCGATATTCGGTAACGTAACCTTGCTTAACGATCCTTTGCAAGCAACTGTAAAAAGTGCCTTGTTTTAGTTCGAACTGACCGTCGGAACGTTTTTCAATTTCTTCTCGTATTTGATTAGTATGTTTATCTTCGTCAACGAGCGACAATAAAATTATCGTATCTAAATGACCGCGAAACATTTCGCTGGGAATAACGTCCATAAAAAGTAATCCTTTGATTTCTTTATAAAATTATAACATTATTAAGTTTTGTTGTCAATACACTTTAATGAAATTTATCAATAAATGCCGAAATTTTTTGATTTTATAAGGAAAAACCTTAATTTATAGACGTAATTTTAAAAAGCGTTCTCTTAAAATACATTTTAAACGATAAATTTTTCGTAACGCCTTATATATAACGAAAAAATAAATTCACTCTTAAAAAAATATATTAACGAATTATCAAATTAATAATAATATCGTAAATCACGCATTATATCAAAGATTTTGAGATTATTTTCTTTAATATTTAATTTATTCGTTATCTCGGCGTAAAAGTTGTGTTTTACGCATAGTTAAAAATATGCCCTCAATCGGTTGACTATTTAAAAATTTTGGATTATAATATAAAGCGTTAAAGATATTTTTATAGGACGGCAACCCCTATGGCTAAATTAAGCGACGATTATTTTACCAATCGGAAAATTTTAACGATAAATAAACTCAATAAAACGCTTGACGAACTCCCTGATTTTTTGCGAGAATACTTTTTAGGTGTCGAAACAACGACTTCCCCGTTAACACGGCTAAATTACGCCATGGATATAGCCATTTTCTTTGACTTCGTTTCCTTAAAGTATTCCTTACCCGTAAAAGAAATTTCCTTAAAAACGTTGGATACGGTAACGGCTTTCGATATCGAGCAGTTTTTGAGTTATTTAACGAGTTTCGACTATAATAACGAACACCACTCCTGCAACGAGCGCGCAAAAGCAAGAAAACTTGCCTCAATTCGCTCTATGTATAAGTATTACTTTAATAAAAATATGTTGGTCGCTAACACCGCCGCTAAAGTTGCAACCCCTAAAATTCACGAAAAAGAAATTATCCGCCTTGAAAACGACGAAATACGCAATTTATTGTTTGCTGCGGAAACGGGCGCAGGACTTACGAAGCACCAACAAACTTATCAAAAAAACACTCAGATTCGCGACGTTGCCCTACTTACCCTATTTTTAGGTACGGGAATCCGTATTAGCGAATTAGTCGGGTTAAACGTAAACGATATCTTCTTAGAAAATAACAGTTTCGTCGTTACGCGTAAAGGCGGAAACCGTACTATTTTATATTATACTGACGAGGTCAAGTCCGAACTTGTAAAATGGATTCAAGCAAGAAGTAAAATCGAAGGTTTACCTAAAGACGAACCCTCTTTGTTTTTATCGCTTCAAAACAAGCGTATAAGTGTACGCGCCGTGCAAGAACTAGTTAAAAAATACGCCAAGATCGTATCCCCTTTAAAACGTATAACGCCGCACAAATTAAGAAGCACTTTCGGCACTAAACTATACCGCGAAACCGGCGATATTTACGTCGTCGCGGACTACTTGGGACATCGCGATATCAATACCACCAAGCGCCATTACGCCGCCATGAGTGAAGATATGCGAAAGAAAGCAATAAAGACGATTTCATTAAAAAACGACGACGAAACGTAAAATTACGAACCTCATAAAAATATTTAAAATCATTGATATTATAAGCGATTATGCAAAATATTATAATTATAGAACCGCTTTTTGACGGAGATAATTACTCGGATAAAATCGAAGAAATTAAAGCACTTTGCGACTCGGCGGAAGGCTTAGTCGTAGGCGTAGTATCACAATATATTAAGACGATAACGCCCGCCACTTTTATCGGAAAAGGAAAGGCTGAAGAAGTCAAATGCGAAGCAATTGATTTAGCGGCTGACATATGCGTTTTCGACGGTGAACTATCCCCTTCTCAAACGCTTAACTTATCTGACGCGATAGGCGTACCTGTCATTACGAGAACAAATTTGATATTAGATATCTTTGCTAAAAGAGCAAAAAGTTCGGAAGGTAAAATTTTAGTCGAACTTGCTCAACTAAGATATATTTATCCAAGACTTAAAGGTAAAGGAGATTCTTTATCACGACTTGGCGCGGGCATCGGCACGCGCGGTCCTGGCGAAACAAAACTCGAAACCGATAGAAGACATATTAAAGGAAGAATTTTATCGCTTGAAAAATCGCTTGAAAAAATTCGTTCGCGCCGCACTTTAGAGTATTCTCGTCGCAAAAAAAATCAAGTAAAAACCGTCGTTTTAGTCGGATATACGAATGCGGGTAAGTCTACCCTGTTAAATTGTTTATGTCAATCCAACGATTTAAGTATGGATAAACTATTCGCTACGTTAGATACTTCTTCGAAAAAATCGTTTATCGACGGCAAAAAAGTTATTTTCGTTGATACCGTAGGTTTTATTAAAGACCTACCCGACGATTTATTGGAAGCCTTTAAATCTACTTTAGAGTGCGTGAAAGAAGCCGATTTGATTTTAAACGTTGCCGATTCTACAAAAAATTGGAAAGACCAATTTACGATTACCGACGCTCTTTTAAAAGAATTTAACCCTCAATCCCCCGTTTTAAAGGTACTAAATAAATGCGACGTTTTATCCGACGACTTCGTGCCGAACGATATAATAAGAATTTCCGCGCTTAAAAAAGAAGGTCTACAAGAGTTAAAGAAAAAAGTAATCTTAAAATTAGGTATATAGATATTTTTGCGTTATTGATTTTATATCGTCTAATTTATCGTAAATTTTTTGGCATAAAGCAATTTGATTGTTCGCTCTTACCAAATTATGCTTTTCGTACGAACATTTAAAATACAAATCACCATCCAAATAATCTTTTAAAAAACGCGTTGCAAGTTCAAACGTTACCGAAAGCGGCGCCATATACAAAGTTTCCCCCTCGTTTTCGGTTAAATATACCCCCGTTTGAGATAAAAAACCTTTGGTAAAAGCCTCGTATCTCGTTAAATCGAAATCAACCTTGTTTAAATCTGTTTCGTCCTCTTTAGCGGTTGCTGCTATCGAGCGTGCTCCGTCGCCGAAGTCGTATGCGACTATCCCCGGCATTACGGTGTCCAAATCGATTACTGCTAAACCTTTTTTCTCGTCCTTGCTAAAAAGAACGTTGCTGATTTTTACGTCGTTATGGGTAACCCTTAAAGGAAGTTGCTTTAAATCTATCAAGTCGCCGTAATAATCGGCGATTTTTTTTATTGATTTTAAATATTTTAATTGCTTAAAAACTTCCCTTTTCCTACCGCGTACGTTATTTTTTACGCTTACAATTAAATCTTCGTAACGCTTTTTACCGTTATGAAAATCTTTAATCGTAAAACTTAAATTTTTAGGATCGAAATCGGTTAAAGATCTTTGAAATTCGCCAAACGCCTTCCCCGCTTCCTCTACTAAACCGTCTTCGGCACAATCAAAACACAAAGAATCGTCTATAAATTTATAAACGCGCCAAAACGCTTTATTTTCGTCTATATAATAGGAAAGTCCGTTTTTGCTAGGCAAAAAATGTAACGTAAGACGCTTTCCGTTTAAAAAAGACACTTTTCTTCTTATATGATTAGTTACCGAAACTACGTTTTTCATAACGACGGCAGGATCTTTAAAGACGTAAGAATTTATTCTTTGCAAAACGTACTTATTGATTTTACCGTAATCGTCGTAATAAACGAGAAACGTTTGATTTACGTTGCCCGACTTTAAAAGTTCGTATCCGTAAAATTTGCCTTCCAAATTAAAATTTTCGCATATCAAGGCTATATCCATACTACACCGAAACACTTTATATAATATGGAATACACTCTAAATTTGACAAAAATTAGCATAAAAAACGCCGCGCGACCTAAAAAGCCGAGCAGCGTTTATAATTTTATAGTTATTTATCGGAATACGGATTTACGCCGTATAACGATTGAACGTTGGTTTTGTATTCGTTTGCCTTAGACGTTTGTTTTATATCGACTTGACTGTCGAAGTCGGAAATTTGAGTTTTTTGAGCCCTCGATAATTTAGTCGGCACTTCAACGAAAACTTTTACGTAGAGATTGCCTATACCGTATCTTGAAACGATACCTTTGCCGCGTATCATAAACTCCTTACCGCTTTGAGTGCCTTCAGGGATAGAAAGTTCGTACGTCTTATCCAAAGTCGGCACTTGAACTTTTCCGCCCAAGCAAGCGGTTTTATAGGAAATAGGTAAATCAACGAATAAATCGAAGCCTTTTCGCTTAAACAATTTATGTTCTAAGACCTTGAACTCGACTATCAAATCGCCTGCCGATCCACCGTTTGGAGAAGCGTTTCCGTAGCCGCGTTTCGTGATGTAACTTCCGTTATCGGCGCCGGCGGGAACGTCGATAGTTAAATTAGTGGTGGACGATTTGTAGCCTTTACCGCCACAGTCGGGACATTTTTCGATAATAATTTTACCTACACCGCCGCATTTAGGGCATGTAACGATTCTAACCGTCTTAAAAAAGCCACCGCCGACCGCTTGTTGAATTTGTCCCGCGCCTTTACAAGTGTCGCAAGTGGTATACTTGGTTCCGTCTTTCGCACCAGTTCCTTTACAAGACGCACAAGTTTCGTTTCTTTTATAACTAATATCCTTAGTGCAACCTTTTGCCGCATCCATAAAGGATAAAGTTACGGTTACGCCGATATTGCTACCCGTGCGTTTTTGCGATCCCGTAGAAGCGCCGCCACCGGTAAACTGACTGAAAATATCGCCGAAAATATCCGAAAACCCTGAAAAACCACCCGAAAATCCGCCACCGCCAGCCGACGCGTACGGATTTTCCAATTCGTAATCGTATTGCGCGCGTTTTTGAGGATCGGACAAAATCTCGTTGGCTTCGTTAATTTCCTTAAACTTAGCGGCAACCGTTTCGTCGTTTGGGTGAAGGTCGGGGTGGTACTGTTTTACGAGTTTTCTATATTGAGATTTTATTTCGTCCTGCGTAGCCTTTTTGTCTACGCCGAGGATTTCATAATAATTTTTTGCCATAATAATACCTTATTCGGTGGACGAAAATCGCCCACCGAAATTATTTTTATATAAAGTCTAATTAGGATTGATGGAATTCCGTATCGCCATCGCCTTGAGCCTCAGGGCCTTGACCGTTTTGCGCGGCTGCTTGTTGGTAAATCTTAGCGAAAACGCCTTGCGCTTCTTGCGAAAGTTTTTCGTTTGCCGCTTTGATTCTATCCGCGTCGTCGCTTGCAAGTTCTTCTTTAGCGGACTTAATTGCATCTTCGAGTTTAGTTTTATCTTCTTCGGAAACCTTATCTCCGTTTTCGCGCAACGTCTTTTCAATGGTAAAAATCAATCCGTCGAGTTGGTTTTTGTTGTCAACCGCTTCTTTACGCTTCTTGTCTTCGGCTTCGTATTGTTCGGCTTCCTTTACCGCGCGGTCGATGTCTTCGTCGGAAAGGTTGGTGGAAGACGTAATTGTTATGTCGGTAGACTTATTGGTCCCTAAATCCTTTGCGGAAACGTGAACGATGCCGTTCGCGTCGATATCGAAGGTAACTTCGATTTGAGGTACGCCTCTGGGGGCAGGCATAATGCCGGTTAAGTCGAATCTACCTAAAGTCTTATTATCTTTAGCAAATTGTCTTTCGCCTTGAAGAACGTGAATATTAACTTCCGGTTGATTGTCTACCGCGGTAGAGAAAACTTGAGATTTCTTTACGGGGATAGTGGTATTGCGGTCGATAAGTTTAGTAAATACGCCGCCTAAAGTTTCTATACCCAAGGATAACGGAGTTACGTCGAGTAAAAGTACGTCTTTAACTTCACCGGATAAAACGCCGCCTTGGATAGCCGCGCCGATTGCAACGCATTCGTCGGGGTTGATGCCTTTGAAAGGTTCTTTACCGGTTACTCTTCTTACGGTATCGACAACCGCGGGAATACGGGTGGAACCACCGACTAATATAACCTTTTCAAGGTCGCTATAACTTAATCCCGCGTCCTTCATAGCCTTATTCATAGGTTCGATAGTCGCTTGAACCAAATCCAAAGTCAACGCGTCGAATTTTTGTCTAGTTAAAGTTTCGTCTAAGTGCTTAGCGTCGCTACCAACCGCGGTAATGAACGGAATATTTATATTGGTGGAAGTAAGGGTGGAAAGTTCTATCTTAGCCTTTTCCGCCGCTTCTTTCAATCTTTGCATGGCAAGTTTATCGGTAGAAAGGTCGATACCCTCTTTTGCTTTAAATTGTTGAACCAAATAGTCGATAATCTTCTTATCGAAGTCGTCGCCGCCGAGCATACAGTTACCGTTGGTTGCCAAAACTTCGAATACGCCGTCGCCGATATCCATAATGGAAACGTCGAAAGTACCACCGCCAAGGTCGTAAATGATTACCTTATGAGAGGTTTTATCTTTATCGAGCCCGTACGCCAAAGCAGCGGCAGTAGGTTCGTTTATAACGCGCAATACGTTAAGACCCGCTATTTTACCCGCGTCTTTAGTCGCTTGACGTTGACTGTCGGTAAAGTATGCGGGGCAAGTGATTACCGCGTCTTTAACCGTTTCGCCCAAATACGCTTCCGCATCCTTTTTAAGTTTGCTTAAAATCATCGCGGAAATTTCTTGAGGACTGTATTTTTTATCGTCTACGGAAACCTTAAAGTCGGAACCCATGTGACGCTTGATGGAAATAACCGTTCTGTCGGGGTTTGCAACCGCTTGACGCTTTGCAATTTGACCTACCAATCTTTGACCGTCCTTTTGAAAACCGACGACGGACGGAGTCGTTCTCGAGCCTTCCGCGTTAGCGATAACGACGGGTTCGTTGCCTTCCATAACGGCAACGCAAGAGTTCGTAGTACCTAAGTCTATACCTATAACTTTTGACATAATATATATCTCCTTAAAAATTTTTTAATTTATTTATATTCGGTTAATCGTTTTCAGTAACGACTACCTGACAATATCTTATTATTTTGTCGGCTAATTTATAGCCTTTTTTGAATACCGTTTTTACAACGTTGCCTTCTTCTCCGCATTGTTTTGGAACGGTGTGTATAGCCTCGCAAACGGTCGGATCGAAAACTTCACCCAAAGGATTAATTTCTGTAACGCCAAGTGATGAAAGAGTGTCCGTAAACTGCCTTGCGATAAGCGTTACGCCTTCGCGTGTTTTTTCGTCCATTTCCATCGAAAGCGCCCTTTCGATACTGTCTCCTACAACTAAAAACTTGAGTAAAATTTCTTTTTGACCGTCGTAATAAGCGTTTTTCCTCGTATCTTGATTGCGTTTTTTAAAGTTTTCAAACTCAGCGACGGCGCGATACCATTTGTCTTTATTGTCTAACGCTTCGGATTTAGATTTTTCAAGTTCTAACTTGGTTGCGTTAAGTTCTCTAATTATCGCTTCGTTTGATTCCAAGACCGATTTTAAGAGGTTTTTCGCGTCTTTTTCGGACAAAGCGTCGACGTCGATTTTGACTTCTTCTTCTTCGGCTTCCGTATGTTCGTTTAAAACCTCGTTATTTTCGAGTTCTTCGTTTAAATTTTTGTTCTTATCTTCCATTATTACTACCTTTTAGTTAATATTGATTCTAAAAATCTGCCTACGTTTTCTAAAACGGCAACGACTTTTTTATAATCCATCCTCGCGGGACCAATGACGCCGTAAGTGCCGATTTCAGTGCCGTTCGCGGTGTAAGTCGCGGTAACCAAAGCGCAATCTTCGGGAATTTCTTCATACCCCTCGGTACCGATTTTTACGTTTACGTTTAAACCCTTGTTACCCGATAAAAGATTGAAAACTTTATCTTTTTTGGTAACGACGGACATAAACTCTCTAATTTTGCCGACGTCCTCGTACTCGGGGTGAACCAAAATTTTGTCTTCACCTTCCAAAACGACTTCTTCGTTAGTGGAAACGTAGCATTTTAACGCGTCGATAACTGCTAAAAATACCGATTTATATCCCGCGAATGCGTCGTCTAGAACTAACGAGTTATCGCAAACTTCTTTAAAGGATTTTCCAACGAAAAATTGTCCTAAAAGTTGATTCGCGTCCTCTAAACTGTCGTCGGGTAAGTTTTCGGGAATAGCAATTACCGTATCTTTTAAAAGTTTGTTGTCGGTAACGATTACCAAAAGCGCGCCGTCGTTTTTAAACCTAAACAGTTTTATGTTACGGATAATCTCACCCATATCGTGCGCGGTTATCGCAAGCGACGTGTAATCGGTTAGTTCGGAAATAACTTTAGCGGTATTTTTAACGATAGTTTCGACGTCGTTGGTTTTATCTAAAAACAATTTTTCGATATACTCTAAGTCGTCGGTCGTTAAATTGTCTTTAACCATAAGTTCGCTTACGTAAAGTTTGTAAGCTTCCTTCGACGGCACTCTCCCCGCCGACGTATGAGGTTGGTAAAGATAACCTAATTCTTCTAAAGCGGCTAATTCCGACCTTACGGTTGCGGAACTTATCGTCGTTAAATATTTTTCCGTAATACTCCGCGAAGAAACCGGAGTTGCCGTTTCGATATAGTCGTCTACTACGATTTGCAGTATCTTCTTTTTTCTTTCGGTAAGTTCCATTATTTAGCAAACTCCTTAAAAGAGTGTTAGCACTCAAAATCCTTGACTGCTAAAATCTATGATAATTCTACACTTATATTGCCCGATTGTCAATAGTTTTTTACCGATTTTTGATAAAAATTTTAAATTTCTTCAAATTATCACTAAATTTTTAAAAGAAAACTAAGAAACTATTGACGAAAATATAAATAATGTCGCGCGGAGCGACGCTAAAAAGAAAAACGCCCTAAATAAATAGAGCGCTTAAAAAGATTATTTAAAAATTTTCACGTCGGAATTTTGATAAAGGGTAAAACGGAAAGACAAATCACCGCTATTTTTAACTTCCGATAAATAAGACTTTTTCCAATTGGAAAGTTTATCCAAATTTTCAAAAAACACGGTTGCCTCGCCGTTTGCGTAAACTTCGGTTACGTAAGCGTTTTTACAATACGGAAGCATCGTTTTATAAAACATTCCACCGCCGATAACGAATATATCTTCGCCGTCGTACCCACTTAATTTGTCGAAAAGAGTTTTTAAATCGTGTACGACTATGCAATCGTTCCTTTCGACACCTTCGGGCGCTAAAACTACGTTTACGCGGTTTTTAAGAGGCTTGCTTTCAGGAAAAGAAAGCAAGGTATTGTACCCCATGCAAACGACTTTATTTAAAGTGGTCGAACGGAAAAACTTCATATCCTCGGGAATAGAAAATAAAAGTCCGTTCAGTTTGCCTATCCCCCAATTTTGGTCGACAGCAACTATTAAATTCATTAGATTGCCACCTCCAACTTATCGGTAAGCGGAGTAGATTTATAATCGACGAGTTCAAAATCTTCCACTGTAAAATCGTAAAAATCTTTTACGTCGCGTTTTATAATCAGTTTCGGCGCATCGTATTGAGTATTTTCGAACATTTTGTTTAGCACGGGGACGTGTCTATCGTAAATATGCGCGTCGGCGATTACGTGTACGAGTTCGCCTACCTCGAAACCGCAAACTTTTGCAAGCATGATAAGTAAAACGGAATATTGAACGACGTTCCAATTATTCGCAACGACCATATCGTTGGAACGTTGGTTTAAAATACCGTTAAGTTTATTACCGCTTACGTTGAAGGTCATCGAATACGCGCACGGGTAAAGGTGCATTTCATGCAAGTCTTCAAAATTATAAATGTTCGTCAAAATGCGGCGGGATGCGGGGTTATGTTTTAAATCGTAAATAACCCTGTCAACTTGGTCGAAATCGCCTTCTTTATAATGATGTTTAACGGATAATTGATAGCCGTAGGCTTTGCCGATGGAGCCGTTTTCGTCCGCCCAACTGTCCCAAATATGACTTTTGAGGTCATGAACGTTGTTGGACTTTTTTTGCCAAATCCATAAAAGTTCGTCTACAGCGGACTTGAAAAAAGTCTTTCTTATAGTTAAAATAGGAAATTCTTTTTGCAAATCGTACCTATTGACGATGCAAAACTTTTTGTAAGTATGCGCGGGCGTACCGTCCTCCCAATGCGGACGTACTTCTAAATTTTCGTCGGAAACGCCGTTTGCTAAAATGTCTTTGCAATTTTGTATAAAAACTTTATCTGCGTAACTCATAATTTTACCGCCTTAGTTATTCGCTTAAAATGCGTCTTTTTGTTTGTTTGAAAATTTGCGAGCAATAATTTTTGCTTGCACGCCGTACGGCGTTATCTTTGTTAAAAAACAAACGAATTTGTTATATAATCCGGGAATACATCTTCTTTTGTTTAGCGAAAGTGCTTTTAAACCTTTTTCTACCACGTACTCGGGCGGTTTAGAAGAAAGTTTCCCCGTAAGTCCTTGCTTTTTAATATCCTCAACTATATCCGGGCGCGTCGGCACTGAGCCGGGCGTTAAGGTAGTTATCTTAACTTTATTCTTTTTATATTCGTACCGCAAAGCGTCGAAAAAATTTATAAGTGCGCATTTGGTTGACGAATATAACGCAAAGTACGGCATCGAGGTTAGTCCGCAAGAGGACGATACTGTTAAAATCTCTAAATCGTCGGAATTTAGTTCCAAGCAAAACTTGGTAAGCGAAACGACGCTTTCAAAATTAACCCGAGTTTGAAAAATAATCTTTTCTTGAGTGTAACGCTCGAAAGCCATTTGCGTATCTACACCAGCAACGTTTATAAGTCTTTTAAGTTGCAAATTATTTTTTTTTATATCCGAAAACAATTTTTCCCTGTCCACGTGACTCGATAAATCGCACGTAAAAGTCAAAACGTCAACCGATGAATTTAACGATAACAAATCGCATTTTAGTTTATTAAGTTTATCTTGACTTCTACCGATTGCTATAACGTTTTCGCCTTGCAAAACTTGATTTTTGCAAAACGCCGAACCAATACCTCCGGTAGCACCGCTTATAATTACGTATTTCATAATAATTCTTAAAATCCTTGATTTTATCAATGATTTCTATACTTTTTACGATTAGATTACGAAAGACTTCAAATAGTCTGAATCCTCACGCAAACGCTCTATGACTTTCTTTTCTATTCGACTAACGTACGACCTTGAAATCTTTAATAAACTTGCTACTTCTCTTTGCGGAAGCGGCACGCCGTTTTTTAGTCCGTATCTTAAAACTATAATTTTAAACTCTCTATCGCTAAGCGTTTTTTTTAAGTAATTGATTATCGCTTTGCTATTTGCCGATCTTTCTACTTTATCGATAATAGACTCGTCGCCGTCGGATAACAAGTCCATTAAAGTAAGTTCGTTGCCGTCTTTATCGGTTCCGACGACTTCGGATATCGATACGTCCGCTTGTCGTTTTTTGTTTGCCCTTAAAAGCATTAAAATTTCGTTTTCAATGCAACGCGCGGTATAAGTCGCAAGTTGCGTTCCTTTTTCGGGCTCGAAAGTAGAAATTGCCTTAACCAAACCGACGGTACCAACCGAAATCAAATCGTCCATATCGTCGGCACCGTGATATTTTTTCGCGATATGCGCAACGAGCCTAAGATTATGACTGATAAGTTTTTCCTTCGCCTTTTCATCGCCTTTTTTAAATTTAAACAACAGTTCTTTTTCTTCTTCTTTGGATAAAGGCGTCGGGAAAGAATCGCCCGCAAACGCCGAACAAAAAAAGATACACTTGCTTATAATAAAGGCTATAAAATCAAGAAACATAAAATTACCTACCTTAGGTAAATTATGTCGAAATCGGTCGAATTATAACGATTAACGCCTTATAATATCGCCTGCCGACAGTTTTACGTCGGTCTTTAAATACAGTTTTTCTTGAACGATTTTCGCGTCCTCTACCGCTTCACCCGCTTTATTTTTTAAATCGGTTACTTTTATAACGCGATTAAAGGAATCTGACGGGGATAAAACTTCCAACTCGTCGCCGACGAAAAATCTGTTGCGCATTTCAATTTCGGCAACGCCCGTTTTCTCATCGTAACTATTCACGACAGCGATAAAAGATTTTTCACCCGCCGATTGCGAATCGGCGTAATTTACCGTTTGGTCGTTTTTATCCAAAGTAAACGCAGTGGTAAAAGCGCGGTGATTGGTTTTTAAAATCTCGTTTTCGAATAAAGGGTTTTCCTTGTATCCTGCTCCTAAACGCTCGAATTCGTCGATAGCGCGGCGGTATGCGTTAATAACGGTGGCAACGTAATACTCGCTCTTCATGCGCCCTTCGATTTTCAACGAAGAAATACCCGCTTCGTACATTTTGTCGAGGTAAGAAATCATATTTAAGTCCTTACTGTTTAAAATATAAGTACCTTTATCATCCTCGCAAATATCGTAAAAATCGCCGTTCGAGCGCTTTTCACGTATGGAATAATTCCAGCGGCACGCTTGAACGCACTCGCCTCTATTGGACGAGCGATTGGAAAAATAATCGGACAGCAAGCATCTTCCGCTATACGATATGCACATAGCGCCGTGTACGAAAGTTTCGATTTCAACCGAAGAAGGAAGATAATCGCGTATTTCTTTTATATCGGATAAACTTAATTCACGCGCTAAAATAATTCTTTCGGCGCCCAAGTCCGCCCAAAATTTTGCGGCGTACTTGTTAAGCGTATTTGCCTGCGTCGATACGTGAACGGGAAGTTTCGGCGCTACTTTTAAAGAAGTCGCGATAATGCCGGGGTCGGAAACAATCGCGGCGTCGCAGCCTATTGCCTCTAAATATTTCAAATAGTCTTCTATATACGAAAAATCGGCGTTTTTGGCAAAAATATTAACCGTTACGTACGCTTTTTTACCTTTAGAGTGAACGAAATCAACGGCTCTTTTTAAATCTTCATCGGTAAAATTATCCGAAAAAGACCGCAAGGAAAAATTCTTTCCGCCAAGATACACTGCGTCGGCGCCGTAATAAATAGCGGTTTTTAGTTTACTTAAATTGCCCGCGGGGGCTAAAAGTTCGAAATTTTTCATTTTTTGTAAGCGATTAAAACGCCGTCTCCTATCTCGCGTATGGAACAAATATAATTTTTATCGTTGATTAAATCGTCTAAAAACGCGCGCATATTCCTAACTATCGTGTTATCCCTACGGTCGTATTTTACACCGCCGTCGATATACCCGCGGAAAAGCACGTTATCGGCAAACAAAACGCCGCCCGTAGACAAAATTCTTTTTAAATCGGGCAAATAGTCGTAATACCGCGCTTTCGCACCGTCTAAAAATATAAAGTCGTACGGTCCTTCCAAAAATCTTAAAATATCGCCCGCGTCGCCTAAATATTGTTTTACGCGATAGGAAAAATTAAAATCGCTAAAAGTCTTTTTTGCAAGCAAATAACTGTCTTCGTCTTTCTCGATAGTAGTTAAATTAGCGTCTTTCGCGGAAAATAACATTGCCGAACCGCTTATTCCAACCGCCGTGCCAATCTCTAAAACGTTTTTAGGATTTTTTATAGAAACGGTTAAAATAAGTTCGTTTAAGGTATCGTAAAGCGCGGTGGGTATACCCTCCGCGCGATACTTTTTGGAAAGATTTAAAACCCGCTCGTCAATATTCGGTTGAATTTTTTCTGAAAACTTCATCATACCTCGGTAATAACGGGCAAAATCATAGGATTGTTTTTGGTCTTTTTCATAACGTAATTGCGAATTGAGGAACGAATTTTGTGTTTAACTTCCCTCGTATCGCCTAAAGCCTTCATATCGAAACTTTGTACGCATTTAGAGATTATTTGTCGTATAGTTTCAGTTTGCTCGTCGGACAAAACTACGCCTTTAGATATAACGTCGGGCGTTTGTAATAATTCACCGCTTTCCGACGATATACAGCAAAGCGCGATTATTAGCCCGTCTTCGGCTAAATGCAGTCTATCGCGAACGTACGTCGTAGAATCGTCTATTTGAAGTCCGTCGACGAAGCGTGAGCCTGCGTGGAATTTATCGCCGAATCTCATAGTCTTTTCAGTTAATAAAACCGTATCGCCGATATCGGGGATTAACATTTGATAATCCTTCATACCAAGTTCTTTGGTTAAATTGACGTGCTTTTTCAAATGTCTGTATTCGCCGTGAACGGGAATAAAGAACTTAGGTTTTAAAAGACTGTGCATAATTTTAAGTTCTTCTTGACAAGCGTGTCCCGAAACGTGAATCTTTTCAATAGATTCGTAAACGACTTCCGCGCCCTTTCTATAAAGTTTGTTAATTACGTCGAAAATAGACTTTTCGTTGCCCGGAATAGGACTTGCAGAAATGATTATAGTATCGTTTTTACCAATAGAAACTTGAGGATAATCATCACCCGCCATACGGGTTAGAACGCTCATAGGCTCCCCTTGTGTTCCCGTCGATATAATAACCAGTTCTTTATCCGGAATATTTTTAATTTTATCGATATCGACTAAAATACCTTGCGGTATTTCGAGTTCACCTATTTTCATCGCCGCTTCGGTAACGTTAATCATACTTCTACCGGAAAGCGCAACTTTACGCTTGTTTTTTTCGGCAATTTTAAAAATTTGTTGAATTCTATTGACGTTAGAAGAAAACGTCGCGATTATTATACGCTTTTTCGCGTTGGTTGTAAAAAGCCTTTCTAAGGTGTCGGACACAACGCTTTCGCTCATAGTGTATCCCGGGCGCTCGACGTTAGTAGACTCGCACAATAAAAGCAAAACGCCTTTTTTGCCGATTTCAGTAAGCCGCGAAAAGTCCATCATCTCGCCGTTAGGCGAAGTCATATCTATTTTGAAGTCGCCAGAGTGCACTACTGTACCGACGGGCGTAGTTATTGCCAAAGCGCACGCGCCGGATATAGAGTGGTTTACGTTGATAAATTCAACGGTAAAGCAACCTAAATTGATTTTTTCACGCGGTTTGACGCGTTTCAATTTGTAATTGCCTATCTTAAATTCTTTTAATTTAGTTTCTAAAAGGGCTAACGTCATTTTACTGCCGTAAACGGGTACGTTTAGTTCCCTTAGTAAATAAGGAACGGCGCCGATATGGTCCTCGTGCCCGTGGGTTAAAACAACCCCTCTTATTTTATCTTTATTTTCGTTTAAATAAGTGGTATCGGGTATAACGAGGTCTATTCCCGGCATATCTTGCGTCGGAAAGGTTAAACCTGCGTCTATTACGATAACGTCTTTGCCGAATTCCAAAGCGGTCATATTCTTGCCGATTTCACCGACGCCGCCTAAGAAACGGACTTTTAAAGTCTTGTTATTTTTCATTTAATTATTTAAATAACGCTCCCACGCAAATTTAAAGGCAAGGCGTTATTATTCCTTTTAATTGAGATAGTCGTTAAGGTTTTCTTGTAATTTTCCTTTAAGTTCAAGGTATTTTTCAAGTTTTTTCTTTTCGTTTTCAACTAATTCCTTAGGTGCTTTAGCGATGAAGCCCGTGTTATTGAGTTTGGAATTTGCACGCGCGATTTCTTCTTCAGTCTTACTAAGTTCCTTGGTAAGTCTTTCGATTTCCGCCTTAATATCGACTAATTCGCCGAGAGGAATATAAAGTTCGAAGCCGTTTAAAACTTGCGTAACGACTTTTTCTTTTAATTCTTCCTTGTAAGAAATAACCGTAATTTCCTCAACACCTGCAAGTTTTTTAATTAAATCACCGCAATCCTTTAAAAGTTTTACGTTTTCTGATATTACGAAAAGGTCTACTTTTTTAGACGGAGGAGCACCCGTTTTAGACTTGATTTGACGAACGGCTTTGATAATATCCATAACGGAGTTCATCTTATCTACGTCCTTTTTATAGTTGCGTCTTGAATTATACTTAGGATATTCGGAAACCATTATACTGCCTTTCGCTGAAGGAATATAAGAATAAATTTCTTCGGTTACGAAAGGTATAAACGGATGAAGAAGTTTTAACGTTTCTTTTAAAACGAATACGAGAACGGATACTGTTTTGCTCTTTCTTTGTTCGTCGTTGCCGTATAAGGCGGACTTGCAAAGTTCGATGTACCAATCGCAAAAATCGTACCAAACGAAGTCGTGTAAAGAAGTCAAAGCAACTCCTAATTCGTACTTATTCATATTAAGCGTTACTTCTTTAATGCAAGAATTCAACCTTGATAAAATCCATTTATCTTTAAGTTCGGGTTTAATATCTTCGATAGGAATAATCTCAACGTTTTCTGCGTTCATCAACACGAAGCGCGAAGCGTTCCAAACCTTATTGATAAAGTTACGCGAACTTTCGCATTTTTCTTTGGAGAAGCGAATATCACTGCCTGCTGCAACGCCGGATACTAACGAGAACCTTAAAGTATCGGCGCCGTATTCGTCTATGACCTTCAAAGGATCGACGCCGTTGCCTAAAGACTTACTCATTTTCCTTCCCTTGTCGTCGCGTACCAAGCCGTGAATAACTACGTCCTTAAACGGAATTCTACCCATATGCTCTAAGCCGCTGAATATCATTCTCGCTACCCAGAAGAAAATTATGTCGTAACCGGTAACCAAAACGTCTGTCGGATAGAAGTAGTTTAAATCTTCCGTCATATCGGGATAACCCAAAGTCGAGAAAGGCCAAAGGGCGGAACTAAACCAAGTATCTAAAACGTCGGGATCTTGGTGGAAGTGAGTACTTCCGCACTTAGTGCACTTGGTAGGTTCTTCCTTCAAAACCATCATCTCTCCGCAATCCTCGCAGTAATATACGGGAATACGGTGTCCCCACCATAATTGACGAGAAATACACCAGTCTTTAATGTTTTCCATCCAATTATAGTAAATTTTTGTGAATCTTTCGGGAACGAAGCGTATAGATTTATTTTTAACCGCTTTTATAGCGGGCTTGGCTAAGTCGTCCATTTTAACGAACCATTGTTTTGAAACGATAGGTTCTACGCTAGAATTACAACGATAGCAATGTCCTACGTTGTGAGCGTGCGGCTCGATTTTAGACAAAACGCCCAATTCTTTTAAGTCGTTTACGATTTGCTTCCTGCATTCGAATCTGTCTAATCCTTGATATTTACCCGCGTTTTGATTCATCGTTCCGTCGTCGTTCATAACGCGGATTACTTCTAAGTTATGGCGAAGCCCTACCTCGAAGTCGTTAGGATCGTGCGCGGGGGTAATTTTCACCGCACCGGTACCGAAGTCTAAAGCAACGTAGTCGTCTGCAACGACGGGAATCTCTCTTCCGACGATAGGTAAAATCAAAGTTTTGCCGATATAAGACTTAAATCTTTCGTCTTTGGGGTTAACGGCAACCGCGGTATCGCCAAGCATAGTTTCAGGTCTCGTCGTAGCAACGGTTAAAACGCCGCTTCCGTCTTTTAAAGGATAATCTAAATGCCAAAAGTTAGACGCTTCTTCTTCATACTCAACTTCCGCATCGGAAAGAGCAGTCTTACACGACGGACACCAATTTATAATCTTAGAACCTTGATATATCAAGCCCTTATTGTAAAGGTTAACGAAAACTTCTTTTACCGCCTTCGAGCAGCGATCGTCCATAGTAAACGCCAAACGCGACCAATCGCACGAAGAACCTAAACATTTTAATTGTTCAACGATACGTCCGCCGTATTTTTCCTTCCAAGCCCAAGCGCGTTTTAAAAAGCCCTCTCTTCCGACTTCTTCTTTGGTAAGGTTTTCTTCCTTTTTCATAAGTTCAACAATCTTGACTTCGGTAGCGATTGACGCGTGGTCGGTACCCGGAAGCCATAAAGCCTCGTATCCTTGCATACGTTTAAACCTTATGATGGTGTCTTGCAAGGTTTCGTCAAGAGCGTGGCCTATATGAAGTTGCCCCGTAATGTTTGGAGGCGGTATAACGATGGTAAAAGGTACTTTATCGGGATTAACCTTGGCTTTAAAATAGCCTTTTTCTTCCCAGTTTTTGTAAATTTGCTTTTCAAAATCGTTCGGGTTGTAAGTCTTTTGCATTTCCATAAAATATTCCTATATCGAATAGCCTAAATTTTGATAAAATTATATCGCATTTTATTTTATAATAAATTTGCTAAATTGTCAAACTTACTTTGGCTAAATAACGAAATAGTCGAGTATTTTTTATCAAATATCTATTTTTCGACATATTATGACTATATAACGTAAAAGTTTCCGCAAAAACTTAAGTAAACGGAAACTCATCGTAACGATACTACAAGGTATTCTTCGGAGGTCTATGAAAAAACTACTAATATTCTACTTAACGTTTATATTGCTTTTAACTTCCGTCGCTTGTCAAAATAGCAACGGTAAAACGAAAGTTGAGGTAAACGAAGTAACGCATTCTATATTCTACGCCCCCTTTTACGTCGCGATAGACGGCGGTTTTTTTGAAAAAGAAGGTTTGGAGATTTCGCTTACTAACGGCGGTGGTTCAGACGCGTCGATGACGGCGCTTCTGTCGGGAAGTTGCGATATCGCGCTTTTAGGTCCTGAAACCATAATTTACACTACGATCGGCGGAGCAAAAGACACACCTAAAATCTTCGCACAATTAACCAAAAGAGACGGCTCGTTTTTAATGGGACGAAACCAAGATAAAAACTTTACTTGGGAAACTTTAACCGGAAAAGAAATTATCGCGGGGCGGCGCGGCGGAAGTCCGGCAATGTCGCTTGAATACGCTTTAAATAAAAACGGACTTAACGACGGTGAAAACGTAACGCTTAATTATGACGTGCAATTCAATCTAACTGCAGCGGCTTTCGTAGCGGGTACCGGCGATTACGTTACTATGTTCGAGCCGACCGCTTCAGAGTACCAAAGAGAAGGTAAAGCGTATATCGTTGCAAGCGTCGGAAAAGAATCCGGCGAAGTCCCCTTTACCACCTTTGCCGCGAAAGAAAGTTTTATAAAAAGTAACGAGGATTTAATAAAAAAATTCACATCGGCGCTATATAACGCCATAAAATATATTAAGGAAACGGATACGCAAAAAGTCGCTAAACTTATAGAAAAATCCTTCCCCTCAACGAGTTTACAATCAATCGAAGATTCGTTGAATTCTTATAAAGAAATTGACGCTTGGCAAGAAGATTTACTTCTAAAAAAAGAAGCGTTTAATCGCTTGCAAGAGGTTATGGAGAACGCAGGAGAACTTGCGACGAGGGTAAAATACGAAGACCTCGTCTATAACGAAATTACGGAAGATGTTTATAAAAAAATCTTCGGATAACGATTAAAGCCTGCAAAATATTGCGGGCTTTTTTTGAGGTTAATATGGACGCTTTTTTAAAATTACAAGATATTTCTCTTTCATACCATACGCCGAATAGCGAAACTTTGGCAATTAAAGACTTGAATTTTACCGTAAACGAAGGTGAATTCGTTGCGATTATAGGTCCTTCGGGATGCGGAAAAACCAGCGTGTTATCACTCGTCGCGGGACTTATACCAAAATCAAAAGGAAAAGTTACTATTAAAGGCGAAGAAATAGTAAAACCTAACGATAAAGTAGGTTATATGTTTCAAAAAGACCAATTATTTCCTTGGCTTACGATAGAAAATAACGTTACGCTTCCGTTAACGATTAAAAATATAAAAACACCTGAAAACGTAAGATATTGTTCCGATTTACTGAAAAAATACGGATTAGACGAGTTTAAAAAACGCTACCCGGACCAATTATCCGGCGGAATGCGTCAAAGGGCGGCTTTGATAAGAACGCTATCGTCTAAACCCGACTTATTGCTTTTAGACGAGCCTTTTTCGGCGCTCGATTATCAAACGAGATTAAAAGTGTCGGACGACGTATATAAAGTAATAAAATCCGAGAGAAAAACCGCGATTTTAGTTACGCACGATATCTCGGAAGCAATTTCATTAGCCGATAAAATTATCGTACTATCCAAACGCCCCGCAAACGTAAAAAGTCAATATCACGTCGATTTTGAAAAAGATACTTCGCCTTTAAAAAGGCGCGAAAACGAAAATTTTTCCGTTTGGTTTGAAAAACTTTGGAAGGAGCTTAACGAAAATGACCGACTATAATTATTCAAAGGAGCATCATTTATACGTAAAAAAACTAAGAAAAGAGAAGATTGCGGTTAAAACAACGCAAATTCTCGTTCTTGCATTATTTCTTTTTATATGGGAATTTTTAACTTACTTAAATTTAATAGACGGTTTTTTATTTAGCAGTCCGTCAAGGATAATACAAACAGTTAGGACGCTATATATAAGCGGAGAATTATTCCTTCATATCGGGACTACTCTATTCGAAACGGTTATCGGCTTTTTATTAGCATCGGCGGTCGGAATTTTAGTCGCGGTCGTCTTTTGGTGGTCGACTTTTTTAAGGAAAGTTTTCGAGCCGTACGTCGTCGTTTTAAACAGTTTACCGAAAATAGCGCTCGGTCCTCTGATAATAATATGGTTCGGCGCGGGAACTAAAGCAATAATCTTTATGACGTTTTTAGTAACCGTTATCGTTACGATAATAAATATGTACGCAGGGTTTCAAGAAGTCGAGGAAGAAAAAATTTTTCTTTTACGTTCTTTAGGCGCAAACAAAGGTAAGATTTTTAGATATCTAATTATGCCGGCGTCGATCCCTACTCTTATATCAACGTTGAAAATCAACGTCGGAATGAGTTGGATAGGCTCGATTATGGGCGAATATTTGGTTTCTAAGCAAGGGATAGGCTATCTTATCGTCTACGGCGGGCAAGTATTTAAGTTAGACCTCGTGATGACGGGAACTGTAACTCTTTGTTTTTTAGCGGCGGTAATGTACTTTTTCGTTTCCGCTTTGGAAAAACGAATCGTGAAAAAATCAAAATAATTATTACTATAAAACCGCAAACGCCGAAAACGGGATAGACTTTACCGACTACTTCTGAAAACGTTAGCCTTGAAAATATAAAAAGCGAAACGCAAAGCAAAATTTTCCCGACCGAACCCCAAAATTCGTTAGAAAAAAAGTTGAAAAGCGGATAATAAGCGCCGAAAGTACTCGTTAAAATTCCAATAATCAAAATAGAAAGGTAAACGAAATATATCACGGAGTTACTTGCTAACGATTTTAATATCGGTAAATCGCTCGATAATAGACTTACGTCTAAACCTGAAATCAACGCAAATATTACCAACAACCCAAGCGACACCGCTAGCGCTGAAATCAAAGAAGATATAACGAGAACTTTTTTATCTTCGTTTGCACCCAATCGGCTTAATAGCGGCAAAACGAGCGTTAAATTAAGTCCGCAATAAGAAATTATTTTATTAGGAACGATCTTTCCGTTAGATACTAAAGTTTTATTAGGTGATACGGCAACTGTAATAATTAATACCGAAACGATTACGGGGATTAAAAAGCAATTTGCTTTTTTAAGTCCACTTTTACCGTTTATGGCAACAACGTTTGCTAAAAGCAAAGATATAATTGAAAACACGGGAATACCGTTAAATACGGGAAATTGTAAATAAAAAATGCCGTCAATCGCGGAAAGCATACCTGCGGATATTATAAAGTTACCGCATAAAAGAACTGCTTTTAAAATTACAAATGCGTTTTCGTCTAAAATTTCGTAAAACCTTAAAAAGAAAAAAATTATTAAGAAGAACGCTAAAAAGATTAAAACGCAAGTAATTAACGGATCTTGTCCGCTAAAAAACACAGCGACTTCCTTGCCGCTTAAAAACCCGGCGCCTATTATCGAGCCTATTATCACTGCGGATAATTTTAAAGATTTAATTAAAAATTTCACTTTAAAACTATATTATTTATATTAGATTTTATTACAAAATCATAATTACGCCGTTCGTAAAAGTTTTTAAAATCAATTATTTTAAGTGGTATTTTTCATTTTTTTACGATTTGATTTTCCCGTTTTCATTTACAAAAAAAACGCCTAATCTTACGATTAAGCGTTTTTTAAAACTCTTATTCAGTTGCAGTATCCGATGAATCTTCTACCGTTGCAACGATCTTTTTCTTTTTAAAGAACGTGCTATATACGGTGAAGGCGCAAGCAGCAACGACCGTAACGTTTATAAATACTAAAGCGGGAATCCACCAACGGAAAACGTCACCTACTTCGGCAACACCGATTTCCGCTGTCGGATCGTATGTTTTTGCTTCGTAATAAGTGTTGCAAATTGAATATAATAAATTCTTTGCCGATCTTCTCGCAAGAGTCCAAGATACAGCGTTAGATTCGTCTAATCCATTGTCACAACGATCCTTAGGGCTTAGCCAAATATCGTTACCGCCGCGAATGCCGCGCTCAACGGTCATATCGCCGGTTCCTACACACCAATCTGTGATAACGGTACCTTTAAATCCCCATTCGTTACGTAAAATATCGGTTATTAACGAATAGTTGCCGCCCGTCCATGAACCGCCAAGATTATTAAATGAACTCATAACTGAGTTTGCGCCACCTTCTTTAACCGCAATTTCAAAAGGTTTAAGATAGTTTTCACGCAAATTTTGTTCGGTAATCCATACGTTAAGTCCCTTCGGGTTAGGTCCTTCTTCCG
This sequence comes from uncultured Christensenella sp., assembly GCA_964567885.1. Taxonomy (GTDB): domain Bacteria; phylum Bacillota; class Clostridia; order Christensenellales; family Borkfalkiaceae; genus UBA4636. The sequence goes on from CAZMOD010000001.1 coordinate 90,276, forward strand.
ATAAAACGAGATGTTTCAAATATAGCCTTAAACCTTTAGTTTTAGCGCCCTTAATCAAATTTGCCGACAAATATCCAGATAATACGGCATCTTCACTAAACGCTTCGAAGTTTCTTCCGTTAATAGGTGCTCGGTGAAGATTAACCGTGGGAGCGTACCAAGCGCTAACGCCAGTGTCTTGTCCTTCTTGTCCAATTGCCTGTCCGAAAGCAAACATAAGTTCTTTATTCCAAGTTTGAGCCCACAAAGTAGCGTTACAAAATCCTGTCCACTTGTTTTGATCGTTATTTAAAGGATTGTTAACCTCTACGTTAAAACTCGTTCCCCCGTCAATTTCGTTCATAAACGGTTTACCGATGCTTAACGCTTCATCTGTGGCGTAGCCACTTGATTCAACGAAATATAAAAGTTCGTCTTTGGTCAATTGATTTAAAAGCGAATCCCATAATTCCGAATTATAGTCGGCGCCAAGTTTCATAACCAGATCGTCGTTATAAATCAAGTTTTTACCACTCGTTAATTGGTCTTTAGTAGGCTTTTGTCCGTCTTTTGTTAAAGTAAGCGATAAATCACCGCTAACACCTTGCGTAGGTTCTTCGGTAATACCGACGTATGCGTCGTTATGGATATACGAGTTTGCTCGTTTAACCAAAACGTCGTTATCACGTACGGCAGTTTTTCCGAATGGAAAACTATCAAGGAAGTTTTCTCTTGTGAGCCATCCTATCTTTTTTCCTGTGGTACTACCGTCTATAGGAACGTTAGCGTATGCAGTACCTTCGATGTAATTACCGTTGATGTCAAAATCGCCATAACGATTTTCCACGGTATAACCAGTATCCGGATCTTGCGGATACAACAAATCAGTTTTTAATTGAAATTTGACGGTGTTTTCGGTAGATTCATGCAACCTTTTCCAGGCGTGCGCGTTTTCAAGAAGTTGAACTTTATAAAGCCCTCTTTCAAGCTCCCAACCAGCGTTACCGTTTTTATTTGCATCATAACTATCGTAGGACGCCATATCGTATGCGGTAAAAGAAAGCTTATATTTTTTTGTTTCACCGGGTTCGATTTCGCTGGTTTTTTCAAATGCTAATAAATTAATATGGGCTTTCTCAATTCCACCTGAGATGTAAGGCGGCGTATAATAAAGTTCAATTACGTCCTTACCGGCGACGTTACCCGTGTTAGTAACGGAAACAGCAACCTCGATCGTGGTATTGCTTTGTATATCATCGCCTTCGGTCGATAATTCATAACCGATGATTTTCTTTTCAAAAGTAGTATAACTTAAACCATGTCCGAAAGGATAAACAACTTCGTTATCGTAAGACGTACCCGTGATATCGAAATATCCTTCTTTTTCTGCGGTTTCATACCACTTATATCCTACGTAAACGCCTTCGGTGTAACTTATATGTTTATTCGAATCACTTACCGCCGTCATAATAGCATTGGCGTAAGAAGGATTGCTTTTTAAATTGCTAACGAAAGTATCGGCAGTTCTACCGGAAGGGTTAACGCTACCTTTTAAAATTCGTGCGATTGCTTTTGTTCCCGATTGACCGGGATAGCAAACGTTAAGTGCCGCACCGATTTTGTCGTTCTTCAAAAAGTCTAATTGCATTGAACTTCCCGAGTTAATAAGCACTATTACTTTTTCAAAGTTAGTACAAACGAGGTTAAGCATATCTTCTTCCTCAGTAGTTAGTTGTAAGGAAGTACGAGAACTATCGACAGTTTTTTTGCCACTTAACCATTTGGTTTGATTTAAAGGTAAATCCCATCCTTCTCCGCCAAGTCGCGTAAAAACGACTACGGCAACTTGAGAAAAGTCTTTAGCGCCTTGTAATACGGTTTTGTTATCGCGGTCTTCTTTTTTCTTACCTGCGTAACCTCCGTAAAACGATACCGGCGGTTCAAAAAATTCTAAACCTTCCGACCAACTACCGCCCTTGTACCAATTATAGTCCTCCATAAGTTGTTCGTTAACTTGAATACCTTCAGATTTTAGCCCTTGTGAAAGAGTTACTTTCTTTTCCTCGTTTATCGTTGCTTTTCCGCTACCCCTTCCACTAAGTAAAAACGCCTTATCGTAAGACATAATACCAAAAAGGTTTACTTTTCTTTCGTTTTCTTTTAGGGGCAAAGTTTCATTATCGTTTTTTAGTAAAACTACACCTTCTTCGACGAGTTTTTGAACCATAAGATCGTTGT
>CAZMOD010000002.1:0-1718 GCA_964567885.1 uncultured Christensenella sp.
AGGAAGCACGTCGCCAAGCCGAAGAGGAAGCACGTCGCCAAGCCGAAGAGGAAGCACGTCGCCAAGCCGAAGAGGAAGCGCGTCGCCTAGCCGAAGAAGAGGCAAGAAGATTAGAATTAGAAAATTTATACCAAACTCAAGAAGATAACGAGGAGGATTCGGATTATTCCGAAGATTACGATATGTACAATCAATCAAACGTAGCAAAAATTAAAGTAATAGGCGTCGGCGGCGCAGGCTCCAACGCGGTAAACAGAATGATAGAACTCGGCGTTGACACGGCGGAATTCGTCGCGGTAAACACCGATAAGCAAGCGTTGATGCTGTCTTTATGCGACGACGCAAATAAAATTCAAATCGGCGCGGGTGTAACCAAAGGTTTAGGCGCGGGTGCCGATCCCGCCGTAGGCGAACAATCCGCCGAGGAAAGCAAAAAGATTTTAGAGCAAGCCGTCAAGGGCGTAGACTTATTGTTTATCGCAGCCGGTATGGGCGGCGGAACGGGCACGGGCGCCGCTCCGATAGTTGCTAAAATTGCAAAAGAAGCCGAGTGCGTAACCGTCGCGGTCGTAACGAGGCCTTTCCATTTCGAAGGTAAAAAGCGTGAACAAAACGCCAAGAAAGGTATTTCCAACTTGGCAAAATACGTCGATACCATTATAATTATTCCTAACGACAGATTGTTAGAGGCTTTGCCCGCCGACACTCCTTTCGTCGACGCGTTAAAGTACGCAGACGACACTTTACGTCAAGGCATTTGCGGCATAGCCGACTTAATCGCGACGCCTTCCTTGATTAACCTCGACTTCGCCGACGTCAGAACCATCTTGAAAAATCAAGGTTTGGCGCACATGGGCGTAGGTAGGGCTAAAGGCGAAAACCGAGTTATAGAAGCCGTTCGTCAAGCGGTTGCAAGTCCTTTGCTTGAAACGACTATCGAAGGCGCTCACGGCATTATTTTAAACGTAACGGGCGGCAAGGATTTATCCATGCTTCAAGTTAAGGAAGCCGCCGACAGAGTTCAAGAAATCATCGATCCTACCGCAAACATTATTTTCGGTATGAACGTTAACCCCGAACTCCAAGAAGAAATCATTATAACCATCATTGCGACCGGTTTTGATAAAAAAGTCGACGACGAGGGCAGTGAACAATCTTCCCGCCCCGCTCCTTTCTTTGCTCCTTCGGCTTCTCAAAAGCAAGGGGATACCGAGCGCAAGACCGAAGAGTTTATGACTATAAACAAATCCCGCTTGGAAAATAGCGGACGTGCAGATGAAAGATCTCCTATCGGGCGTTACGGTGCGGAACCTTCTTTCGGCGGAAAAACCGAAAAGGTTTACGAACCTACTTTTCCCGAAAGAGCAAGACCGTTAGACCAAAGATATTCTTCTCAGTTCGGTAATTCCGACGAGTATTCCCGTAGATACGGTAACGGCGATTATTCCGAAAGATACGTAAACGCAGACGCTCAAAGAGACGACTACGACGGCCGCGGCGATAGAGGATATAACCGCGGTGAAGCGGCGGATGAACCTCGCTACGTCTCGGACGAGCCCCGCTATTCTTCCGAAAAACCTGTCGAAACCAACGTAAAACCCGACAAAAAAGACGGGCTTCCCGCCTTCGTCCGCCGTATGTTCGGCAAAAAATAATCCACCACCCCCGAATTTTTTTACCGTGGCTTGCAAATAAATAGTGGCTTCCCCTCGAGGGGA
>CAZMOD010000002.1:1818-40296 GCA_964567885.1 uncultured Christensenella sp.
AAACTCCCTTGATAAGGGAGGTGTCAACGGAGTTGACAGAGGGTTTCGGAAAACTCCCTTGATAAGGGAGGTGTCAACGGAGTTGACAGAGGGTTTCGGAAAACTTCGTCGTAGACGGTGATACTGTGATAAGGTAAGGGCGCTGCTTGCTTCGTCACAAGGGAGTGGTATCATAAAATTACAGTTACATACCCCCGAAAAAAACAGTGTGATAAAAGTTACGCAAAGCAAATGAAATCTAATGACGATTTAATAAAAACGTCGGCTAAAGAACTTCGAACTTTGGTTGAAAAACAACGAGAAGTAATCTTTTTCCTTATCAAATAAAAACGCGGCGCGAACAAACTAACGCAATTTTAAAGGATGCTTTAGATTTTATCGTGCAAGACTGCAAAAAGAAGTAAAGTCTTAAAAAGATACTTACCATGAAACCGTTGCAACTTGGATACAAAGTAAAAATAGGCGATTACGAAGTTGAAGTGATTAAAAAATCTTCCGCTTCGTCAATTCGGCTAAGATTGACTACTAAAGGAAAATTTCGCGCGACTTGCCCGTTAAGTATTTCCGATTCGCAACTTTTCGCGTTTTTAAACGGCTCTTTGGGGTGGATGAACGAAAAGTACCAAGCCGCAAACATGCGTAATATCGCTTATTACGACGGCAATTCCGCGGTGATTTTTAAAAACCGCTATCCCGTAAACGTCGTTTCGGGCGCTAACTTTAATTACGCCTTCGACGGAAAGGTTTTGACCGTCTATAAAAGAAAAAACGCCGACGAATACTCGGCGGTTTTGCATGCTTTAAAACAAATTTTGGCGTCGGTTTTATCGGTAAAATTAGCCGAATACAACCACAAAACGGGGCTTTTTCATAGCGGTTTTTCGGTAAAAGAAGTTTCTTCCATTTGGGGAAGTTGCAACTATAAAACCAAAAAACTCAATTTCAACCTAAAACTTTTAACGAAGCCTATAGAGTGTATCGATTACGTGGTCGTTCACGAACTTTGCCATATCAAAATTCAAGGCCACCAAAAAGATTTTTGGGCGTTTTTGGGAAGTTTTTTACCAAATTACGCGTATTTAAAAAAACTTCTTTCATATTCGTGATTCTTACTAATAGTCCGTCCTTTTCGGGACGGCTTTATTTTTACTTAAAAACCAAACTCTCGCGAAAAAAAACGCTGCGCGAAAACGATAAAAAGGGCTGCCGCCGCAATATGACGACGACAACCCCGGATAAAGAAAATAAATATGCGTGTAAACTATAATTAAAATATGCGTTAAACCGTCTGTAAGGACGGTTTATTTATACGACGGTTATAAAAACTACCTACGGGCTTTAGCCCATTCCTTCATACGAAGTTCTTTGGATAGAATTCTCTTTCTTAAGCGAATATTTTTGGGGGTAATTTCCAAAAGTTCGTCGTCGGCGATGAATTCCATACATTGTTCCAAACTAAGCACGGTAGGCGGCGTAAGTTTTAACGCTTCTTCACTGCCGCTCGCACGGTTGTTAGTCAAGTGTTTTTGTTTGCATACGTTAACGACGATATCGTCCTCGCGAGAGTTTTCCCCGACTATCATACCTTCGTAAACGTTTAGCCCCGGTCCTACGAACAAAACGCAACGTTCTTGCGCGTTGTAAAGCCCGTATTGAGTGGTAACGCCCGTTTCAAAAACGACCAAACTACCTCTCGAACGTTCTTGGATATCACCTTTGTATTCTTCGTATCCCGCAAAAACGTGACTCATTACGCCGAAACCTTTGGTGTCCGTTAAAAGTTCCGACCTATACCCTATAAGGCAGCGGGAAGGAATTTTAAATTCGAGTTTTGTCTCGCCGCTCGGGTTAATGCTCATATTTTGAAGTTCGCCTTTTCTCGCGCCTATTTTATTCATAACCGCGCCGACGAATTCGTCGGGGACTTCTATGACTAAATCTTCCATAGGCTCGCAGCACTTGCCGTCTATTTCTTTATAGATAACTTTAGGACGGGAAACTTGGAATTCGTAACCTTCTCTTCTCATATTTTCGATAAGAACGGAAAGATGAAGTTCGCCTCTGCCGTACACCTTGAAAGTGTCCGCCGATTCCGTTTCTTCTATGCGCATGGAAACGTTGGTTTCGACTTCTTTAAAGAGCCTTGCGCGCAAGTGGCGTGAAGTAACGAATTTACCTTCTTTGCCCGCAAACGGACTGTTGTTAACCATAAACATCATGGAAATGGTAGGTTCGTCGATAGCGATAAAGGGAAGCGCTTCGGGTTTATCCGCGGCGCAAACGGTTTCGCCGATATTTAATTTTTCCGAACAAATAATAGCGACTATATCTCCCATTTTGCCTTCGGGGACTTCAACGCGTTTAAGCCCTTCAAATTGATACAAGAAAGAAACTTTAGCCCTAACTACCGTCCCGTCCGTGCGGCAAATGGAAACTTGTTGGTTTTGCGTTAATTTGCCTCTTATAATCTTACCTACGCCTATTCTACCGACGTATTCGTCGTAGTCGATATTGGAAATCATAAGTTGCAAAGGTTCGTCAACGCTGCCTTCGGGCGAGGGGATTTCCGATAAAATAGTGTCGAAAATAGGGGTTATGGAAGTCCTTTCTCCGTTTAAATCGGTGTTAGCCCAACCTTGTTTTGCCGAAGCGTAAACGGTTTTGAAGTTAAGTTGGTCGTCGTTGGCGCCGAGGTCTAAAAACAAGTCGATAATTCCGTCTAAAGTAACGTCGACGTCGCCGCCTTTATCAACTTTATTGATAACGACGATAGGCTTTTTGTTAAGGTTTAAAGCCTTTTTCAAAACGAAACGGGTTTGAGGCATACAACCTTCCACCGCGTCGACGAGTAAAACTACGCCGTCCACCATAGACAAAATGCGTTCTACTTCTCCACCGAAGTCGGCGTGTCCCGGCGTGTCGATAATATTGATTTTTACCCCGTTATAGTGTACGGAAGTGTTTTTTGCCAAGATTGTAATTCCTCTTTCACGCTCGATATCGTTACTGTCCATAACTCTTTCAGCGACGACCTCGTTAGTGCGGAAGATATGACTTTGCTTCAAAAGCTGGTCGACGAGCGTCGTTTTGCCGTGGTCGACGTGTGCGATTATGGCAATATTTCTAATGTCTTCTCTTTTCATAAAGCCTCTCGAAAATTTAGTCTGCTTTCACATATTTCACTCTCATAAACGCAAAAATTATAGCCCAAAAGGCGGCGTTTTGTCAAATATAATAATTATATAAGGGAAAAAATAATGGACAAATTCAAAATTTTGTGCTAAATTATTAAAAGAATATATTTTTTAGAGAGTAACTATGAAAAACGAAAGCAAAAAAAATTATTCGACGCTAAACACGATATGCGCCTTCGCAAAATACTATAAACCGCATTTAGGCCTATTTTCCTTCGACCTTATTTGTGCTTTTTTAATGGCGATATGCAACCTTATATACCCCACGATAGCGCGAAACATAATGAACGATTACGCGCCTCACGGCGAAGTTAATTTAATAGTAATTTGGTCTTGCGTTATGCTCGGCATTTTTATTCTAAAAGCCGTGCTTAACTACTGCGTAACCTATTGGGGGCATTTAGTCGGCGTAAAAATACAAGGCGATATGCGACTTAAATTGTTTACCCACCTTGAAAAATTGCCGTTTTCCTACTACGACGAAACCAAAGTCGGCTCCATTATGACGAGGGTTACCAACGACCTTTTCGAGATTTCCGAACTCGCGCACCACGGTCCCGAAGATTTGTTTATATCTTTAATCACCATAATAGGCGCGCTCGTTATGATTTTAACGACGATAAACCCGTGGCTCTCTTTGATAGTATTAGTGCTTCTTCCTCCGATGTTTTTCATCGTCGTAAGACTGAGAAAGGATATGAAAACCACCTTTAAAGAGGGTAGGGAAAAAACAGCGTTGATAAACGCAAGCGTTGAAAGTTCTCTCTCGGGGATTCGCGTTTCAAAATCTTACACGGCCGAAAACCACGAAATCGAAAAATTCGACCGCGCTAACGAAGAGTATAAAACGGTACGAAAAAAGAACTATAAACTTATGGGTAACTTCCATACGGGTATGAGTTTTTGTATGGATTTATTGTATCTTGCAACGTTAGCGGCGGGCGGAATTTTTTACGCAAACGGCATAATAGAATCGGGCGATATGGCGGCTTACATATTGTATATTTCAATGCTTATTTCCCCGATACGCACCTTCGTTAACTTATTCGAGCAGGTTGAAGAAGGTATGACGGGCTTCAACCGTTTTCGCGAAATTATGGATATCGCGCCCGAAAAAGACGCCGAAAACCCCGTTAAAGTTGACGTATTAGACGGCAATATTACTTTCGACCACGTAAGTTTTACTTACCGCAAAGATGAAAAAACGGAAGGTGAGAAACTTAAAAACTTGGTAATCGACGATTTGTCGCTTGATATCAAAAAGGGCGAAACGGTAGCGTTAGTCGGTCCTTCGGGCGGCGGAAAAACCACACTTTGCAACCTTATTCCTCGCTTTTACGATATAGACGCGGGAAGTATCAAAATCGACGGCGTCGACGTAAGGAATATTCCTTTAGTGGATTTAAGAAAAAATATCGGCATCGTTCAACAAGACGTGTTTTTGTACGGCGGTACCGTTAAGGAAAATATCGCGTACGGCAATTTAGACGCTTCCGACGAGGAAATAATTCAAGCCGCTAAACTTGCCAATATCCACGACTTTATAACGGCTTTGCCCGACGGCTACGATACTTACGTCGGCGAACGCGGCGTCAAACTGTCCGGCGGTCAAAAGCAAAGGGTGTCTATCGCGCGCGCGTTTTTGAAGAATCCGCCGATACTTATTTTGGACGAGGCAACAAGTGCTTTGGATAACGTTACAGAACTTCAAATTCAAGAAAGTTTGGAAAAACTTTCCAAAGGAAGAACCACTATCGTCGTCGCGCATAGACTTTCCACTATCAAACACGCCGACGAAATTATCGTAATAACCGAAAACGGCGTCGAGGAAAGAGGTAGCCATGAACAACTTTTACAAAAAGAAAACGGCGTTTACAAAGATCTTTACGTTCGCGGTCTCCGCACCTAATCCGCATCGTTGCGCTTAAACTCACTAAGTTGCGATTAACCTCGTAACTTAGACCGACTGAAGATTACAATACCCAATCAACGAAAGGCAAAGATTACGTTATGTTATCAAAAAGTGAGGCTATAAGCCTGTTATCGCAAGATTTTAATAAAAACTTATGCTTAATCGAGGTCTTAAAACACGACCTCAAAGCAAAACTTGCATACGCCGAATCAGACGGCGTAGCCCTTTTAAATTGCGATAATATTGCCCTCGTTAGCGTAAACGGAGAAACTGCAAGAAAAAAGGTTCTTAATATCCTTAGAGACGTAAAAGTTGCAATGGCAACGGACGAAGAAACCGCAAAACTAATACGCGATAAGTTTAAAATCGACGGTTTTAAGGGATGTTACCAAGCATTTTGGGCTAAAACGGAAAAATTACCCGAAAATCCCTTAATTACGATTGACAAAATGCCTTCTACCGATTATAATATAAAAGTCGTTTTAGATAATTACCGTTTACCTATGAGTAAACTAGAGGTACAAACGGCTTTATCTACGCGCGGCGCTTTTTGTTGCTACGTGGACGGTAAGATTGCCGGCTTTATAAGTTTCCATAGCGAACTTTCTATGGGGATGTTAGAGGTTTTTGAATCTTACAAACGCCGCGGTATCGGGACCGAACTTCTAATTCGCGATATAAACTATTGTTTAAGCGTAGGCAGGCTTCCGTTTTGCCATATAGTTTACGGTAACGACAAATCAAAAAATATGTGTAAAAAACTCGGCTTAACCTTTTACGACGGTTTAGTCTATTGGGTCGGCTAAACGATAGTGGTGAACGATAAAAGTTCGGCTATAAGCCCGTTATCGCGTGTTTTTTAGGATAATCGAGGTGTAGCGCAGTTTGGTAGCGCGCTTGGTTCGGGACCAAGAGGTCGTGAGTTCGAGTCTCGTCACCTCGACCAAAATTTTTTGCGTTTTTTAAAAAACGCAGGGGGTTGCCGCCAAAGGCGGCAACCCCTTAAAAATAAAATTTCAACGCCGTTTTAAACGATTTCCACGGACGGGTAAGGTAAGCATTGTGAAGATTTGGTTTTTAATTACGGGCTACATAGTCTTCCTTGCGTACACCGTCGGGATAATGCTTTTAGGCGCCGTTATAGAAAAGAGAACGAACGTTAATAAAACGGTTTGTAGAAAGATAGTCCACGTAATTTCTTCCTTCGTTTGGATTATTTGCAAATATTTTTTCGGTTGCACGCTTCATTGGGTAATTTTAAACGGCTTAGGCACGTTGGCTTTAGCGTTTATAACTTTCAGCGGAAAACTTAAAGTTTTCGGTCGTGACGACGCTAAAAATTCCGTCGGCTTGTTCTACTTCGGACTATCGACGTTTATCGTCGCCCTTGTTTGTTATTTTATTAACAAAGATTTTTACCTATACGCGGGGATATCCTATTTTTGCTTATCGTTAGGCGACGGATTCGCTCCGATTTTTACCGCCGTTTTCAAAAAGGGCAACGTTGCGCTTAGAGAAGGTAAAACTTTATACGGAACGCTTAGCGTGTATATAGTTTCTTTTTTGTCAACCCTCGTCTTTTCGTTGATTTTTAAAATGAATTTACCCGTAACTTTTATACTCTCTATCGCCGCTTTAACTTGCGTCGTGGAGTTTTACGGATTTAAAGGCCTTGACAATATTTTTATCGAGTTTTTAGTTTTTTCCTACCTCGTTTTATATTATTACGGGTTAGCGCCTTTGCCGCTGCAAATAGTTTTAATCGTTTCGCCCTTTTTGGCTATTTTTGCGATAGGTTCTAAATCGATGACCTATAGCGGAGGCGTTTTCGCCTTTATACTATTCGCTTTGATAGGCTTTTTCGGAAAAGGCTTTTTGCCAACCGCCTTTATTTTTACTTTATTTACGATTAGTTCGGTAGTTACTTTAACGAGGAAGTTTTTATTTTTCGATAAAACTTTAAACAAAATTCCCGATAAAACCTTGCGTAAACCAAGCGGCGCGCGCAGCGCCAAGCAAATTATCGCGGTAGGCTTTTTCGGAATAGTATTTTTAATCGCTTACTATTATAGCGGCGTTAAGTTGTTCTATCATTTGTTTTTCTTGTCTTTTATAGAACAATTTGCCGACACTTTAGCGTCCGATATAGGGCGTATGACCAAAGGTAAAACGCTAAACGTTCTTACCTTTAAACCCGTCGAAAAGGGTTTAAGCGGCGGCGTGTCGCTACTCGGCACCGTATCCGCGGCGATAGGTAGTTTGCTTTTAGCGCTTTTGCCGCTACTTTATAAAGCAATCTCGTTTAAAAATTATTTACTCGTTTCGCTGTTCGCTTTCGTAGGGACGATTTTCGATTCCGTTTTAGGCGCGCTTTTACAAAGCCTTTACAAATGCGAAAAATGCGGAAAATTGACGGAAAAACCTTTACATTGTGAAAATCAAGCGACTCTCGTTAAAGGTTTTAAGGTAATCGATAACGTTGCGGTAAACTACCTTGCCGGTTTTCTTACTTGCGCGCTCGGTTGCTTGCTGTATTAGTTTTAGTTTACGGAGAGTGTATGTTGGATGAAAGAAAAGTTCCTAAAAATTTAGGTATCGTCGCCGACGGTAACGGCAGGTGGGCGCAATCTCGAGGACTACCGAGAAGTCAAGGACACACCGCCGGAATGGAAAATATCCTTTCTTTGTTAGATCGTATTTTCGATTTAGGAACGGAAAACGTCGTTTGCTACGCCTTATCTACCGAGAACCTCAACCGCAATAAAGATGAAGTAGACCATATTTTGCAAATGGTTTTTGAATATTATACACCGTTTTTGGACGTTTGTACTAAAAACGAGATATGCGTTAAGTTCGTAGGTAACCTCGAGCTTTTTCCAAAAGACGTTCGCGCGTCGCTAAATAAGACCGAAACGGCGCTTTCTAAATTCAAAGACCGAAAAAGAACCTTTTATTTAGCCCTTGCTTACGGCGGAAGAAGCGAAATAGTTGCCGCCGTCAACGACGCTATAAAACGCGGCGCACCCGTTACCGAGGAAACTTTTTTACGCTCCTTGCAATTTCCTTTCGATTTAGACCTTATAATTAGAACGGGAGGAAGACGAAGACTTTCCAATTTCTTTTTATACCAAGCCTCTTATGCGGAACTCTATTTTACGGACAAGTATTTCCCCGATTTAAACCAAGACGATTTGACCGCAATTTACCAATGGTACGCGAAAACCGATAGAACTTTCGGCGTAACGGAGCGTTAAATTATGGATTTCACTAAAAAATTTAACGTAGGTTTAACGCTGAATACCAATATCGAAGAGTTCGAGGCGTTTTTAAAAAAATACGCTAAATATATTCGTTCTTTTTATTTTTCACCGCCCGTAAACAAATATTTTCATACCAGAAGAAACGTCGCGCTAAACTTTGCGCTTCCACATAAAAGAAAGTTGTTTTGGCGGATGCTTACTCTTATAAAAGAGTACGGCGTTGAACTCGAATTACTATTAAACACACTCGTTTTAAACGACGATTTAATAAAACGCGCGGCGGATTTATTATCGCAACGCGGTGTAAAAGTCGATTCCGTATGTTTTTTAACCAAGTATTACGACTCGGTCGTCGAATATTTCCCGTCCGCCAAGTATATTCTTAGTTTCAACAACGGTTTCCGTACGGAAAAAGATATAAACGAAGCCGTTGAAAACTATAATTTCGACACGATAGTTTTAGGCTCTTCGTTTATCCGTAACGACGGACTTTTCAAAAGCCTTTCCGACCGCAATAAAGAAGTTTATTTATTGTTAAACAACGGCTGCTCCTTTAACTGCACCACGTGTAACAACGTTTCAACCGTTTGCGAGGATTTTTTCAAGAAGAATTTACAAAAACGCTCGGTTGAATATTTATACGCGTTACAAAGTATTTTTCCACAAGAATTAGACGAGGGGATAGTCGACTACGACGACGTAACTTGTTTTAAAATTTCCAATCGCGGCAACGGCGTAAAGTTTTTATCCGAAGCAATGGACAGTTATATCTTACGAGAGGTCGCGCGCTACGTCGAAAAAGACGCAAATTGCTACGCCTATTGGGGAAGAGCGGGATATTTTTGGAAGTATTTTAAAAAAATGAACTTGAACGAGATTTTAAGACTAAAAAAAGAACTCGGTATCTTGAAGGAAACCAAAGATGAGTAACCGAGATATTACGCTTAACGGTTATCTTGAAAATCCGTTGGCTATTCAACTTGATTTTTACGTAAGTTCCGATTTAGTGATAGACCAACTTAAAAAACTCGTCGCAAGGTCGTACGACTTTTCATTTCTTCGGTGGCGACTAATCAAAAAGATAAATAGGTTGTTGATAAGCGAAAACGTTTTTCCCGAGTTCAATATTTATCTTACCAAAAATTTAACCCCGAAAGCCTATATGAAGGACTGCGGCGAAATATATATATCACTCGGCGCGTTACTTTTTAGATCGTCGATGGTTACCTTGAAAGTTTTATGTCACGAACTTTCTCATTTGTGGCTAAGCAACCAACCTTTTTACAGTCGATTAAAATCAGTCGATAAAGAGTTTAAGGAAAAGTATTCCAACGTCGAATTTTTAAGAGGCGACGCTGTTTATTCAAAAGAGGAAAACACCGTAAAAACGGACGAAAAAAACCGTTCGAAAGCAAAGAAAAAAGGCCGACTTAACGCCTATTTGCTTTCCCCGATAGAAGTTTACGCGATGAAAGTTTCCGTTTTCCTAATGGAACTTATCGATTCGCGCCTAACCGCAAAACGCTCGAAAAAAAGGTGGCAAGCGGTTATTGACGAGGAGCGTTCTAAACTATCACGTATACTTTCTACTTTAAAAACCTTTTAGGCAAATTAGCACGAACCTACGAAAACCAAACCAATTTAGACAAATTATAATATAACTATACAAAAAAAATGAAGGACTTATTAAGCATGGAAAAACTTGTAAAAACACCCGAAAAAAAAGAAGCGGAAACTATCTTAGAACAATATTCTAAGCAAACCGAAGATCAAGAAGACGTTCACTTCGAACATTACGATTGGACCTACAACGACGGTAGCTGCTGCTGCTAATTACGTATGTTCGGTTACTTTCGACCGTACCACTCCGGCTTAACTAATTCAGAGCAGCGCCTTTTCGAGGCGTATTATTGCCGAATTTGTTATTGTTTAAGGATAACGGGCGGTCAATTAGCGCGCTTTTTTACCACCTACGACGGGGCGATTTATTCCATGATAATGGATTTACAAACCAAAGCGCCCGCGCCGCCGCATCTTAAGTGCGAAAGGTTGGGTAAAAAGAACTTGAAGGTTTTTTCCGAGGACGAAGGCGGACTTAGGATAGCGAGACTCAGTTTAATTTCCTTTGGCGAAAAAATCCGCGACGACCAAATAGACGGTAACGGCGTAAAAGTTAAAATCGCGAAACTTTTGTTTTCTCGATCGATTGACGCGGCTAAAAAAATTGAGCCGATTATCGCTAAAAATGCTTACGACGGCACCGAATTTATAAACTCGTTGCAAAATTCAAATCAACCTATAGAACTAATTTTCCGAGCCTACGGCGATATGGCGGCGTCGGCTTTTTCGCAATTTATCGACTTAAAGCCTTCGACGGAAGAACTGATACGCAGCGTTTCCGAGTGGATTTTTTTAGTGGATATGATTTGCGATTACGACGAGGATTATAAAAATCATACCTATAACGGCTTTAAGACGGAAGGGTGCGAAACTTTCAAAGATTATTTCGATACTCATTATCGTTACGTTTTAAGCGTCGTCGAAAAATCGTCTCAACGCTTACTATCCGCGCTTTTTGCGGCAAGGGACGATTCCGCCTTGTGGAATATTCTCTACAAAATCATTACGCACGCGCTAGATACGGTTATACCGAACGTTTTACTTGGCAAGGATATAAAATTCCATTATTTTAGCGACTTGTTCGAAAGAATCAACCGCAATAAAAAAGCGAAAAAAGATATAAAACGGTTAGGCATTGAAAATCATGAAGAAAGTTGAAGTTATTTTAAAAGTTTCGGAATCTTGCAACCTTAAA
This sequence comes from uncultured Christensenella sp., assembly GCA_964567885.1. Taxonomy (GTDB): domain Bacteria; phylum Bacillota; class Clostridia; order Christensenellales; family Borkfalkiaceae; genus UBA4636. The sequence goes on from CAZMOD010000002.1 coordinate 13,000, forward strand.
TGCAAGTATTGTTATAACGGAACGGAAAAATTAAAAACGGGTTTTATATCTTTACAAAAGTTTGAAAAGTTTTTAAAAATTTTACAAACGGGTTACGACGTTATTCATATAATATGGCACGGCGGCGAACCTTTGCTTGCCGGCGTTGATTTTTTTCAAAAAGCGTTTGATATCGAAAGAAAATTATCTATAAACGGAAGCGTCGTTATTGAAAACAGCGTCCAAACCAACGGCACTTTAATCGACGGTAAGTGGATTAAATTTTTCAAAGATAACGGCGTAAAAGTCGGTATATCCTTCGACGGAATAGATAACGACAAATACCGCTCTTCGTCTAAAAAAATCTTGGAAAATATGAAGGCTTTACGCGCCGCGGGAATACGTTTCGGGTGCAACGCAGTCGTTGCCGACGACGATTACAGTCTAAAAGATAATTACGAATTTTTTAAGTCGTTAGGAATATCTTTCGATTACAGTATGGTTTTATCGGAGGGTGAGGCGACTAAAAACGCGTCGCTTACCCCAACCCTTTTCGCCGAAAAAGCGATTAAACTTTTCGACGAGTGGATATACGATACCGAAGGCGTTTCGATACGAACTTTCGCTACGTATTTAGCGATGGCAAGCGGCGGCGGCTTCAGAATATGTTCTAACTGTTCTTGTCACACGAGGTATTTAAGCCTATCTCCGGACGGCGTTATTTATAACTGCGGTAGAAGCAATTTGTCCAAATATCCTTTCGGTCAAGTGGACGATTTTAATTCCGTAAAGGAAATATTTTGCTCAAAAGGCGCAATCGATTTGATATCCGGTTCTATAAAAAGAAGAGAAAAATGCAAAAATTCTTGCGAATATTTTAGCGTTTGCGCCGGCGGTTGCAGCGACATAGCCATTTTGGAAAACGGTTTAGAGAATATTCCTACCAACTATTGTTACGTTTTCAAAACGCTTTACAAGCACGTAAAAGACGCGTACGACGAAATCGTTTCTAAACGAATACCTTTATCAAAATTAAATCCCGCGGTAAAGGCGGTTTTTGCTAAAAAACTTGCAAAGACCTTGCCCGCGATTAACGACGAAACGACTAATACGTACGACGTTTAAATAAATCTTTATAGCCGTAAAATTTAATTTTTACTAAGAGCCTTCCGATAAATTAAAAAGCGAATCTCCGTCGTAGACGGAAATAAGGCGATAGGGTGGTAAAGGGGATTTTCGTCCGCAATTTTATTCGAAGATACTTCGGCGTATCCGCAAAGTTATATAAATACTATCAAAGTATCAAAAAAACACGCTCTTGCGAAAAAAAGCAAAAGCGTGTTTTTTATTAAACTCTTTGCCAAGTTTTGGGGCTGAAAAGTATCAAAACCGGCAAAATTTCAAGTCTTCCTAAAAGCATAGTAAACGTAAGGACTATTTTAGAAAACGGACTGTAAGCCGCGAAACTAGCGTAAGGACCTACCGCCTCGAAAGCGGGACCGACGTTAGAAATACAAGCAACCGCCGCCGAAAAATTACTAAAAAATCCGTGTTCTACTTGGTAAGTACCCGCGTCCGACGTAATCGTTACGATAGAGCCGTTAACCGCGTCGAAGGAAAGTAAAAATATTACGATGACGAAGATGAAAAAGTAAAGGGTTATAAAAGCAAAAACGTCGTTAATGGTTTTTTCCTCTAAACTTTTGCCTTCGAATTTTGCTTTCGGCACGTAGCGCGGATTGATAAGTTTTCGTACGTTTACGTAAGCGCCTTTAACCGCGATAACTATACGCGATACTTTTATGCCGCCCGAGGTGGAACCCGCCATCGCGCCTATAAACATAATAACTATAAGCGTGCTGGTCGCAAGCATCGGCCAAACGTGATAGTCGGTAGTCGTGTACCCCGCAGTAGTTATCAAAGAGGCGACTTGGAAAAGCGCGTGACGGAAACATTCCTCGGTCGTGTAGTCTTGCGGAAAAGCTTCAAACCTCCATAAAAGGCTTATAAATATAAAGCCGACTGCCGCCGCAACGATGATAAAGTACGCCTTAAATTCTTCGCTTTTGAAAACGTCTTTAATTTTACCTATTAAAATTAAATAATAAAGACTGAAGTTGCACCCGAAAAGTATCAATGCGATAGATATTACGTATTGAGAAAACGGGTTAAAAAGTTCCATGCTACCCGGGATAAACCCGAAACCGCCGGTGCCTGCGCAACCGAACGACGTCAAAAGACTGAAAAATAGTTTTTCGTCGGCGTAGTTGACTTCTTTGCCTGCGATAACGCCGGTCGCGGCGATTGGTTTATCGAGCATTAGAATAAAGATTTCCGTTACCGTCATTCCAAGGTAGATAAGGTATAAAATTCTCGTCGTAACCTTCATTTTGGAAACGATTTTGCCGACTTGCGGTCCCGGGCTTTCCGCTTTTAACAAATGCATTGAAGAGCCTTCGTTGCTTTCCGGTATAAATATAAGTACGAAAACCAAGATTCCCATACCGCCTATCCAGTGGGAAAAACTCCGCCAAAAAAGAGTAGAGCGGGATATCACGGTTAAATCGGTTATGACGCTCGAACCGGTCGTAGTAAAGCCGGACATTATTTCAAAGCACGCGTCCACGTAGTTAGGAATATCCCCGTTTATAACGAAGGGGATAGCCCCGAAAAGCGTCATTACGATCCATACCATTGCCGTAAGCGCAAAACCTTCCTTTTGGTAAAGGGTGTTGCGTCTGGGTTTTGGTATTTGTAATAAAAAGCCGATAAGCGCAAGCACTAAAATAGGCACTATAAAAGCGATTTTGTTTATAAGCGCTTCACCGTATATAAACGATACGACGAGCGGCGCAACCATCAATATGGCTTCCAGAATCATTATTTTGCCTAAAATGATTCCGAGTTTTTTATAATTCATTTACACCCCTCCGCTTATAAGAAAATATCTCTTAAATCGTCGAAGTCCTTGTGGGTTGTGACGACTATTACGTTATCGCCTTGTTGAATAGAAGTATTGCCGTCGGGGATAATTACCGTATTGTTGCGCAAAATACACGCGATAAGGCAGTTTTCTTTCAGTTTAGGCTTTAATTCTTTTAACGGTTTATCGTAAAATCTATCTTGACGTTTCGCTAAAAACTCAAGCGCTTCGACTTGATTGTTAACTAATTTATATAGCGTTAAAACGTTGCTACCTCTTTTGTTTTCCAAAGCGCGCACGTAACTTAAAACTCTGTTTGCAACTATGTCTTTTGGCGAAACGTTGTTGGTGATGCCGAGTTCTAATAGCATTCCGTAAAGTTCGTCGCTCTTAATTTTCGTAATGGTTTTTTTGACCTTCATTTTATTTGCGAACATAGATACTATCATATTTTCCTCGTCGATATCCGTGAGGGCTATGAAAGCGTCCATTGCTTCGATGCCTTCTTCTATTAAAAGGTCGTGTTGCGCGCCGTTGCCGTTTATTACGGTAACTTTGGGAAGCATTTCGGCAAGTTCTTCTGCGGTTTTTTTGTCGTTTTCGACTAATTTAACCTTGTATTTCTTTTTAGAAAGCGCGTCGGCAAGGTAATAGGCGATTTTGCTTCCGCCGACTATCATTATGTTTTTAAGAGGGGATTTTACTATTTTTATTTCGGAAAGGAAATCACGCAAAACGGTGGATTCCGAAGTAAAGTGAATTCTATCTCCTTCCTCGAACATAAAATTGCCCGAGGGGATTATTACCTCGTTTCCTCTTTGTACCGCGCAAATAAGAACTTTAGAGTCTAACTTTCTCGCAATCGTGCTTAATGTTTCGCCGATAAGTATACAACCTTTTTCGGCTACGATTTCGACTAATAAAACTCTGCCTTTCGCAAAACGCTCCACCTTAGCGATACCGGGTAAACTTATTATATTGAAAATTTCGGTTGCCGTATCTTCTTCGGGGTTTACGATCATAGAAATTTCGAGTTCGTCTTGCATCTCTATAATTTGGCGGCGGTACTCGGGGTTTCTAACCCTTGCGATAGTGTTTTTAACGCCGATTTTTTTAGCGACTAAGCAAGCGAAAACGTTTAATTCGTCCGACCGCGTTAAAGCGATAACGAGGTCCGCACCTCTTACCCCCGCTTCGCGTTGTATGTCTAAAGACGCGCCGTTGCCGATTATTCCTTGAACGTCGTACTTTTCGATTAAACTCTCGATTTTATCTTTATCTTCGTCGATTATGGTAATGGTATAACCTTTCCCGGAAAGGCTTTTTAATACCGTTTTACCGATAGTGCCGACGCCGATGATAACGATTTTCATTTAAATCTCCGTTAGGCGGAACATTTTAGAATAATTTGGTCGTTATTCCGCGCGAGTTATTAAGGCTATATAACGCCTCAGTATGAATTATAGCATAACTTTTTGATTCTTTCAAGTTTTTTTATAGTCCGCGGTAGGACTTTTTAAAAGTTTTTCACGGCGGTATCGCGTTTACCTCAACCAAAAAAACTAAACGATTTTTTTTTCTTATACCAAACTTCTTGACAAACGGACGGAAATATCGTAATATATTAGCGGTGAAAACAATTTAAGGTGGAGTCTGTCATAGAGTCTTTAGAACTCTATTATTTTAAAAGGTCGGTAATTTTTTATCGGACTTTTATTTTGACGGACCGCGCTATAAAGCGGTCGTTTTTTTTCCGCCGAAAGTTGTCGGGGGTAATTTTAAAGAGGTTAACTGATTTGAAAAAAACTAAAATTATTTGCACTATAGGTCCCGCGTCGACCGATAAAGAAATTCTTAAAAAAATGTGCCTTGCCGGCATGAACGTAGCCCGTCTTAATTTTTCCCACGGCACCCACGAGGAGCAACTTAACAAAATAAAACTTATAAAAGAAGTTAGAGAGGAATTAAATCTTCCCGTAGCGATTTTATTGGACACCAAAGGTCCCGAGTTTAGAACGGGAAGTTATAAAAACGGCAAAATAACCTTAAAAGAAGGGCAAACTTTCACGCTTTACAACGAGGATATATTAGGTGACGAAAACGGCGTATCCGTTTCTTATAAAAATCTTTACGCTGAGTTATCGATAGGCGATACCGTTTTAATCAACAACGGCTTGGTTGTCCTTACCGTTAAAGAAATCGTTGGTAAAAACGTCGTTTGCACGGTGATTAGCGGAAAAGAACTTTCCGACAAAAAAAGCATGGCTTTCCCGGGTAAACACTTAAAAATTCAATATTTAAGCGAGCAAGATAAAAAAGATATTGCCTTCGGCGTAGAAAACGACGTAGACTTTATCGCTTGTTCCTTCGTGTCGTGTAAAAAAGACCTTTTAGACGTTCAAAACTTACTCGACGAAATCGGCGGAAAGGGGATTGATATCATCGCTAAAATCGAAAACGAAAGCGGCGTTAAAAACATCGACGAAATTTGCGAGGCGTGTCAAGGCATTATGGTTGCGCGCGGCGATTTGGGCGTGGAAATCCCTTACGAAACTTTACCGACCGTTCAAAAGAAGTTGATATCCAAGTGCCGCCTAAACGGCAAAAGGGTTATAACCGCAACCGAAATGTTAGAGTCTATGATTCACAACGTCAGACCGACCAGGGCGGAAATCTCCGACGTCGCGAACGCCGTTTACGACGGGTCAAGCGCTATAATGCTGTCGGGCGAAACGGCGGCGGGTAAGTATCCCGTAGAGGCTGTAAAAGCAATGTCTAAAATAGCGGAAGAAGCCGAAAAAAGCATAAATTATTCCGAACGTTTTTTTACTTCGGAATTTAAAATTAAAAACCTTTCCGACGCAATATCGCACTCAACTTGTTGTATGGCTATGGATATCGGAGCAAAAGCGATAGTCGCGTGCACGATATCCGGCATAACCGCGCGTATGATTTCGCGTTTCCGTCCGCCCGTACCTATTATCGGGATAAGTTCCGATCGTAAAACTTGGCGTAAACTCGCTCTTTCTTGGGGCGTTATCCCCGCTTTATGCGAAATGTATAGTACTACCGACGAAGTCTTTTTTGAAGCCCAACGCGTCGGCGCGGAAGTCTTAAATTTACAAAAAAGCGACCGCCTCGTCCTTACTTGCGGCGTCGCCGGCGTTCCCGGTCAAACCGACACCATAAAAGTCGTCACCGTCTAACCGCCCTTTTATAGACCGACGAAAAGGCTCTCACTTGAGAGAGTAGGCACGCAGCGCCTGAGAGGGTTAAAAGACGCTTTTGATTGCATGAATTGGCTTTGCCGTTTTAATAAAATCGTTACAAGCCTTCCCATCGTGGAAAAAGGGGCGCTATCGTGGCGGACGAAGTGTTTTTTACCCGTTCTTCTTCAATATCAATTTAAACCAAAAAATTACGGAACCGCAAATTTTCTTGCAGTTCCGTTTTTTCTATAAAGAAAACGACTTCGGCGTAAAAACCGAAGTCGTTTGATTAACTTATTGCCGTGCTTTCCTTTTTGACTATCCATACCGAAGTGTAAACTAAACAGGTAACTCCTTTAAAGCACCCTTATGGCACACGATACGTATTGTTTAGTGCTGCTATATCCCTATCCTGACACGGTTCGCAACCAACCGTTGCACAAGACCTTAATATCAACGCCCCTTGTTTAGCGCAACCAACCATACGAATAGCCGAGAAGGACCTTCAGCCCTGCTGTAGCGGATTGCAGGAAGAGGGCACCGCTAGCTCCCCGCCTAGCACGGTAGAAACATTTTAAACTAAAAAAAGAAAAAAATCAACTGTTTTAAGGTAATTTACTTTACAATATCGTGAATATTTGTTAAAATTAGAAAGTATTTCGGCGTTTTGCCGTAATTTTAAAAATAATTTGCTATAATCGGAAACAAGTCTTATTACCGACGCGCTTTAAAGCGAGTGGTTACGGTGAAAGTCCATAAGGTCAGCGGGTTTTAAGGTATCCTTCCGTAGCAAACTGCCGAATGCGTGGCGATTTTCGCGGGCGAGATAAGCAGTCGTTTTAGGTTCTCGTTAAACCCAAAAGAGCGCACGGCGTTTTTTCGTCGTGAAAAAGAGTGGTACCGCGGATTTATTTCGTCTCTTATTTTTCGTAAAGAGGCGATTTTTTTATGAATTCCGCCTGATAAAAACGATTACCGCAAGCAATTATTAAAAACGTAAAATTATCTTTTCAAGGAGATAACCATGTATAAAAAAGTTGATACAAAACTCGACTTTCTCGCAAGAGAAAAAGAAGTTGCCGAGTTTTGGACGGAAAACCAAATTTTTGAAAAGTCAATCGAGCAAACCGAAGGCGGGAAAGAATTTTGCTTTTACGACGGTCCTCCGACCGCAAACGGCAAGCCTCATATAGGGCACGTTTTAACGCGCGTTATGAAGGATATTATTCCCCGTTACAAAACGATGAAGGGGATGCACGTTCTTCGTAAAGCCGGATGGGATACGCACGGGCTTCCCGTTGAACTCGAAATCGAAAAGAAGTTAGGGCTCGACGGCAAGCAAGACATAGAAAAATACGGCATCGAACCTTTCATCGGCGAATGCAAACAGTCGGTTTGGAAGTATTCCAACGAGTGGAAGCAGATGAGCGAGCGTTTAGGTTATTGGGTAGACATGGAAACCCCTTACGTAACCTATCACGACGATTATATCGAATCGGTTTGGTGGTCCTTAAAAGAAATCCACAAAAAGGGTTTATTATATAAAGGTCACAAAATAGTTCCTTACTGCCCCCGTTGCGGAACGGCACTTGCCTCCCACGAAGTCGCTCAAGGTTACAAGGACGTAAAGGAAAAATCGGTATACGCTAAGTTTAAAGTAAAAGGCTTGGACAATACCTACTTTTTGGCGTGGACGACTACGCCTTGGACGCTTCCGTCGAACGTCGCGCTTTGTATGAACGCCAAAGAGGACTACGCTGAAATTAAAGCCGCGGACGGCGCGCGTTATATTTTAGCCAAAGCCTTGGTATCTAAACTTTTCGAGGAATACGAAATAGTTTCCGAAAAGAAGGGTAGCGATTACGAAAGGGTTGAATACGAACCTTTGTTCGATTGTGCCAAAGGCACGTTTAAACAAAAGGCTTACTACGTAACCAACGACGATTACGTAACTTTAACCGACGGTACCGGTATAGTTCATATCGCGCCCGCTTTCGGCGTCGACGACGGAAGAGTAGGTCATAACTACAATCTTCCTTTCGTTCAAATGGTCGACGACCGCGGAAACATGAAGGAAGAAGTAACCGTCGTTAAAGGTATGTTCTGCAAAGACGCCGATAAATTTATCATTAAAGACCTAAAAGAAAGGGGACTTTTGTTTAAAGAAGAGATGTTCGAACACTCTTATCCTTTCTGCTGGCGTTGCAATACGCCGTTACTTTATTACGCGCGTTCCAGTTGGTTCGTAAAAACCACCGCCGTTAAAGATAAACTCATAAAATCCAACGAGTCGGTTAATTGGATGCCCGAAACCATAAAAACGGGTAGAATGGGCAACTTCCTTGAAAACGTCGTCGATTGGGGACTTTCGAGGGAAAGATATTGGGGTACTCCGCTTCCCGTTTGGGAATGCGACGAGTGCGACCATTTCGAGGTTATAGGCTCCCGTCAAGAACTCCGTGAAAAAGGCGGTTTGGATAAAGATATAGAACTTCACCGTCCGTACGTAGACAAAGTCGTTTTAACCTGTCCTAAGTGCGGTAAGCCCATGCATAGGGTAAAAGAAGTTATCGACTGTTGGTACGACTCGGGCTCCATGCCTTTCGCACAGTTCCATTATCCGTTTGAAAATAAGGAAGTTTTCGAAAAGCATTTCCCCGCCGACTTTATAAGCGAGGCTATCGACCAAACGCGCGGTTGGTTCTACGTCCTTTTAGCAATATCCACCATTTTGTTCGATAAAGCGCCTTTTAAAAACTGTATAGTTTTAGGACACGTAAACGACGAAAAGGGTTTAAAGATGAGCAAGCACTTAGGCAACGTCGTCGATCCTTGGTCGGTATTAAACAAGCAAGGCGCCGACGCCGTTAGATGGTATTTTTACACCTCGTCCGCCCCGTGGCTTCCTTCACGTTTCTACGAAAAGGCGGTTAGCGAAGGACAAGCAAAATACATGGGCACGTTATGGAACGCTTACGCTTTCTTCGTCCTATACGCCGACATCGATCAATACGATCCTTCAAAATATTCTTTAAAGGATTGCAAACTTCAAGTAATAGACAAATGGATTTTATCCAAACTCAATTCCTTAGTCAAATTCGTGCAGGAAAACCTCGACGAATACAAGACCTTTGAAAGCGCAAGGGCGATGCAAGCTTTCGTCGACGAACTATCAAATTGGTATATTCGTCGTTGTCGCGAAAGATTCTGGGGTGAAGGCATGACCGACGATAAGGCGGCGGCTTACACCACGCTTTACACCGTTTTGACGACGTTTGCTAAACTAACGGCTCCGTTTACGCCGTTTATCGCCGAAAGCATTTATAGAAATCTCGTACCCGAATTCTATAAAGACGCGCCCGTCTCCGTTCATCTTTGTTCTTTCCCGACGGCTCGAGAAGATTTAATCGACGAAAAGTTGGAAAAAGATATGGCTACCGTCGAAGATATGGTAGTTTTGGGAAGGGCTGCAAGAAACTTGTCCGGCATTAAAAATCGTCAACCCTTGCAAAAACTTTACTTCTCTATGGGCGGTAACGTCGAACTTTCCGAAAAAATGTTTGAAATCGCCCGTGATGAATTAAACGTTAAAGACTTTGAAGTCTTAACCGACTCAGGTAAGTTTATCAATTACAAATTAAAGCCGCAACTTAAAACGTTAGGTCCTAAATACGGTTCTAAACTCGGCTTAATACGTGGATTTTTAGACGGGTGCAACGCTAACGAAGTGGTTGCCGAAATCCGTAAAAACGGCGTATATTCGGTCGAATTAGGCGGTGATAAAATCGACTTTTCGGAAACCGACCTTTTGATTTCCACCGAAAGCAGAGAAGGCTTTGTTTCGGCAAGCGAAAACGGGCACACCGTCGTATTAGACGTTAACTTAACGCCCGAACTTATCGCCGAAGGTATCGTAAGGGAAGTTATCTCAAAAGTACAAACCATGCGTAAAGAGGCTGGCTTCAACGTAACTGACCGCATTAACTTCGGTTATCAAGCAAGCGACGAGATTACGAAGGTTTTAGAAGCCTATAAAGACCGCGTTTCCAAGGTCGTTTTAGCCGAAGCCTTCGAGGGCGGTAAGTCGTTCGGTTACCAAAAAGATTGGGACGTAAACGGCGAAACGGTAACTTTATCCGTCGAAAAGATTTAAAACTATGTTATTAGCGAATAATTGGAAAGACTACACGGTAATCGCGACGGGCGACGGCTATAAACTTGAAAAATGGAAGGACGTAACCCTTCTTCGCCCCGATCCGCAGGTTATTTGGAAGTCGCAAAAAGATTTGATCGACTTCGACGTCGACGCGCGCTATTTAAGAAGCGAAAAAGGCGGCGGCAAGTGGGAATATTTTAAAAAAATCCCCGACGAGTGGGTTATAGGATATAAGGATTTAAAATTCAAGGTAAAACCGATGGGCTTTAAGCACACGGGGCTTTTTCCGGAACAAGCGGCTAATTGGGATAAGATGACCGACCTTATTAAGGGCGCTAATCGACCTATATCGGCACTTAACCTTTTCGCGTATACGGGCGGCGCTACTTGCGCGCTTTTATCCGCGGGCGCTTCTTGTTGTCACGTTGACGCAAGTAAAGGTATGGTTGAAAGGGCGGGTGAAAACGTCAGGCTTAGCAATCTTCAAGATAAACCGGTAAGATTTATCGTCGACGACTGCGTAAAGTTCGTCAAGCGCGAAATAAGACGCGGCAGACGTTACGACGCAATCGTTATGGATCCGCCGAGTTACGGAAGAGGTCCTAACGGCGAGACGTGGAAGATTGAAGACCAACTTTACGACCTCGTCAAACTTTGCGGCGAAGTTTTATCGGACAACCCTTTGTTTTTCCTTATAAACAGTTACACGACGGGGCTTCAACCGCAAGTTTTAAACAATATTTTAACGCTTACGGTAAAGCAAAACCGCGGAAGAGTAGAAGCCTACGAAGTAGGACTTCCGACGAACGAAGGCATAGCGCTTCCTTGCGGAGCGGGAGGTATGTTCATAAATGAATAAAGTTAACGAAGAATTAACGGTTTTATACGAAGACAATCATATAATCGTGGTTTTAAAACCCCAAAACGCGCCTTGTTGCGAGGACGTTACCGGCGACGAAGATATGCTTACCAAAATCAAAAACTATATCAAAGTCAAAGAAAACAAGCCCGGCAACGTTTACGTAGGCTTGGTGCATCGCTTAGATAGGGTAACGGGCGGCGTAATGGTCTACGCTAAAAGTTCCAAAGCCGCGTCAAGACTGTCCGAACAAATGAGAAGCGGCGACTTTGAAAAGAAATATCTTACGGTCGTTTGCGGCGCACCCAAGGAAGACAGAGCGGTTTTAGTCGATTATATGAAGAAAAATCCCGTAAACAATATGGTTTACGTTTGTCCGCCTACCGTAGAAGGGGCTAAACGCGCCGAACTCGAATACGTAAAAATTGCCGAAAAAGACGGGCTTAGTTTGATGCTCGTTACTCTCCATACGGGCAGGACTCATCAAATAAGAGTGCAAATGGCGCATAACGGTACCCCCGTGTACGGCGATATGCGTTACGGCGGCGAAAACGCGGTTAAAGGAAAAATCGCGCTTTGGGCTACTTCTTTAGGTTTTTTCCACCCCGTTTCCAAAGAAAAAATGGTTTTTAAAATTCAACCGCCTATGGAAAATAAACCTTGGAATTTATTCGATATCGGCGACGACGTGCTTATATACGGCTAAAATTTTATCAAAAACCCGTTTTCTAACCAAAATTAACCTTTAATTATATAAAAAAAGCGATTTAAGGTCGATATTAGTTTGACAAAAGTCGCTTTCAAGTGTAAAATAGAATAGATTTAATAAAATGTATATTAGCGCCCTTTCGTCTTTTCAAGGCGTCCGCGCTACTTTTAGGAGTTTTATTTCAAATGAAACGTAATCTCGTATTAGCAACCATTACAACGTTTTGCTTATCACTGCTTCTCGCTATCTTCGCGGCTAATCCCGTTTCCGTAAACGCCGATACCGCTTCGATAAACAAAGTAGCAGGCTATAAATCTTACGCGCTTTCTTACCTCGTTAAAGACGCGGGTTTTACCACTGAATCCGATTATACTTACAAGATCGGTGGCGTTGCGGTCGCGAAACCCGCCGACGATGCGGCAAAAACCGCTCAATCGGAAGCAGGTTTCTATACCTCCGACGGCAAAAGCGTAATGTTCCTTGCTAAAAAAGCGTATACTTTGGAAGTATACGACGGCGAAACCGTACTTCACACCATCACCGTTAACACTGACGGCACCCCGGACGCCGACGAACTTAAATACGATTTTGTTGCGGAAGATCTTACCGCTTATAACGAAGCAATCCAAGCGGCAACCAAGATTACCGAAGACGAAACTACTCGCGATATCGCGGTAGAGGACAACTTTAAAGTTCCTTCGGTTGCGTCTTTGGTTAAGGATACTTATTACGACGTCGACGATTTAAAGGGTACGTTGTATTACGCCGCTCCGGGTTCCACTTCCTATTCTTCAAAATCCATTTCCGATATCGATAACGTAGAGTTTAAAGTTACCAAAGTAGGCGACTATAAGTACTACGTACTTTTAAAGAACGATTTCGTAAGTTTAAATACCGAAGATTTACTTGAAGAAAACGACGGTTGGTACGCGAAAGACGACGACGGCAACGCAAAAGGTAGCGTAATTATTCCTATTTTTACCTTCTCGGTAAAGGAATCCGCCGCTCCCAGAATCACCGTAGGTCATAACGAGATAGCGTATAAGAATATCGAATACACCGTTAACTGCTTTACGGTCGTTGCAGCCGATCCTTCTTATTACTACACTTTATATTATACCGATAAAAAGGACGCCGTTCCCGCGGGTTCAGCGTTAGATGAAGACACTTTAACCGGACTCGGCTTAAAGGAAGTTACTGAAGAAAACGGTTTTGAAGAAAAGAATTTATTCAATTCTAGTTCCAAATCCTTCACCCCCGTTGAAGGCGGGTACTATTACGTTGTTTTACACGTAATCGGACACGGCAACGAACACGCTTACGCTATTTCCGGTCAAATCGACGCTAATAACGAAGTATCTAAGGTTAAGTACGAAACGGAATTCTTCAAAAACAACTGGGTATCCGTCGTTTTATTATCCGTCGCGGTTCTTTGCTTCGTTGCTATAATCGTTATCCTTTGCTATAAACCCAAGGAAAACGTTGGTCTTTCAACTAAAAAGTAATTCGGGACTTTGCCCTAATAGGCGTTAAGCCCGCAAAAAGGGTTCGAGGTATGTCGAACCCTTTTCGTATCTTTTCACTATAACCCGACGCTTTTCGGCGAAACGGCTCAATTTAAGAGGTGTAAAATGTTAATTAAAAACTCTTTTAAGTTATTGTTGAATAATTTGAACGCAATCTTTAAAACCTTGCTTTACAGTTTGGTGGTCGTTCTTTTAACTTATCTTTTGATTTCGGTGTTTTTCTCGGACCTTATTACGAAAGTAGTGGAAACGGAAGGCTTTGAAAATTTCGTTACGCAAATAGGCACGGTATGGAACGCTTTTATAAGCGGCAATTTAAGACCGGAAGTTGATTTCGTAACGCCTTTCGAGCAATTAATGGATACCGTAAGACTTAATCTTTTGGACTACTTGCTTCCCGTTATCGGCTTCGTAATCGGTTTTTATTTAATTTCGGTTTTAAACAATCTTTGTTCGTACACTTTAACTTGTATGATGGACGCAAGAATGTCCGCCTACGAAAAGAAAGGCTTTTTAGCGACTTTTATCGCTGAACTTAAAAATTCCTTACCTTTCGAGGCTTGGTACAGTTTACTTACCGTTTTTGCCTTCGTAATAAGCGCGTCTATAGGTCTTTTGTTCGTCGTATATACATTTACGACTTTGTATCTAACTTCGGTTATAATAGGCTTGTGGCTGTTTACTTTGGCTTATTCATTGTATTTGGCGGTAACCGCGCTATTTAGACCGTCTTCTGCAAGCGGCGTTAGAGGAAAAGCGTTATTCAAAAATAAATATACCGCGCACGATTTTTGGCAAATACTTGCAAGTTACGTCTTTTCGCTAATACTTTTCTCGGCGTTAAACGTTTCTATGTTCGTATCTACGCTTGGCGCCGGTTTGATTATATCCATTCCCGTAACGCAACTTTATTTCGTGTTTAACGGCTTGGTTTTATATTATTCGATAGAAGGTAAAAAGTATTATATGGATTACGAACACGTCGTCACCCCAAACAAAATCAAGAAAGACGCGCGCGACGCGGACTTTTTGGACGACGTCGAAATGTAATTTATATCGTTAAGTAAAATTAAAAAAGAGATCTTTTCCAGTCGTAATCGGCTTAAAAAGACCTCTTTTTTTTAGCGATAAATTATTCCGCTTGAACTTCTTCTTCGGGGTTGTCGCGTTTTTTCTTATATTCGATTAAAGCGGTGGCAAGTTGGTCGGGGCAAGAAGTGTTGCCTTTGCATTTGATGCCTTTTAAGGTATTGATAACGTCGTCGATATCGCGACCGTTAACGAGTTTAGAAATGCCTTGTAAGTTGCCTAAGCAACCGCCGATGAATTTTACGTCGTATACCTTATTATCTACGACCTCGAATATAATTTGTCTTGAACAAGTGCCTCTGGTGGCGTAAGTTAACATAATAATTACTCCTTTAACGATTATTTTTTATATAGACAAGTAAGATTTTGCGAAGACTTTAACGCAAATTTTACTAATCAACCAACGTATCGTAAACCGAAGAAAATAAAACCTCGGCTTTGTCCGGCCATTTTTTATAAATATCTTTAGCGATTTGCTTGGTCGGTACTATAAATTTAAGTTCCAGTTGCGGACCGGAAAGTTCTATTATTTTAAGAAAAACGGTGTACGTGCCGTCCTTATTCATATAATAGTCGGCAACGTATTCTTGTTTTTTTCTGTATTTTGCGCGATTGGCTTTTACGAAGGCAACGATATTTTCTCTTAACGACTTCGGAATATTTATGTAAAAGTCGGCAAGGCAAACCCTTCCTTTAGGCGTAATGCTGTAAAAAGGTTGAGCGGTGCTTGAAGACAGTTCGTAAATAAATCCGTCGTCCAAAAGATGCGGCATCGTAAGTTTGCAGTCCATAAAACTCAACCAGTCGTTTTCGTGGCAGCAAACCTCTTCGATGGTGGAGGAAGACAAAGGAATCTCCATTTTGTCGAAAACGAACAATAATATTAACTTGTTTATAAAATTATTGCCCTTAATCGGCATACCAACGCCCCCTCTAAAAAGGTAAAATCCCAAGAAAAGAAAAAATTAAAAACTAAACGGTAAACGGCGCTAATTCTTCAATAAGTTCGTCGCATTCCGTCGCGCGTATCTCGACGTCTAACGGCCTCGTTAAATTAAGACTGAATAGTCCTAATATGGATTTTGCGTCGACCGAATACGATTCCGATCTTAAATTAACGTCAAAAGGATACTTTTGAACTATTTGTTCGAAGTTTTTAACGTCCTCGGCGGAGGACAAGCGAATTCTTAATGCTTTCATTTTTGGTCCGTCAAATTTCGATAAAATATTTGTGCGCATATATTATACATAAAATAAAGAAAAAAATCAACGGAATTGTTTAAATAATTTGTAAACTGTTAAAATTTGTGGTACAATTATATCAAATAAGAAGCGGTTACGGCTTTTAGGCTTTAATTTTTTTTCAAAACGCCGATATTTTACCGTTTCCAATTAAGGGTTAAAATGCAAACAAAACGTCAATCGATTGAAAACTTCACTAAACTTATCGACGAACTTATTTCGTCAAGTTACGTTTTATACGAGAAAAAATTGACCGACCTTATGAGGGCGATCTCTTCGTCTAAACTTTTATATACTCTTTTCGAGTTTTGTACTTCCGACCTCGATTACGAAAAAACTTATAAAGAGGCTTTCACGGAAGGCGAGGGCGGTTACGGAAAAGGAAAGTTCGTACTTCCTAAAGACGCGAAAACTCAAATTGCCTTTATTTTCGCGCTTTTGTTTAAAATTAATTCTAAAGAGATAAACTTTTTGGATATTTTGGAACGCTACTTTTTCGTTAAAACCCATAACGAAAGTTATCGCAATTTTTCCTTGCAAGTTCTTCTTCCGTTTAGGTCGGCGGTTTTAAAGGTTGCCGAAGCCATGGCGGAAGACGGCGGAACCGTTCAAAAACCGTCGGAACCCGTCGTCGTAACTAACAAAGTTAAATCGATAAGCGTTAAAGACGTTAAGACGATAGTGGAACTTTTAGAAGAATCTTATTCCATCATTATGCAATATAAAATCGAACCGGGATTGAAGGCGGAACTTCTCGACTTGTACCAGAACTTTAAAGACTGTTTGTACGAAGGCGAGCCGAAAAATATCAGAATAGGTTATTTAGGTTATAAATACGCCACCTTGTATCACCGTAAGCTTGACTTAACTATGCAAAAAATCGAAAAGATTTTAAAAGATAACGATATTTTGCATTAAGTAAGGGTTTTGTATAAAACCGAAGTTATTAACGTAAATTTGCCAAACGATAAAGGCGTTTACGACTATAATCACGGGTATAAAAACCATAAGCAAAAGACTGTCCAACCTAAATTTGTTGATAAACATACTTACGTATATTCCCAAAGCGCCGCCTAAAAGCGCCGCTACGATAAATTTGCCGTAACCGCTTTTTTCTCCGCCGCTTTCTTCTTCCTTGCTTTTTATAAGCACCAAGATATAACCGTAAGCGTTTATAGCGAGTATATAAACGAAAAAGGCGATTTGTATAAAAAGAAGCATAAAGATATTATGCATAGTTTGATTATTTTTATTTGTAATACCGATTATTACCAAAAAAGTCGTCAAATAAGCCCGTTATCGCCGTTTTTTGCTTGAAAACGATTGCTTAATTTCGGTTATTGTGATACAATTTTAGATAAGGTAGGTATTTATGAAGTGCGTATATTGCGGATGCAAAGAAAGTAAGGTTATAGACTCCCGCACGTCGGAAGACGCTGCGACGATTAGAAGAAGAAGAGAGTGCGTAAATTGCGGCAGGCGTTTTACCACTTACGAAACTATAGAAACCACGCCCATTTTAGTCGTGAAAAGCAACGGCACACGCCAGGCTTTCGATATTAACAAAATCAAAAACGGCATAATAAAAGCGTGTGAAAAACGTCCCGTTCAAATGCATCAAATCGACGCCCTCGTCGAGGACGTGAAAAAACAAGTATATAATTCAATGGAGCAGGAAATTTCTTCCAAGGCAATCGGTGAGATGGTTATGGAAAAATTGATGAAACTTGACGAAGTAGCATACGTAAGATTTGCTTCGGTATACCGCTCCTTCAAAGATATTTCGACTTTCCTTAAAGAAATCGAAAAATTAACCAAAAATTCTTATGGAAATAACGGAGGTAAACAATGAAAAAATTATTTTCTATGATACTCGTCGTACTTACCGTGGCAATATCTATTATGGCGGTTGGTTGCGGCGGACAAAAGTTCTCATATTGGAACGTCGATAAAGAAGTTTGCGACGACGGAAAAGGCGGCGAGGACGTAATCGTAAAGACGTTGGATGTTACTTTATCCGACACTAATATCGCACAAATTTGGTTTAATATATCCAACCTTAAAGTCGACGAAATAACCGTAGGTTATTCCTTCGGTACGAGCGGCACCGTAACCAACGCAAATATTAAGAAAAGTTTCTTAAAAAACAGCGACGGTTGGTACGCGGTAAGCGTTTCAAGCAGTTTAAAAACTTTGAAGATTACCGTTAGCGATACGATGCGTTTAAACGAGATAGTTTTCCTTAACAAAAAAGACGAAGTTATGGAATTTGAATTCGTAAAATATTCCTATCGTCCGAGTAAGTCTTCGAGTTCTAAAACAGAAATCACCAAAGAAAAACTTGAAGAAAGTAACGAAGATCATTCGCCTTTATGCGCTTTCGACGAACAAGATTTATTCGATTTAGCGGAAGCCAAAGCCCTTTTCGATAAGGCGACCGACTTATCTAAGACCGAGGACGGCAGTTCTTCATCCAAGTAATAGGTACCCCACCGTTTTTCGGGCGGAAATATATCGAAATTTGTAAAATTAAAAAGACTTTTCCCGACTTTTAAACCAAAGGTTTTGAAGTCGGGTATTTTTATTTTCAAACTCAAATATATTAAACCGTATCAAAGAAAAAGGTGGATTATATGAACTTTTACGACCTAAGTACGTCCGCAATTATAAAAGAATTGAACACAGATAAAAACGCGGGGCTTACGGATGAAAAAGTTAAACGCTCGCTTTTAAGACACGGCAAAAACAAACTTACGCCAAAAAAGCCGAAAAGCCTCGTTAAACGGTTTATAGACGCACTTTTAGAACCTATGATGCTTATACTTTTAGTTGCTTTTTGCATAACTTTAGGCGTAAATATCGGCAAAGTTTTAAAGGGCGAAAGTTGCGATTTTTACGAGTGTTTAGGCATTTTTATAGCAATCGCGATTTCGGTAACTTTGACGGTCGTTATGGAAAGCAAAAGCGAAAAGGCGTTTAGGCTTTTGGAAGATTTCAATAAGTCCGCTCCCGTAAAAGTTATTAGAAACGGCAAAACGGCGGTTATTAGTAAGGAAGATTTAGTCGTCGGCGATATAGTTATTTTAGACGGCGGAAAAGAGGTTCCCGCCGACGGAAGAATTATAGAGTGTAACGATTTGCACGTCGAGGAAGCGGCGTTAACCGGCGAAAGCCTTGCGGTTAAAAAATCCGCCGTTATAAAGCCTTCTTCAAATCCGCCGCTTGCCGAAAGATTTAACTGTTTGTTTTCCGGTACTTTCGTCGAAAGGGGAAGTTGCAAATACGTGGTAACTGCCGTCGGTAACGCCGCCGAAATAGGTAAAATCGCTAAAAGCGTAACCGAGGAAAAGTCCATATCCGCGCCTTTAAACGAAAAGTTGTCGAGGCTCGGTAAAATGGTAACTTGGTTCGGCGTAATATCTTCCGCGTTCGTTTTTACTTTATCCTTGATAAAATTGATATTAACTAACGCTTTAACTTTCGATAGCGCTCAAGAAGTTTTTATTCAATCCATCGTTTTAATCGTCGCCGCAGTACCGGAAGGATTACCTACGACCGTCGCAATTTCTTTAACTTTAAACGTTTTAAGGCTTGCTAAATCCAACGCGCTTATAAGAAAATTAGTCGCGACGGAAACGGTCGGTTGCGTAAGCGTAATATGTACCGACAAAACGGGCACGTTAACGGACGTGAAAACCACGCTAACGAAAATCGTCGCGAACGGCAAAACGTATCTTCCCGAGAAAATCAAAGACGAAAAAATTATCTATAACGCAGCCGTAAATTGCACCGCCGATTTAATAGTTGAAAAGGGTAACGCGAAAGGGATAGGTTCCACGACCGAAACGGCGCTTTTAAAAGGACTTTTATTAAGCGGGGTAAATTACCGAAAAATTCGCGAAAGTTGCCGTATAAGACCGTTAACGCCCTTTTCTTCGCAAATTAAATATATGGAAACGGAGGCGATTTCAAACGGAATAAAAACCGTTTATTTAAAAGGCGCACCCGAAGTCGTTTTATCTAAATGCTTGATTTCAGAAAAACGAAAAAATTCCATACTTTATGAAATCGCGTCCGAACAAAAAATCGGCGGAAGAGTTATCGCTTTCGCGTCGTCGACTTCCGGTAGTTACGTTTTCGACGGTTACGCGGTTATCGCCAACCCAGTTCGAAAAGGCGTAAGACAATCGGTGGAAAGTTGCAAACGCGCGGGAATTGCGGTTATAATGCTTACCGGGGATAATTTGGACACCGCTAAAAGCGTCGCGATAGACGCGGGGATAACCCTTACCGAACATTCTGCCGTTACCGCCGACTATATAGAAGGGCTTTCCGACGAAAGACTAAAAAAAGAAATTTGCAAAATAACCGTAATAGCACGCTCGACGCCGCAAACCAAACTGCGCGTGGTTACCGCTTTGCAAAAAAACGGCGAGGTCGTAGCCGTCACGGGGGACGGGGTTAACGACGCACCTGCGATGAAACACGCCGACGTCGGAATATCCATGGGCGACGGTACCGAAATTACCAAGCAGGCAAGCGACGTAGTGTTGCTCGATAACTCGTTTGCGACGATATTGAAGGCGATATCCTTCGGTAGAAACGTTTACTCTAATTTTCAGCGTTTTATAACCTTTCAATTAACCGTAAATCTTGCCTCGATATGTATTATATTGTCAAGTTTGTTAAGTGGTTTCGAACCTCCGTTTTCTAGTTCTTGTTTACTTTGGTTAAACGTTATAATGGACGGACCTTTGGCACTTTCTTTAGGGCTTGAAAACCGCAAAATCAAGTATTTATCCCGTAAGCCCGTAAAAAGGGACGCCGACGTTTTGAACGGTAAAATGCTTTTAAGAATAGGTTTACACGCACTATTCGCGTGCGTTATTGTAACGATTCAACGTTACTTTAACTTCCTCGGCGTAAAAGAAGAAGAACAAGCCGGCGTAACGGTTACCGCCTTCGTGCTTTTTCAAGTCTTTAACGCGATAAACTGCCGTGAAA
Organism: uncultured Christensenella sp.; assembly: GCA_964567885.1. Taxonomy (GTDB): domain Bacteria; phylum Bacillota; class Clostridia; order Christensenellales; family Borkfalkiaceae; genus UBA4636. The sequence continues at coordinate 33,696 of CAZMOD010000002.1, forward strand.
TCACTTCCGAATCGTCCTTTAAAGGCGTTTTGGACAACAAATTATTGCTAATTATAATACTTTTGACTTACGGCTTGCAATCTCTTATCGCAACTACTTTCCCGTCCTTTTTCGGCGTAAAGGCGATAAGTTTTCAAACGCTTATTAAATTGACCGCGTTATGCCCGTCTATAATAGCGCTTTCCGAGGGTTATAAACTTATTTACCGCATCTACAAAAAGGTCGTAAATCGTAAAAGAGAAGCAAACCCTGAAATTTCCATAAATGAAAAAGACTTAGGTTACGTAAAATATAAGTAAAATGAATTATTCAGTTTCAGAAAGAATCGAAAGAAAGCGAAACCTCGATTATATCGTAAACGCGTCGATAGAGCCTTTAAGAAAACTCGGCGCCGTTATAAATTTAGAAAAAACTTCGGATAGGTCTGTTTTAAGCGTAAATATTCCCGACGAATACGCTCGACTTTTCGAACAAATCGTGGCGGATAAAATAGCCGACGTAATAGCCGTCAACTACAAGTACGAATATTTCAAAAAATATATTCGCACCGTCGGCGTGGACGATTTGGACTACGAAATGCTTATCGCCGCAATAATATCCGCCGACCTTGACGACGATAGGGCGTATATATTAAACTCCAAGATTTCGCTGCAAGATTTTTCGATAGACGGTTTTTTTAACTTCCGTCTTCGACCGCTAAAAGAAAAATGGGCGGAAATAGTTACCTATATCCCGACTTATTTTAACCGTGAAAAGTTGTACGAGTTTATTTCCTATATAATTTGCGAAAAGAAAGACAAGTTGGGCGTCGTTTGCGACGGAAAAGTTTACGACCGCAGGTATAACAGAATGCTCAAAAACTTTTTGGCGGGCGACGTTAAGGAAGGGGCTATCGCGCGCGAGATAATTTTGTGCGGTTTTTCCGAAATCGCGCTTAACTCGAAAATAAGCGAAATCGACGAAAAATATCTCGCAAGATTTTTCGGAGAAAAAATATTTTTCAAAAAAGAAAAAATCACTTAAAAAATCGTTGACATTTATTTAAAATCGTGTATAATTTAAAGCAACTTACATCTCGTATATCGAAAGACAAGTAGACTCGGGAAGACTTATAGAGAGCGGCGCCTTGGCTGGAAGCGTCGTAAGGGATACCGACTATCGAAACCACTTTCGTTCGGGGGCTTGGGCTGCTAACGCCTAAAATTAAGGCAAAATCTTTTTAGGGTTTTGCAAAGTAAGGTGGAACCACGATATTATCGTCCTTACGCGTTTTTGCGTAAGGACGTATTTTTTACCTATAAACGGTAAAGTGATATAAAAATCATACGCGTATACAGCGTACTTTCAAGGAGTGTTTTATGAAAATCACGTTGAAAAACGGAAACCAAGTTGAGTTTTCCGAAGCAAAAAGCCTTTACGAAATAGCAAAATCTATTTCCGAGGGTTTGGCAAGAGAAGCCGTAGTTGCAAGCGTTAACGGCGAACTTATCGATATGAGCGCCGTAATCGATTACGACGCGACCGTTAACTTTTACACCCTTAAGGATAAAGAGGGTTTAGACGTTTACCGTCATACTTGCTCGCACGTTTTGGCGCAAGCGGTCAAAACTATATATCCTACCGCTCATTTAGCGATAGGCCCTACTATCGAAAACGGCTTTTATTACGATTTTGATTTTAAAACTCCCATCACTCAAGACGATTTGGCTAAAATCGAAGAGGAAATGAAGAAGATTATAAAAGCCAACCTTCCAATTTCCCGTTACGCTCTTCCTCGACAAGACGCTATTTCTTTGATGAAGGGCTTTAACGAACCTTACAAAGTCCAACTTATCGAAGATTTACCCGAAGGCGAGAATATCTCTTTCTATAAACAAGGTGCTTTTACCGATTTATGTAAAGGTCCTCATTTAACTTCTACGGGAAGGATAAAAGCCTTTAAACTAACCTCTATAACGGGCGCTTATTGGCGCGGTAACGAAAAGAATAAAATGCTTACCCGTATTTACGCCACCGCCTTCGAGAAAAAGAGCGAACTCGACGAATATTTAAAATGGCAAGAAGAAATCAAAGCGCGCGACCATAACAAACTCGGTAGAGATTTAGGCTTCTTTATGACGAGCGACGTCGTCGGTCAAGGGCTTCCTATCATTATGCCCAAGGGCGTAAAGGTAATGCAAACTATGATTAGATTCGTCGAAGACGAAGAAGAACGTCGCGGATTTACCCCGACGCGTACTCCTATCATGGCTAAAAGCGACCTTTATAAAATTTCCGGTCACTGGGATCATTATCGCGACAAAATGTTCGTAATAGGCGATCCCGACGCGGAAGGCGAAGTTTTGGCGCTCCGTCCCATGACTTGTCCTTTCCAATATCAAATATTTAAAAACGGTTTGAAATCTTACCGCGACTTACCCGTAAGATTTTCCGAAACCGCCACCGAACTTAGAAACGAAGCGTCGGGCGAAATGCACGGCTTAATCCGCGTTCGTCAATTCACTTTATCCGACGGACACATTATTTGCGCGCCCGAACAAATCGAAAGCGAATTCAAAAAATGCCTCGATTTAAGTTTGTACTTCTTAAAATGCCTCGGTATGGAAAACGATATTACTTACCGTTTCTCTAAACGCGGCAAAAACAACGATAAGTATATAGATAACGATAAAGCGTGGAACGAAACGGAAGCGCTTATGAAGAAGATTTTGGATCACTTAGGCTTAGATTACGTCGAAGCCGACGACGAAGCGGCGTTTTACGGTCCTAAACTCGACTTCCAAGCCAAAAACGTTTACGGCAAAGAAGATACGCTTATCACTATCCAATTAGACTTTGCCGCGGGTAACAGTTTCGATATGAGTTATATCGACCAAGACGGCAATAAGCAAACGCCTTTCGTTATTCACAGAAGTTCCATAGGCTGCTACGAAAGAGTTTTTGCGATGCTTATCGAAAAATACGCGGGCGCTTTCCCCACTTGGCTTGCACCCGTTCAAGTTAAAATTTTACCCGTAACCGACCGTGCGTTAGATTACTGCAACAATATCGCCGACGAACTTAGACTTAAAGGTTTAAGGGGAGAGGTTGATACCCGTTCGGAAAAAATCGGAAGAAAAATCCGCGACGCTCAACTTGAAAAAGTTCCATACATGCTCATAATCGGCGATAAGGAAGTCGAGGACGGTTCTATAGTTTCCGCAAGAAGCAGGCGCGAGGGTGAATTAGGTTCTATGAAGACCGAAGACTTTATCCAAAAAGTTTACGTCGAAGATAGAGATAAAGTAGTTTATAAAGACTAATTCACGCGTTTAGCCTTGTAAAGGCAAAATCTTTCCAAAAAAATCAAAAACGGCTTAAAAACGCTTGACTTTTAAGTGAAAGGGTGGTATTCTATCTACGCTTGAAGTAGAAGTTAACCCTTCTCACCGCGGTGCGTTTAGTTAAGCGGTACATAATGACAAACGGCTTGTCTATTTAGTTTTACTAAAAAAAAGTTAGCGTTATTATGCTTATTTATCGGGTTTTCTTGTGCGGAAAGCCCGATTTTATTTTGCCGGGAGGGGCTTACTATTAAAGTTTCTAACAACATCAACGAAATGATAAAACACGCCGAAGTAAGAGTAATCGGCGCGGACGGGACACAACTCGGTATTATGAGTTCTTATAAAGCGTTAGAACTCGCCGAAGAAGCAAATTTGGACTTGGTGGAGATTTCTCCTCAAGCAAAACCGCCCGTATGCAAAATCATGGATTACGGTAAATTCCGCTTCGAACTTTTAAAGAAGCAAAAAGAAGCCAAAAAGAACCAAAAGACGGTTGAACTTAAAGAAATTTGGTTATCCATGACTATCGACGTAGGTGATTTAAACGTTAAAGCAAAGCAAACCGTCAAGTTTTTATCCCAAGGCAACAAGGTTAAAGTTTCCATTAGAATGCGCGGCAGACAAAACGCACACGCAAGTATGGGCGTCGACGTTATGAATAGATTTTTCGAAATCGTCAAAGATAGCGCCGTAATGGAAAAGAAGCCTTTGCAAGAGGGAAGAAACATCTTGATGATTCTTGCGCCTGTAAAAGCGTAATTACCTTAAGGCAAACTAAAAACCACGCTCGTAATTATCGAGCAAAAAAACGTAAAAAATATTTATCATATAACGGAGGGCTTAAATTATGCCGAAAATGAAATCCCATAGCGGTTCAAAGAAGCGTTTCAGACTCACTGCAAACGGTGACGTCAAAAGAAGCACCGTTGGACATCGTCACAAATTGTCCAACAAGAACATGAAGAGAAAGAGAAGATTGAGAAGCGGTTCTTACGTATCCGAAACTCAAGCTAAGACTATCAGAAACATGATTCCTTACAAGGGTTAATAGGAGGGTTAAACTATGCGTATTAAAAGAGGAGTTAACGGCGTTAAAAAACGCAGAAAAATATTAAAACTTGCCAAAGGTTACTTTGGTTCCAAGAGTAAACTTTACCGCGTTGCCCGTCAAGCGGTAATGAAGTCTTTGACTTATGCTTACGTATCGAGAAGAACTCGTAAGCGTGACTTCCGCAAACTTTGGATTGCCCGTATCAACGCAGGTTGCCGTCAAAACGGTTTAAACTACAGCACCTTTATTCACGGTTTAAACGTCTTGGGTATCAATCTTAACAGAAAGGTCCTTTCCGATATGGCTATCAACGATGCGCAAGGCTTCACCGCTCTTTGCGATCAGGTAAAGGCAAAATTAGCGTAATTTGTTGAATTAGGACCGCTTTAACTGAAAAGCGGTCCGTTTAATTTTATGGAAATATCGTCACGCAAAAATCCCGAGATTAAAAAAATATATTCCTTAAGGGACAAAAAATATCGCGACGACGCGGGTCTCTATCTTATCGAGGGCGAAAAGTCGGTTAAGGAAGCGATAAAATACGGTGTGGAAATCGTAAAAATCGTCGGTACGGAAGAAAAACTTTCGCCGTACTTAAACGTCGGTTACGAACTATTGACCGTAACGAAAGATATCGCCGACTACGTTTCGGATTCCAAGACTCCGCAAGGTATAGTCGCGGTTGCGAAAAAGCCGCGAAACGAACTTGTCGCGCCGCTTTTTAACGCAGTGCTTTTAGACGGCGTTCAAGACCCCGGCAACGTCGGTACGATAATCCGTACGGCGGTGGCGCTCGGCGTTAAGGATATTTACACCGTGTCTTGCGCCGATCCTTACGCGCCAAAAACCGTAAGGGCGAGTATGAGCGGTATTTTTAACGTGGGAATCCACGACGGAAGTTACGACGAGGTTTTATCTTGCCTAAAATCGGTACCGATACTTTCGGGGGATATGTCGGGCGAAAACGTCTTTACTTATCGTCCGCCCGAAAGGTTTTGTTTGGCGATCGGAAGCGAAGGCAGCGGCTTATCGTCGGAAGTAAAAAAGGCTTCTTGCCAAACGGTCAAAATACCGATGAGCGATAAAATGGAAAGTTTAAACGCGGGCGTATCCGCTTCCATATTACTATATCAACTTAATTTCAATCAAAAAGGAGAATAATTATGTCAGGACATAGCAAGTGGCACAATATACAGGCTAAAAAAGGTAAAGCAGACGCCGCAAGGGGTAGAATTTTTACTAAAATAGGAAGAGAAATCGCAGTTGCCGCAAAGCAAGGCGCCGATCCTAACTTAAACAGCAAACTTGCCGACGTTATCGCTAAAGCAAAGGCTGCAAATATGCCTAACGACAACATTAAAAGAAGTATCGCCAAGGCAACCGGCGAACTAGGTAGCGTTAACTACGAAACTTTGGTTTACGAAGGCTACGGCGTAGGCGGAAGCGCGGTTATCGTCAACACTTTAACCGACAATAAGAATAGAACGGTAGGCGAAGTAAGACATATTTTCGATAAATACGGCGGAAGCATGGGGACGTCCGGTAGCGTTGGTTTTATGTTTACCAACCAAGGCGTAATCGTCATTGAAAGAACTCCCGATTTAGACGAAGACACCGCTATGGAATACGCTTTAGACGCGGGCGCCGACGACTGCATCGTTCAAGACGACGTTTACGAAATCAGAACCGCCCCAGCGGCTTTTTCGGACGTTCGTAAGTATTTGGAAGGCAAGGGCTTAGAATTTTTAGAAGCCGAAGTTATGATGGTTCCCAACGACAAGATTCAATTAAACGAATCTCAAATCGTAACTTTCGGTAAAATGCTCGACGCTTTCGAGGATTTAGACGACGTTCAAGAAGTTTACCATAACGTAGACCTTCCCGACGACGAGGAAGAAGAATAATTAAAAAACAAAAATCTTCGTTTTAAAGACTCCGTTTTTCGGAGTCTTTTCGTTTATATTTCGCGTAGTAATCGAACTCATTTGGTTTATATTTTGCAGTACAACCGAACTCTTTTTATCTATATTCCCCAACGCAAACGAAGTTTTTTCACCCTCAAAAAGCCTCTCACTTGGGAGAGGTGGCGGCGTAGCCGACGGAGAGGGTGCGACGACAGTCGCGTAGTAATACCAAATAAAACGGTAGGAACGGTGCTTGCTCCGTCCGAAAAAGCCTCTCACTTGGGAGAGGTGGCGGCGTAGCCGACGGAGAGGGTGCGACG
>CAZMOD010000002.1:40396-86395 GCA_964567885.1 uncultured Christensenella sp.
ATAGTCGCGTAGTAATACCAAATAAAACGGTAGGAACGGTGCTTGCTCCGTCCAAAAAAGCCTCTCACTTGGGAGAGGTGGCAGAGTAGCCGACGCAAGGACTGAACGCTTGAATAATTTCGGGACAATCTCAAACGCCTTATCCCTTTCGGCGTTACCGGTCGCGTTGCGTATATTTCATACCAAAAAATTCCAAAATAATTTTAGTATAAAAAGGTCTTTGCGCGGCAAAATATTACTACGACGGCGATAAATGAAAAAACTTAGCAAAACCGCTAAACTGAATTTCATTATAAAACGTTGCCGTTTAAAAATCTACCGAAAAGCAAAGACGAATCGTTAATTTAATTAAAGTAACGGCGCAAAAGTAGTATTTATCTATCAGTAAAACGCTTATTTGACGAACGATCTCTGCTTGACGGCAGAGATATAAGAGGGGGTAAACGGAATTTTTTTCGATTACCTCCTCGTTTTTTACTAAAATAACGCTAAAATACGACAAATTTCACCAAATAAACGCAAGAAAGCGTTGATTTTTAACGAAAGTTATGTTACAATAATATCGTAAACGAGGGCGTGCGTCGTCAATCGTTTCAATAAAAACACTCATCCTAAAGTTTTTTCCCCAAAAAACTTTCTCCTTAATTTCGGCAGGCGTAACGAAAGTTGCGTCTGTCGTTATTTTCGTTAAAAAACCCTTATATTCTATTAAAAATACGACTAAAAACGGATAAAAACGCGGCTTACTGTTTTTTCCGTTGACAAATACGATTATTTATTGTAAAATACAACTGTATAAAATGGGTTAGAAGGCGAATATGACGGTTTTAGGCATAGACCCCGGTTTTGCAACGATAGGTTACGGGGTAATTCAAGATATAAACGGTAAAAGAACGCCCGTTGATTACGGGGTTATAAAAACCCCTAAGGAGTTAACTTTTCCCGAAAGATTGGTTCTTATCGATAAGGGTATAAACCTTCTCATCGACAAGTTTAAACCGGACGAAATCGCTTTAGAGGAATTGTTTTTCAATACCAACATAACCACCGGTATCAACGTAGCCCACGCAAGAGGCGTAATCGTCGCCGCGTGCTATAAAAAATGCCCTAAACTGTTCGAGTACACGCCTTTGCAAATTAAGCAAGCCTTAACCGGTTACGGAAGGGCTCAAAAAAGACAAATTCAAATAATGACGGCAAATCTTTTAGGACTTAATAAAATTCCTCGACCGGACGACGCCGCCGACGCTTTGGCGGTAGCGCTTACCCATCTTAACACCAACCGTTTTTCTTCGGCTTTCGGCATAAAATAGATTGCCTTCAAGATAAAACGGCAGGAAGGATTTTTTATGATAGGATATTTGAAAGGAAATTTAATACACGCCGAAAACAGCGTCGTTATCTTGGAAGTTAACGGCGTCGGTTTTGAAATGACTTGTTCCAACACTTTGTTTTCCCGTTTAGTAGAAAATAACGGCGGCGCGGCGTATACTTACACCGCCGTAAAAGAAGACGGGATATCGTTATACGGCTTCGATAATTTGGCGGAAAAGAATATGTTTTTGCAACTTATCACCGTTTCGGGGGTGGGTCCAAAAATGGGCATAGCAATTTTATCGTCGACGAGTCTTAACGACTTAGCCATGTATATCGCGACGAGTGACGTAAAGTCTTTGTCTAAAATCAAAGGTTTGGGCAAAAAATCGGCGGAAAGAATAATAGTGGAACTTCGCGAAGCCATGCAAAAAGTTCCGCTTCAAAAAACCGCAACGAAATCACCTAAACTTACCACGGACGGCGACAACGCCGTGCTTGCGCTTATGAGTTTGGGTTACAACAGAACGGAAGCAACCGCCGCGGTAGAACGTTCTTTGGCGGACGGCAATACTTCCTTAAACGACGTTATAAAAGGCGCGCTTCGCTATTTTGCGTAACGATAAATTAGATTTTTAGGTGCTAAAAAATGTTTGACGACGATCTTATAACTTCCGCAATGGACCAAGCGGACGGCGGACGAATTTTACAACCGCAAAAAAACGCGTACGACGACGTTGAAAACGTACTTCGTCCCAAAACGATGGACGGCTACGTCGGGCAAGACAAGGTAAAAGACAACCTTGCCGTTTTTATGCAAGCCGCCAAAATGAGAGGGGAAGCGTTGGATCACGTTCTTTTATACGGACCTCCGGGGCTTGGTAAAACCACGCTTGCGCATATTATTGCCAACGAAATGGGCACTTCCATAAAAGTAACGAGCGGCCCCGCGATAGAGCGCTCGGGCGATTTAGCGGCGATACTCACCAATCTTAACGAAGGCGACGTTTTATTCGTCGACGAAATACACCGTCTTAATCGTAGCGTTGAGGAAATTTTATATCCCGCGATGGAAGATTTTTTCCTCGATTTTATATTCGGCAAAGGTCCTTCCGCTCAAAACGTGCAAATTCCGTTAAAGCGCTTTACGCTTATCGGGGCTACGACGCGTGCGGGACTTTTATCTTCTCCTTTACGCGACAGATTCGGCGTCATGTGCCGTTTGGAAATGTATAACGAAACGGAACTTGCCGAAATAATTCGTCGCTCGGCGAAACTTTTAGGTGCTGAAATCTCTCCCGAAGCCACTATGGAACTCGGCAAACGCTCTCGCGGGACGCCGCGTATCGCAAATAGATTATTAAGACGCGTCCGCGACTTTTCGATAGTTTCGGGACATAGTAAAATTACTTTAGAGGACACTAAAATCGCGCTTTCTAAACTTGAAATAGACGAACTTGGTTTAGACGCGATAGATATAAAAATATTAAAATCCATGGCGGAAAAATTCGGCGGACGCCCCGTGGGGCTCGAAACCATCGCCGCGACCATAAACGAGGACGCGGGGACTATCGAGGACGTGTACGAGCCTTATTTATTACAACTCGGCTTCGTTGCAAGAACGCCTCGCGGAAGGATAGTAACGCCCGAAGGCTATAAGCATATCGGCGTAAAACTTCCTAAAAAATCACAAATAACTTTTTTTGAAGAAGAAAATGAAAACTAGCGATTTTTATTACGACTTGCCCGAAAGATTGATTGCGCAAACGCCTATCGAGCCGCGCGACCATTCGCGACTTTTACGGTACGATATCTCTGAAGATAAAGTTACGCACGGGCATTTTTACGATATTTTAAATATTTTAAACGATGGCGACCTACTCGTCGTCAACAACACCAAAGTTTACCCAGCAAGAGTCTACGCAAAGACTCTAAACGGCGGTAAAATGGAAATTTTATTGCTTAAAAGAATAAACTATACCGATTGGGAAGTTTTGGTAAAACCGGGGAAAAAGGCGCGCGACGGCTCAAAATTTACAGTTTGCGACCAACTTTCTTTTGAAGTTTTATCCCATACGGACGCAGGAGGGCGGATAATCCGCTTTTATTTCGACGGTGTTTTCGAAGATATTTTGTCTAACGTCGGCGAAATGCCTTTACCGCATTATATCAAAGAAAAATTAGACGATCAAAGTCGTTATCAAACGGTTTACTGTAAAACCGAAGGAAGCGCGGCGGCGCCTACCGCGGGGCTTCATTTTACCGAAGAACTTATCCGACAATTAAAGGATAAAGGCGTAGAGTTTGCCGAGGTCACTTTAAACGTCGGTTTAGGAACTTTCCGCCCCGTAAAAGTCGACGACGTCGAAAAACACGATATGCACTCGGAATATTATTCTATCGACGAAAAGAACGCCGAGATTATAAACAAAGCAAAAAAAGAGGGCAGACGGGTTATCGCGGTCGGAACGACTTCGGTACGCACTTTGGAAAGCGTTGCCGACGAAAACGGATTCGTAAGACCTTGCAGCGGCGATACGAAGATTTTTATCTATCCGCCGTATAAATTTAAGTGCGTGGAAGGTTTGATAACCAACTTCCACTTACCCGAATCAACGCTTATAATGCTCGTTGCGGCTTTAGTCGGACAAGATAAGATATTAGAGTTATATAATCTTGCCGTCAAGGAAGAATACCGTTTCTTTTCCTTTGGCGACGCATGCATTTTTTTACCGTAATTTTTATCGAGAATTTTTAAAGGAGGATGCGTTATGGTTAACGAAAACGCGTTTTTTGAAAAGAAAAAAATCTATATCGTCATGACGCAAACGGGGACTTTTTTATCCCGCCTTTTAAAATTTCTATCAAAAGACGTTTACAATCACTCCTCAATAGCGTTAGACGATAGGTTAGAGGAAATGTATTCCTTCGGAAGACTCAATCCTTACAATCCCTTCGTCGGCGGTTTCGTCAAAGAATCACCCTATTACGGAACTTTCAAAAGGTTTACTAATACCGACGCTATGATAATAACCCTCGACGTTACGAAAGCACAATACGACGGCGTAAAAAAGATGCTTTCAACGATGTACGAGAAAAAAGAAAAATATCGTTATAATTACAAGGGGCTTTTCGCCGCGTTTTTCGGAAAACGCATAGAAGAACTCAACCGTTTTTATTGTTCGGAATTCGTAAAATACGTTCTCGTCGAAAACGGAATAGTCGATAAAACTTTTTTTAGGGAAATTACGCACCCCGCGGATTTTACCGAAATCCCCAACGCTAAAACCGTTTACGTAGGTAAACTTCGCACCTATTCTTTAAGCGTTACCGATATTTTAGAGTCTTTAACTTCTACCTCTAAAGCAAGCGCCGAAAATAAGATTGCAAATTAAGGAACTTTTATGGATAAATTTAGTTTTGAACTTATAAAACAAGACCCGACCACGGGTGCGAGGGCGGGGATACTTCACACTCCCCACGGCGATATTGAAACGCCGATTTATATGCCCGTCGGCACTCAAGCGACGGTAAAAGGCATACTTCCGCGCGACTTAAAAGAGGCGGGTGCGCAAATAATACTGTCCAACACTTACCACCTTTATATGCGACCGGGTGACGAAATCGTCAAAAAAGCCGGCGGACTTCATAAGTTTATGAATTGGGACAAGCCTATTTTGACCGATAGCGGCGGATTTCAGGTATTTTCCCTTGCAAAATTGAATAATATTAAAGACGACGGGGTAACTTTTCAGTCTAACGTAGACGGCAGTCGTCACTTTATCACGCCCGAGCGCGCTATAGAAATCGAAAACAACCTCGGCGCGGATATAATAATGCAGTTCGACCAATGTAGCGAGTACGGTATCGACCATAAAGGCGCCGAAAAGGCAATGAAGCGTACTTTAAGTTGGTTAGACCGTTGTTATAACTTCCACAAAAACGACGAACAAGCCCTGTTCCCGATCGTTCAAGGTAATCTCTACGAAGATTTACGTCTTATCAGTTTAAAGGAAACCGCGCCTTACGCCAAATACGGCATCGGCATCGGCGGTTTGTCGGTAGGGGAGCCCAAGCCTTTAATGTATAAGATGCTTGAAACGATGTATCCTTATTTTCCGACCAACGTACCACGCTATTTGATGGGCGTAGGAAGTCCCGATTGCTTAATCGAAGGCGTTTTAAGGGGCGTCGATATGTTCGACTGCGTTTTAGCGACGAGGGTTGCGAGGAACGGCACCGCGTTAACTTCCCATGGTAAAATCGTCGTGAGAAACGGTATGTATAAGGAAGATTTTACGCCGTTAGACGATAATTGCGATTGTTATTGTTGCAAAAACTACACCAAAGCGTATTTGCGCCACTTGATTAACACGGGTGAAATGCTTGGCGGAATGCTTTTAAGCCTTCACAACACGACTTTCCTTTTAAAGCTTATGCGCGATTTAAGAAAAGCCGTAATCGGTGGTTACACTATGGACTTTGTGAAAGAGTTTTATGAACAATACGAGAATAATAGATGAAATTCTTTAAACAATGTAAAAACGCTTGCATAAATTTTGAAGGTTTAGTAAAATATTTAGGTAAGTGATGTTGCTTTTAGTAAAAGATTCGTATTGCGATTGCTTTTACATGGTAAATCAAAAAATAGGAGAGCGAAATGTCAATTTTTAATTTATTATCTTCCGTTGTTTCTTCGGAAAACGCAGGTTCAAATTCCGGTAGTTGGCTTATTTGGGTGCTTTTCGGCGTTTTAGTCGTAGTTATGATAGTCCCAAGCTTTTTAAGAAATAAAAAAGAAAGAAAAGCCTATGAAGAAAAAATGTCCAAAATGGATATCGGTTGCAAAGTAAAAACCATAGGTCTTATCGTCGGCGAAATCATCGCCATGACCGAGGATACCGTTACTATTAAAACGGGTACCGAAGACAACTTTAGTTTCGTTACCGTCGAAAAACGCGCGGTTTACGAAATTATCCCGTCGGATATCCCCGTGGACGTAGATTCGTCCGACGTTTTTAGCGACGTAGTTTCTACGGACTCGGTAAGCGATGACGACGTAGTTTCCGAAAAGGTTGAAAACGCAACGTCTGAAATCGTTGAAAACGCCGCCGCGTCAGACGTTTCCGAAGAATAGTCTTAATTTTCTCGGTATCACAAACAAAGGCTCCATTAAGATACGAAAGGTCGTCCCTTGAGTCGCAATAAAAACACGAAGCATCCCACGATTGCAAAAAATGCTTTCCGTTAAGGGGTCGCGCCGTCGTAGACGGTGATAAGGTGATATGGGAGGGACGGGTTTTTTCGTCCGTATAAAAAATCAGTTGATATTGAAGGGGCTTTTTCGTTCGTATATTATCAAAATCCACCGAAAAAACTTGTTTCGGCGGATTTTTTTATTACAACGCTCATTAAACGCTTGAATTTTGCATACAATCTACCGTTAGGTAAAATCGTTAAAATCGAGGGCAAACATGAGCAAATTTTTAAAACTTTCGACGGCTTTTCTTATCGCGGTAGGTCTAACCTTCGGGTTAGAACTTTTATTTGCGCTTATCGTAAAAACTTTCGGGCTTACTTCAAACGTAATTCGTCCGATAAACCAAGTAATAAAAGCCGTGTCGATTTTAGCGGCGGTTTTTATCGGCGTTGATGAAAAAGGTCTTACCTTCGGCGCTCTTTTAGGGCTTTTCTACGGAATAGTCTTAGGCGTCGTTTTCGGGCTTATAGGCGGCAATTTGGCTTTTGACTTATGGTTTTTCATCGACCTATTATTTTGTCTTTTAGTCGGCGGAATCGGCGGCGTCTTAGGAGTAAATTTGAAAAATAAATAACGAAAAGTTTTTTATGAGGACGTATTACCGAGATTTTTTCACTTAATCTTGCGAACGATTAAACTTAACTACGGCAAAGTCGAAACTTAAACTCTTAATGATGCTTCACTTAGGCACTTGCGAGGGCAAGTGCTTTTTGTTAAACTAAACTAACGGTTTTTGTAGCCGTTTCGTGTAGAAATTTAAAGGGCACGGGCGAGTGCTAAACGCTTTAAAAATTCTTACAAAGCAAGGCGTTTTACCATAAAAGTGCGTACAAAACTTAGACTGAGTTTAAAAAACGCCGAAAAAAGCCGTTGCATACAAAAAATATCGTCAAGTTATCCGTTTTTGTTTTGAAAAGCCTTGAAAAATTATTGACTTTATTTATTTAAAATAATATAATATAAAAGCGTATGTAGGCGGACTAGCCTTTACGCAGCCGCATATCTTGCGGTTCAGTAAACACTCACCTAACATCAGGAGGCTATAATGAGCAAGAGAAAATCAATAGTCGCACTCGTACTAATAGTTCTCGTGCTTGCGGTTATGGGCGTTGCGTGCCTCGCTTCGTTCCCCGTAGGCAAGACTAGTCAGTACAACTCGATAATGAGTCTAATCGGAAAAGGCATCGATTTATCGGGCGGCTATTACGTAGTTTTAACGCCGAAGCTTGACGCGGACGGCGATACTACCGCTAACGAAAAGATTGAAAGCGCAATGGAAATCCTCCGTACTCGTCTTGACGACAAGGGCTTTACCGAAGCCACCGTTACAAGACAGGACGGCGGTCGTGTCAGGGTTGAAGTTCCCGAAGTAGATAACGCCGATGAAATTTTAAAAATCATCGGTAGTACGGGTACTTTATCTTTCCAAGACAGTTCCGGTCACGAATGGTTGAACGGTAAGGACCACGTTAAAGACGCTTACGTAAGTTACGATCCTAACAACGGTTACGTCGTAGTTTTAAACTTCACTAAAACCGGTATTACCAAGTTTAGCGAAGCAACCGCGGCAATTAAAGATATGGACGATACCAAGATGTATATTTATCTTGGCGATACCGTCGTATCTCAACCTACGGTTTCCGAACAAATTACTAACGAATCCGCCGAAATCACCGGTTTTGAAGATTACGATTCCGCCGATTCCGTCGCTTCCGTTATAAAAAGCGGTACTTTACCTATCGAATACGACATCTCCGAATCGAGAAGCATTTCCGCAAGACTCGGCGAAACGGCTATTAACAACACCGTTTTGGCGACGGGTATCGCGATGCTCGTTATATTCGTTCTTATGATAGTCGTTTATCGCGGAATGGGTATTGCTTCCAGCTTAGCGCTTATTTTGTACGCTTTCTTGTATATCATATTCCTTGCGATTATCCCCAGCGTTCAATTAACCCTTCCCGGTTTAGCGGGTATCGTTCTTTCCATCGGTATGGCAGTAGACTCCAATATCGTTATCTTCGAAAGAATTAAATCGGCTTATCAAGAAGGCAAGATTAACACCGCTATGGACGCAGGCTTCAAAACTGCTTTATGGACGGTTGTCGACTCCAACGTAACCACCATTTTGGCTGCAATCGTTCTTTGGATTTTGTGCCCCGGCACCATCAAAGGCTTTGCGATAACCTTATTAGTCGGTATCGTTTTAACGTTATTCACGGCGATTTTGGTTACCAAGTGGTTCTTAAAAATCATGTATAATTTGACCGATAACCCCGAAAAATTCTTCAACTTGAAAAAGGAGGTAGAGTAATATTATGAAGTTCCCTAAATCCCTTAAAATAGTTGAAAAATTTAAGTACGTAGTTATAGTAGCGCTTTTAGTAGTCGTTTTAGGCGTAGTATTCGGTGTAGTTCGTCTCGCTAACGGCGATACCTTCTTTAACTTCGGTATCGACTTTACCGGCGGTGCGACGATAGAAATCACTTCCGAAGATCAATTCGATGATGACGTAAAAGCCGGCTTGCTTGACTTTATAGACAAAGCGGGCTATAGGGCAAACGGCGATATTCAAGAAACCGATACCGACGGCGCTTATTTATATCAAATTCGTTTAAGTTACGAAAAAGACAAGGTAACCATCGTAGGTGAAGAAGCCGAACAAGAATTTATCAGTAACATCTTTTCCGCTGACACTCAAGAAGACTTTTGCGGCGATTTATACGAATACGCCAAAAATTCTTTAGGCCTTACCGATATCGAATACGAAGATTTCAGGGCTTACGCAGTAGGCGCATCCGCAAGCGACGTGCTTATTAGGTCTGCTATTTGGGCTATCGTCGTTGCTATAATCGTAATGCTTATTTACATCGTAATAAGATTTACGCTTACCAGCGCTTTAGCGGCGGTTTGCGCGCTTGCTCACGACGTAATCATTATGTTTGCTTGCTGCTCGATATTTAACGTAACCTTAAACTCTACGTTTATCGCGGCAATTATAACCATTATCGGTTATTCCATCAACGCAACCATCGTTATCTTCGATAGAGTAAGGGCGGAAAAGAAACTTACTACTTCCGCCTCGCTTACCGATACGGAACTTGCAAACAAAGCGGTTTCTTCCACTTTAACCGTAACTTTACTATCCACGCTTACCACGCTTATAACGGTTGTATTCTTGTTATTCTTCAGCGTTGCCGAAATTCAAGAATTCATTCTTCCTATTATATTCGGCTTGATTGCAGGTGCAATTTCATCTTGTATGATCACTCCCGCGCTTTGGGTTAAATTTAACAAAGTAATCAAGATTGAAAAACGCGAGAAGAAGTCTTCCGGTTATAACGGTGCCGTAAAGCAAGATTCCTGATAGAATTTATATATTTCGGCGGGCGACGCGATTCGCCCGCCGTATTTTCTTTTCAACGACGCTATAATCTTTACTTAAAATACTAATCTTCAAAGTTACCGATTAAAATATTATGAATTATCGCATTAACGACCTTAACGACAACTTAATAAGCGAAATTTCTAAACGTTTCAACCTACGAAAAGAAACCGCCGCTATTTTAATTAGCCGCGGTCTAACCGATTTTGAAGATATAGAATATTTTTTATCGCCGGGGCGCCGCCATTTCGTAGATCCTTTTAAATTAAAAGGCGTTAAAGAAGTAGTCGAAAGGCTTCAAATAGCAAAAGAGGACCAAGAAGTCGTCGTTATCTATGGCGATTACGACGTCGACGGAATTTCGGCAACGGCGATTACTTACCTTGCCTTGCGTGAGTTCGGTATCGACGCTATACCTTTCGTGCCAGAAAGGGAAAGCGGTTACGGTCTTTCGGTTGAAAATATCGACTTTATTATGGATAAATATCTTCCGTCCTTAATTATCACCGTCGATTGCGGTATAAGCGGGTACGAAGAAGTCGAATATTTAAAAGATTTAGCCGTCGACGTTATCGTAACCGACCACCACGAACTCCCTGATAGGCTTCCCGACACTTTGACGGTAAACTGTAAAATTTCGTCAAGTTACGGCTTCGACGGGCTTTGCGGCGCGGGCGTCGCGTTCAAAATAGCGTGCGCGCTAATAGGCGAAAAGGCATACAAATACCTCGATTACGCCGCAATCGCGACGATTGCAGACAGTATGCCGCTCGTTAACGAAAACCGCGACATAGTCTACGAAGGCGTAAATTTAATAAAAAGCGGTAAATGCGCGCCGGCTATCAAAGCGCTAATATCCGTTTCTTCTTTAAAAGAGATAAATTCCACCAACTTAGCGTTCGTTATAGCGCCGCGTATCAACGCTGCGGGTCGCATGGGGGACGCCGCGTCCGCGTTAAAACTTATGATTGCGGAAGACGAAACGCTTATAAAGGAACTTTGCGCAAAACTTAACGGCTATAACGTTTCCCGTCAAACACAATGCGATAATTTATATAAAAACGCAAGGAAAAAACTCGTCGAAACTTGTTACGACAAAAAAATCGCGGTCTTAGTCGGTGACGATTGGAACGCCGGTTTAATAGGAATTATCGCTTCTAAACTCGTCGACGAATTTTCGCGCCCCGTCATTATTTTCGTTAATAAGGACGGCAAACTGCACGGCTCGGCAAGGTCTTTGGAAAGTATAAATATTTTCGACGCTATTTCGGCGTGTAAACAATATTTAACCGAATTCGGCGGACACTCTCAAGCGGCGGGCGTCGGTTGCGATATTGAAAACTTTGAAAAATTTAAAGAAGCAATCGAAAATTACTTCGAAAAAAACTTTACCGACGACTATTTTAAACCGACGAAGTGCGTCGATTTGTTGATAGATAACAAATTTACGCTCGGTTTAGCCAAGGAACTCAACCGTTTAGAACCTTTCGGCACCGCCAATAAAAAGCCTATTTTCGCCGTGAAAACGCGCAACACTAAGGCTTCCCCGATAAAACCGGGATCTTCCCACTTATCGGTTAAGACGGACTATATCGAAATGATTTATTTTAATGGATACGATAACCTTTTTACGCTCGATTTGCCCTTTGAAAAGACTATTGCTTTCGAGCCGAACGTTTCGGTGTTTAATAAAGAAGAGTCTTTAAAAGGCTATATTAAGGACGTGGAATACGTCGTTGCGGAAACTTTAGGAACCAAAATTTGCGGTTTTAGGGAAAGTTTATTGACGGCTAAAAACGACGATTGCAACTTAAATTATCTATTAGACGACGATATTTCGAACGCGGTAACCGAAAGTTTGAAAAACCCTTACGGAACTATTTTCGTTGCGTACGATATCGACACTTTGAATAGATATCCTATCTTAAAAACGCTCGACCGTTACTTGTATCGCAGCGGCGGAAGAAACCTTTTAAACAACGTCGTCGTGGCGCTTAACGACTCTCCCGCGGCGGGTTACAAAAAAATTATATATTTGGATAGGCCGATCGGCACGCCTTTAGTAAGCAAAAACGGCGCGGAAGTTTACATTTGCCGCGATAATTACGCTTTTTACTATAAAAAATGCGACGCATCAAAAGAAACATTTGCCGAAATTTTTAGGCGCCTTAAAAAATATGATCGCGCTCCCGCAAATAATTCTATTGAATTCGTTAAAAATTGCGACGTCGGTTTTGATAAATTTCAAACGGTTTTCGCGTTGGAAGTTTTTATCGAACTTGGGATTTTTACCTTTTCAAAGGGCGAACTCCGCTACGACGGAACGGTAAAAAGCAGTCTTAGTTCTTCTGAAATTTATACGCAAGTTTTAAAACGGCAAATTTAATTATGTACGAAAACGATATTTTAGAGCAAATTAAAAATTTATATTCCGAAGAAGAGTGCAAACTCATAACCAAAGCCTTTTACTTTGCTAAAAACGCTCACGAAGGGCAAAAAAGGGCTTCCGGTGAAGAATATTTTATCCATCCGTGCGCGGTATCGAAGATACTTTTCGATCTCGGAATGGACTATTCTACCATTTGCGCGGCTTTTTTGCACGATACCATCGAAGACACCTCCGTTTCGGAAGGTGATATTTCGCGTGAGTTCGGGAACGAAATTTTAACCCTCGTTCAAGGGGTTACTAAGCTTGAAAAAATCGAATTTAAATCCAAAAAGGAAGAGCAAGCGGAAAATTTTAAAAAGATTTTCGTTTCGATGGCAAACGATATTAGGGTTATTATTATTAAACTTGCGGACCGTTTGCATAATATGCGTTCCTTAAACTTTTTATCCAAAACCCGTCAACTTGCAATGGCAAACGAAACTTTGGATATTTACGCGCCTCTTGCGGGCAGGCTCGGTATTTCCAACATTAAGTGTGAACTAGAAGATTTATGCTTAAAATACCTCGACCCCGACGCTTACGAATATTTAGAAAACAACGTTAACAACCGTGCGCAAGAAAAGCAAAGATTTTTGGACGCGACCATTAACGAGATTAAAGAAGTTCTTTCTTCTTCCGAGATAAAAGGCGAAGTCGTAGGAAGAAGAAAACATTTCTATTCCATATATAAAAAGATGAAAAACCAAGGCAAGACCTTGGAACAAATCTACGACCTTTCTGCAATCCGCGTCATCGTGGAAACGGTTGACGAGTGTTATGAAATTTTAGGAAAAATTCATAAAAAATGGGCGCCGATTCCCGGTAGAATCAAGGATTTTATAGCAATTCCGAAACCTAACTTGTATCAAAGTTTGCACACCACCGTCGTAACCGATTTAGGACAAATTTTTGAAATTCAAATTAGAACTTTCGAGATGCACAAAACCGCAGAATACGGTATCGCAGCGCATTGGAAGTACAAGGAAAACAAGGCGGACGAGGATAGTTTCGACAAAAAACTTTCTTGGATAAGGGAAGTTATGGAGTGGCAACCGGGCGTTAGATCCACTGAATTCGTCGAATCATTGAAAGGTGATATTTACAATTTAGAGGTCTTGGTTTTTACCCCGAAAGGCGAAGTAGTTAGTCTATCTAAAAACGCAACGCCGATTGATTACGCGTACAAAATCCATACCGAAGTCGGTAATAAATGCGTCGGTGCGAAGGTGAACGGTAAAATCGTGCCCCTAAACGCCACTCTTCAAACGGGCGACATCGTTGAAATCATTACGAATAAAAATTCAAAAGGACCATCTTGGGATTGGTTGAAAATAGCTAATTCCACTTCAACCCGCGCTAAAATTAAACAATTTTTTAAGCGCACTATGGTTGACGAGCATATTAAGATTGGTAAATCTATGCTCGAAGCCCACGCCAAAACCAAAGGTTACGCGTTTAGTTCGCTTTTAACTAACGCGGCGTTTGAAAGGGTTTCGGAAAAAATGAATTTTAACACCGTCGAGGAAATGTACGCGGCGGTCGGTTGCGGCGCCGTTTCGCCGCAACAAGTCGTTTATAAATTTATAGACGTCGAAAAAAAGTCTACCCCGATACCGCTTGATAAAATCCCTTCTAAGGATATTTTATCGCAAAAACGCGCCCATATGAGCGGAGACGTCACTATAAAAGGCGTCGACGGGCTTTTAATAAGATTCGCGGGGTGCTGTAATCCCGTTCCGGGTGACGAAATCATAGGTTTCGTTTCTCGCGGAAGGGGCGTAACCGTCCACCGCGCCGACTGTCCTAATATGCAAAACGAGGACGCCGACAGAATTTTACCCGCTGAGTGGACCGGTAAATCGGGTGATAGTTACGTCGTTTCGGTAAAAGTCACGGCAACCGAAAAAGCGCCACTTCTTGCAATCGTTTCGACGTGTTGTCAAAATTTAGGTTTATTCGTTATGTCGTTTAACGGAAGAATCGATTTGAAAAATCATTTTTGCTTGGCGGATATGACGGTTAAACTTAATAAAAAGGAGGACCTCGATATGCTTATTAAAAAACTTACCGATAATCCGGAAGTTTTAGACGCGTATCGTACCATCGGCTAAAAATGAGAGTAATTCCCGTAGTGAACGCGCCCTTCGATTCTTACTGCTATATTGTAACAAAAGACGATAAAAATTGCTTGATAATCGACCTCGGCGGCGACTTTTCGGTAATCGATGGCGTTTTAAAAGCCGAAAATTTGACGCCTCTTGCCGTGCTTTTAACGCATTCTCATTTCGACCACGTTTGCGGAATAAAATCAGCAAGGGATAAAGGCGTTCAAGTTTATATTTCCCAAAACGACGCTAAAAATTTGGAAAGTGCGAACGGCACCTTGTCTACTTTCGTCGGCGTAAATTACGCACCCGTTTTCGATTATCAACTCCTTGACGAAAAAACGTATCTTTTCGGCGATATTTTAGTTGAAGTAATTTATACGCCGGGACACACGAGTGGTTCCGTAGTCTATAAAATAGACGATTTACTTTTTAGCGGGGATACCGTTTTTAAAGGCACGGTAGGTCGTACCGATTTACCAAGCGGAAGTTATTTTGATATAAAAAAGTCCGTTAATCGGCTTATAGCCCGACTTTTAAACGGAAATACTAATTATAAGATATATCCGGGGCACGGTGATTTTACCGATTTTTATACCGAGTTAAAATCAAACCCGTATTTTTTAGAGTGGAAAAATGCTTAGTATAAATTACGAAAATTATAAAAGCGACGTTCAAGAAGTCGTTAACGAGTTCGTTTCTTTCGACGGCGATATTTCCGTCTTAGGTGAATATAAAGTCGGTTCTTTCAACGTTTTTGTAACCGTAAACGATAAAAAGTTTGAATATTCTTACGACTATCGTCCAAACGGGGCGATGGAAGAAAAGCGCTTTCAAAAAAGGTTTTTAAAACTTTCCGCTTATAAAGCGTTGTCGACTTTTTTGAACGAAAAACTTCCTTGGGGCGCGCTAACGGGGATAAGACCTACTAAACTTGCTTATCAACAAGGCGATAATTTTGAAGATTTTTTTAAAAACGTAATGCTCGTTAGCCCTGAAAAAACCGATTTGATAGGCAAAATTTTGCAAACGCAAAAAGGTATTTACCAAAAAAAAGAAGGCAACGGAAACCTTTTTATTTCAGTTCCTTTTTGCCCGTCAAGATGCGCTTATTGCTCTTTTATATCCAACGAAATTTCCAAAGAAAAGTTGATTAACGGGTATATAGACGAACTTTTGAAAGAAATTGCCGCTGCAAAACCGCTTATTAAAAACCTTCGTTCAGTATACCTTGGCGGTGGAACGCCCGTGGCGCTTAACGACGAACTTTTCTGTAAACTATTAAAAGGTATTGGAAAACAAACGGTAGAATACACGGTTGAAGCGGGACGTCCGGACGCCATTACGAAGGAAAAACTCGAAATAATGAAGAAATTCGGCGTAACGCGCGTTTGCGTCAACCCTCAAACTTTTTCCGATAACACGCTAAAACTTATCGGAAGAAAGCATACCGCCAAAGATATTATCGACAAATACGCTTTGGTAAAATCTTACGGCTTCGACGTTAACATGGATTTAATAGCGGGACTTACGGGTGAGCGCTACGACGATTTTAAAAATTCTATCGAAAAAGCGATTTCACTTAACCCGGAAAACTTAACCGTACATACATTGTGTCTAAAGGCGGGCTCTAAACTTAAAGAGTCTACAGATAAACTTTCCGACAAGGAAGTTTCAGCGATGGTCGAATACGCTCATAAAAGACTCGGCGAGGCGGGTTACAACCCGTATTATTTGTATCGCCAAAAATATATGGCGGGAAATCTTGAAAACGTCGGTTACGCGAAACCCGGCAAAGAGTGCGTTTATAACGTAGACATTATGGAAGAAACCACCGATATCGTCGCAAACGGTGCAAACGCCGTATCGAAAAGAGTTTATAGCGGCGGGAAAATCGTGCGAATCGGCGCTCCGAAAGACACTGCCACGTATATTGCAAAAGTCGACGACTTAATTAAACAAAAAAATTTATTATTTATCCAAGAAACGGCATTAAAACGGTTTACAAAAAACAAATAATTTGGTACTATATTAAGGTACTTAAGTCTTAGGCGTTCGATTATTCTTCGGTCGGCGTCTCGGGTTTAAAGCGAATATATATTTCCAAGGAGATTTAAAATGGAAAAAGAAGTAAAAAGCAACATCATCAGCGAATACGCAACGCACGAAGGCGACACCGGTTCCGTAGAGGTTCAAGTTGCCATTTTAACCGCGCGTATCAATCACCTTAACGAACATTTGGCGTTAAACAAGCACGACAACCATTCAAGACGCGGTCTTTTAAAGATGGTTGGTCGTAGAAAAGGTTTACTTGACTATCTCAAATCCAAAGATATCGAGAAGTACAGAGACCTTATTAAGAGGCTTAATCTCAGAAAGTAAGTTAAGAATTTTAAGGGGGCTGTACCATACTGCCCCCGCTTTTTCTATCCGAATTAGAATTATTAACTTAATTTTTCTCTTATTTTGCAAAATTTAATCGGCAATAGCGGGGGACAAGCTTGTTTTCCGTTCCTATATAACAGAGTAAAGAGTAAAAAGGAGACAACAATGTTAGAAAATCACAAAATTTTTGAAACCGAAATCGGTGGAAGAAAAGTTACCGTCGACGTTGGTAAGTACGCTCAACAAGCAAACGGTTCTTGTATCGTAAGATGTGGCGAAACCGTAGTTATGGTTAACGCTACGATGAGCGAATCCCCGCGTGAGGGTATGGACTTTTTCCCGCTTTCGGTCGACTACGAAGAAAAAATGTACGCAATCGGCAAAATTCCCGGTAGCTTCAAACGCCGCGAAGGCAGAGCAAGCGACAAGGCTATTTTGACCTCTCGTTTAATCGACAGACCTATCCGTCCGCTTTTCCCGAAAGGACTTTTTAACGACGTAACGGTCGTTGCGACGGCTTTATCGGTTGATCCCGATATCGCGCCCGAACCTTTCGCAATGCTCGGTAGTTCTATCGCGTTATCAATTTCCGATATACCTTTCCAAGGTCCTACCGGCGCGGTAGTAGTCGGTATGGTTGACGGTAAGTACGTAATCAACCCCACTCAAGCCGAACGCGACAAATCCACCTTACAACTCAACCTTTCCGGTACCAAAGACGCTATTATGATGGTTGAAGCGGGTGCAAAGGAAATCGACGACGAAGAAATGATCGGCGCGATTTTATTCGGACACGAAGAAATCAAAAAACAATGCGCTTTCGTTGAAGAAATGGTAAAAGTTTGCGGTAAGCCTAAACGCGAAATGGAACTTTACCATATTTACGACGAACTCGATCAAAAGGTTAGAGAATACGCTTCCGAAAAACTCGATTGGGCGCTCGACACTTTCGATAGATTCGAACGTCAAGATAGACAAGACCAAGTTGAGAAAGAATGTTTGGATCACTTCCTTGCGGAAGACTATCACGGTTTTGACGACCTTGGACTTGAAGAAGGCGATATCGTTCGTCAAATCAAGGATTCCTTATATTATATTACCAAAGAAAAGGTACGTGCTAAAATCACTAATTTAGAAGTCCGCCCCGACGGTAGAAAACTTACCGAAATCAGACCTATTTGGTGCGAACACGGCGTTCTCCCGAGAGTTCACGGTTCCGCCGTATTTACACGTGGTATGACTCAAGTTATGTCCACTTGTACTTTAGGTACGATAGGCGATATTCAAAAACTCGAAGGTTTAGACGACGAAGTTGAAAAACGTTATATGCACCACTACAATATGCCCGGTTACGCTTCCGGAGAAGCAAAACCCATGCGTGGTCCCGGTCGTCGTGAAATCGGACACGGTGCGTTAGCCGAAAGATCCTTAGAACCCGTTATTCCTTCTATGGAAGAATTCCCTTACAGCATCCGCGTAGTATCCGAAGTTTTATCTTCCAACGGTTCTACTTCTCAAGCGTCCGTATGCGGTTCTACCATGGCTTTAATGGACGCCGGCGTACCCATCAAACGCCCGGTTGCAGGTATTGCTATGGGCTTGATTAAAGACGTTGAATCGGGTAAAGTTTCCGTAATGAGCGATATTCAAGGCTTGGAAGACTTCCTCGGCGATATGGACTTCAAGGTTGCGGGTACCACGAAAGGTATCACCGCTATCCAAATGGACATCAAAATCAAAGGCATCGACGAAACTATTTTGCGTCAAGCAATCAAACAGGCCAACGAAGGCAGACATTACATTTTAGGCAAGATGTTAGAATGTATCCCCGCGCCTTCGGACAGTTTGTCTAAGTACGCACCCAAGATTTTAACCTTCTCCATCAATCCGGAAAAGATTAAAGACGTTATCGGAAGCGGCGGAAAGACCATAAACAAGATTATAGCCGAAACGGGCGCAAAGATCGATATAACCGACGACGGCAGCGTATTCGTTGCTTCTTACGGCGAAACTATCGAACCTGCGCAAAGGGCGAAAGACATCATTATGAGCATCGCTAAAGATTTGGAAGTCGGCGATATGTTCTCGACGACGGTTGCTCGTATTCTTCCTAAAGTAGGTGCTTTTTGCGAATTAACCCCCGGCCACGACGGTATGATTCATATTTCCAAACTCGGCACAGGAAGAAAGGTTAACTCGGTTGAAGAAGTTTTAGCGATTGGCGATAAAGTTAACGTTGAAATCATCAAAATCGGCGAAAAGGGCATCGACCTTAAACTTTTATCCAAAGTAGAAGAGTAATTTAACAAAAAATTTAAAGACCGATTCGTTTATTCGTTTCGGTCTTTATTTTTATATAAAAGTGGGGCTATAAGCCCGTTATCATACTTTTAACACAATTTTTTATTAAAAAATAAGGGACTGGAAACGCGTTTTTAATTGAAATAATCCAACCCCACCGATAGTTTAGTCGCTTCGTCGTAAAATTGCTTGACAATTATTTACGCCGTGATAAAATAAAAGCAACCTAAAAGGAGGGCTTTAGGATGAAATCAACGACTATCAAAATTTTGATCCTAACTTTATCGCTAATCTTAGAGTTTCCGCTTCCGGTTGCAACCTTAATAAAGATACGACTTACGAAAACGGATAGGTTTTTATGATTGCATATATGTTATACTACTGAGACAGTAGCCGCAGCCTACATTATTCTTAGCATACGGTCAAATTTATTTGATATTTTTAAAAAATATGATACAATAAACGTAATAAAATAAAGAGGAAGGTTATGACGATTTTTAAAAGAATACTAAAAATAGTCCTTATAGCGGTAATAGCCCTCGTTATACTCGTCGGTGGCTACGTAGCGTATTATTTGCTTAGTTACCATAGATTAGATGATAATTTAACCTTGACGGTTCACAACAATCAAACGGAAACAGCAAAACTTGGCGTCGAGTATAAAGTCGCGTCATATAACGTCGGCTTCGGAGCCTATACAACCGATTTCGGCTTCTTTATGGACGGCGGCACGGAAGGTCGCGCGCGGTCTGAAGAATCGGTAAAAAGTGCCGTTAACGGTACTATAGCCCAACTTTCCGCTTTTAATCCCGATATAATTTTCGTTCAAGAAGTTGACGAAAAGGCTACGAGAAGTTACGGCGTCAACGAGCGCGATATTTACTTGGACGCCTTTAAAAATTTCTCTTCTTCTTACGCAATAAATTACGATAGCGCTTATTTGTGCTACCCTTTCCACAGTCCCTTAGGCGCGGCAAAGTCGGGGATTTTGACGTTTTCTAAGTTTGAAGTTACTTCGTCGTTAAGAAGAAGTTTCCCCGTTGAAACGGGCTTTTCAAAATATTTCGATTTAGATAGATGTTATAGCGTATCGCGCGTTCCCACTGAAAACGGAAAAGAATTAGTCCTTTACGCGATTCATCTTTCCGCTTATACCTCGGACGGTAAAATTGCCGACGAACAGTTTAAGATGCTCGTCGACGATATGTCTAAAGAGTATAAAAAAGGTAATTACGTAGTTTGCGGCGGCGACTTTAATAAAGATTTGTTAGGCGATAGCAGTAAAATTTTCGGCGTTAGCGGCGAAGATTACACTTGGGCGCAACCCATTAAGGAAGAATTTTTACATGGCAGCGGGCTCAATTTGGTTAAACCTTTCGACGAAGCCGAGCCTATCCCAACGTGCCGTAACGCCGACGGTCCTTATAACGAAAACCAATTCGTTTTAACCATCGACGGATTTATCGTTTCCGAAAACGTAACTGTCGTTGAGTCTAACGTTTTAGCAAGTGGCTTTTTGTATTCAGACCATAACCCCGTTTATGCGAAAATAATTTTAAATTAGTCGAACGTAATTAAATTTGCAACTAAAAACCGCGCGGTTTAAAGCCGTGCGGTTTTTCGTAAAAAAATTAAGTTTCATTGAATGCCCTCGAAGATTTTAAGTTTGCTTTTTCTTAAAACCCACGCGATTATTCTTCCCGCCGATTTAGGCGCGATTTTGTATAAAAAATTCATAAATTTAGCGTCTAAGCCTATAATTTTACGACGTCTTTTTTTATTTATAGCGTTACAAATCTTTTTAGCACATTTTTCGCTCGTAATAGATATTTTATCGATAAGGCTTTTTTCTTTATCCGATACGTCGATAAAACGCATTATATCCGTCTTGCAAAATCCCGGAAGCATTAAACCTACGTAATAATTTTCTTCTGTTTGTAAAACTTCCGTCAAACTTTTAACCGCGCTTTTCGCCGCGACGTACGGGCTTTGCCCCGCGATAGGGCAAAGACTTGACGAACTTGAAATATTTACTAGCCCTTTATCTCCGCTAAGCAACGGCACTATCGTTTGAAGAGAATATATTACTGAATAAAAATCGGTACTTAAAACCTTGTTAAACTCGTCAAGCGTTAAGTTTTCGGTTTTTAAAAAGGGTAACATTATTCCTGCGCAGTTTATTAAAATATTAGGCTTCAAGTCGCTTTCGAGAATATAACTTTTAAGCCTTTCCCACTCGTTTAGTTTAGATACGTCGCAAGAAAACGGAATATAGCGACTTGGGTCGATTTTGGTTTTTGCTGCTTGAAGTTTATCGACGTTTCTCGCGATTGCCAAAACCGTGCAATCGTACTTTTTTATAAGTCTTTCGGAAATTTTTAAGCCTATTCCCGATGACGCCCCCGTGACTATTACCGTTTTACCGAATAAGTACTTCATAACGTAATCCTTTCAAATAAATTGCAAAATAAACGCTTATATATAAATATATTAACACATCTTACTTGATTTAACAAATGATTTGTGCTATAATTTTCTTAAAATGAGATATTATACTCAATCGTTTTGAGAGGATTATATGGAAGAAAATCAAGTCATTAACAATTTTCCTATTATGATAATAAGAGGGAAAACGTTATTCCCGAATATCTACACTAACTTCGACGTATCCCGTCCCAAGTCTATCGGGGCAGTATTAAGGGCAATGTCGTCGAAAAACAAAGAAATTTTAGTCGTAACGCAAAAAAACACCTTTGACGACGATCCAAAGCCGCAAGATTTACATCGCGTAGGCGTAGTTTGTCGTATAAATAAAGTTTTAAAAATCAGCGATACCAATTTACGCGTTCATCTGCAATCGGACGAAAGGGCGGTCGTTCAGTATATCGAACAAGAAGACGGTTTTTATAAAGCCGCGGTAACTTCCGCTCCCGATATAAAGGACGGTAGCGAAGAAGAAATCGCGTATATGTCGGTGGCAAAATCTAAACTTGCTGATTATTCTACCGCACGTACTAAGTTTTCACCAGAACTTAAAGACGCTTTGTCCGCGATAGACGATCCCGAAGAATTCGTTAACGTCGCGGCGTTCAATCTTCCGATTTCCGAAACGGAAAAGCAACAAATTTTGGAAGAAAGGGTATCTATCCGCCGTTTAGAAAAACTAATAGTCGCGTTAAGCGCGATAGTGGAGCGGCAAGATATTGAAAAAACCATTCAAGAAAGGGTTCAAAGAAGCGTTGAAAAAAACCAAAAAGAGTATTATTTAAGAGAACAACTTAAAGCAATACACACCGAACTTGGCGACGACGAAAACGAAGTCGAAACCTTGCGTGAAAAAATCAAAGCCAAAGTAATGCCAGAGGAGGACAAGAATAAAGTTCTAAAAGAACTTGACAGAATGTCGAGAATGTCTTCCGCTTCCCCCGACTATACCGTTTTACGCGGTTATATCGATTGGATTATAGATCTTCCTTTCGGTGTAAAATCGGTTGATAGAGAGGATTTAAAAGAGGCTATAAAAATACTCGACGGCGACCATTTCGGGCTTGAAAAAGTCAAAGAAAGGATTATAGAATATATTGCCGTTTTAAAACTTACTAAAAAAGTCGGTAGTTCCATAATTTGCTTGGTGGGCCCCCCGGGTGTAGGTAAAACTTCGGTAGCGACTTCAATAGCGAGGGCTTTGGATAGAAAATTCGTCCGCATGAGTTTAGGCGGCGTAAAGGACGAAGCGGAAATCAGAGGACATAGAAAGACCTATATCGGCGCAATGCCCGGTAGGATTATTTACGGCTTGAAAAACGCCGGCGTATCAAATCCCGTCTTTTTGCTTGACGAAATCGATAAACTTTCTTCCGATTTACGAGGAGATCCCGCAAGCGCTTTGTTGGAAGTTTTAGATCCCGAACAAAACAAAACCTTCCGCGACAGGTATATAGAAATCCCTTACGACTTATCCGACGTTTTGTTTATAACGACGGCAAACTCTTTGGAAACTATTCCTGCGCCTTTACTCGACCGTATGGAAGTTATTTCTTTAGACGGCTACACGCGTGAAGAAAAAAAGGAGATTGCTAAACGCTATCTAATTCCCAAACGCCTTGAAAGAAACGGACTTACCGTTAAAAACGCCGTTATAACCGACGAGGCGATAGACTTTATAATTAAAGGTTACACCTTAGAAGCTGGCGTTAGAAATTTAGAAAGACAAATAGACGCGGTGCTTAGGAAAATCGCGACTAAACTTTGCGAAAAAGGAAGCATTAAAAAGCAAACCGTTAAACCCGAAAACGTTCCGGAATACCTCGGTTCTCCACGCTTTTTGGACAGCGACAACCTTCAAGAAGACGAAGTCGGCGCGGCAAACGGCTTGGCGTGGACGGCTTACGGCGGAACGACTTTAACGATAGAAGTAAGCGTTATGGACGGCAAAGGCGATATTTTGTTGACGGGTAAACTCGGCGACGTAATGAAGGAAAGCGCAAGGGCTGCGATAAGTTACATTAGGGCGCACGCTCAAATTTACGGAATAGACCAAAAAGCGTTTACCGAAAAAGATATTCACATACACGTTCCCGAGGGCGCAACGCCAAAAGACGGGCCGAGCGCGGGTGTTACCATGGCGACGGCTATTTTGTCGGCGCTTACCGAAAAGAAGGTCAGAAAAGACGTTGCGATGACGGGTGAGATAACGCTTCGCGGTAAGGTTTTACCGATAGGCGGGCTTAAAGAAAAAGCGCTTGCCGCGTTTAGGTCGAATATTTACGAAATAATAATTCCTAAGCAAAACTTAAAGGACGTCGAAGATATTCCTAAAAATATCGCAGACAAACTTAAAATTATTCCCGTCGATAACGTTTCGGAAATTTTCTCCGTCGCTATCCGCGGAATAAAGGAGTAGCGTATGAAGATAGTAAACGCCACTTTCATAACGTCGGCGGCGGATAAAAAAGGTTTTTTAAAGACGGATAAACCGGTAATTTGCGTTGCCGGTAAATCAAACGTCGGAAAAAGTTCTTTTATCAATATGCTTGCCAACCAAAAAAAACTTGCAAAAACTTCTAATACGCCGGGAAGGACGCGTTTAGTTAACTATTTCGACTTCGGCGAGTTTATTTTAGCCGACTTACCCGGTTACGGTTACGCGAAAGTCAGTAAAGGCGAAAAGGAAAAATGGTCTAAAACTTTAAGCGACTTTTTCGCTTTTACCGACATAAAACACGCGATATCTTTGGTCGACATCCGCCACGATCCGACCGAGGAAGATAAAATGATGATAAAACTTCTGTATTCGGAAATTATTCCGTTTACTTTAGTCGCGACAAAAGCCGACAAAATTGCAAAAACGAAAGTCAAAACGCAAGCCAATTTAGTTGCTTCAAAATTAGGACTTGCCGCCGGTAATATCATCGCGACGTCCGCTGAAACGAGGCTCGGCAGAGAAGACGTTTTGGCGGCGATAGAAAAAGCCCTCGCGGTGGACGAGGGGGAAGAAATTGCGGAGGACGATTTATAATCGTTAGGATATGGAAATTAAAAATTATTTAGATACTTCTTACACCGCTTTTCACGCGGTAAAAAACAGTCGCGATTTTTTAGAAGAAAACGGTTTTATGCCTTATAACTTCGGCGTAAAAGCAAAGCCTTGCGGCAAGTATTACGTAGAAAAAAACGGTAGCGCGATTATTGCTTTTAAAGTAGGCGATTTATCTAACTACGCTTTTAATATCGCGCTTGCCCATACAGATTCTCCAGCGCTTAAAGTTAAGGGCTCTAAACTTTTAGATAGTCCTGAGGGGAAACGCGTAAACGTCGAAGTTTACGGCGGGTTAATTAGGTATTCGCTTATGAATATTCCGCTGAAAATCGCGGGGCGGCTTTTCGTTTCGTCGAACGACGGGTTAAAAACCGTTTTGGTCGAAAGTCCTTTTACCCTTAATATACCGAGCGTTTGCATACACCACAATATCGAGGTAAACGAAAAGGCTAATTTGACCGTTCAAAACGATTTATTACCCTTAATCGGCGGCGAAGAAAAAGATTTGTATAAGATTTTATACCCCCAAGGCGAAGTAGTAGACGGCGATTTATTCGTCGTTCCCGCGGTAAAGGCGTTTAACACGGGCGTTAACGGCGATTTATTATCTTCACCGCGAATCGACAATTTAACGAGTTGTTATTCATCTTTAAAAGCGTTAGTAGACTGCGATAGCGTAGGCGTTTCCGTTTGCGCGCTTTTCGATAACGAAGAAATAGGAAGTCGCACCAAACAAGGCGCGTGCTCCGACTTTTTAGCGTCGGTTTTAAAAAGAATTAATTCAGACCTTGATAAAACTTCCGACGATTACTTAAAGGCGCTTCATAACGGTTTCGTTTTATCCATCGACAACGGACACGCCGTTCATCCCGCTCATCCCGAAAAGAGTGATCCGTCGGAAAGGGTATATCTTAACGGCGGCGTGGTTATAAAACATCACTCTAATTACGCGACGGACGGATATTCGTCGGCGGTACTTAAAAAAGTTCTTAAAAACCACGGGATAAAATACCAAGACTACTATAATAATTCGGATATTCGTTGCGGCGGTACGTTGGGGCTTATCGTTAGCGCAAACCTTCAAATAAACGCCGTGGATATCGGGCTCGGACAACTTGCGATGCACTCCTCGGTCGAAACGGTAGGGAGTCGCGATATTGCAGAAATGGAAAACTGCGTTAAAACGTTTTACAGCACGAGTTTTTCGTTTGTAGGAAATAATATCGTTATAAAATAATAGAGTTTATTTACTATTTTAATATTTTTAAATTTTGCATAAAGAAAACGACGGCTTAAAAGCCGTCGCCCCCACACGTGCCGTATAAGGAGAAAATCAACCCGCTTAAAAGCAGGTGGGTACCGTACCCGAAAGTATCTGCTACTCCAAGTTTTGTGACCTGCGCAAAAGACAATAGTCGAGAGATTTGCATAGCTTACGGGACCCCGATTCCCTTTTATATGATTGCGGAGAGAATTATAACCTTACCACGAACACCGCAGAAAACTTTATTGACGATTATATTGTAACATACTTTTTTGCTATACGCAAGTGTATAAGGAAAAATTTTTCATTTTTTCGACTACTGAAATTATTTTTCTTTTGAAGGAGGATTAAATGTTTTCGGTTTTACCCCTCGGCGTCAACGGTTTATATCCAACCGACTTAAACCCTACGAGCGGTTACTTGGTAACCTTTGGCGAGCGTAATATTTTGATAGATATCGGCAGCGGAGTTTTTAATAAACTACGCAGCGAAACGCCGATAGAGAATTTGGACGCTATAATAATTACTCATTACCATTTCGACCACGCGTCGGATATAGGCGTTTTAAGTTATTATTTGCAAACCAAAAACGCAAAACTTAAAGTTTACGCGCCTAACGACCAATCGCCGTACCAAAAACTTATAGAAAACAGTCCTTACTTAGATTATATTCCTATCGAAGAAAATAATACCTTAAAAATAGGGGAAGCGGAAATAAATTTTTATAGAACCCGTCATCCCGTCTTAACTTACGCGGTTGAGATAAATTACGAAGGCAAAAAGTTTTCTTATTCTTCCGACGGCAACGTATCTAAAGCGTTTGAAAAGTTGTTTTCTTCTTGCGATTTGGCTATTATCGATTGCGGTTTATTAAAAAGAGAATGGACGGAAGACAAACCTCTTTTATCTCCTTATCACGTCGGATTGTTAGGAAGAATTTACGGAATTAAAAAAGTGCTCGTTTCCCATTTTAATCCTACGTTAGATAAAGACGAGATCGTTCGGGAAGCCGTTAGCGAATACGACGGTTGCACGCCCGCAAAATACGAGCGCTATATAATTTAATTAAACTTACGAAAGACGAATTTTAGAACTTAGACATGAAAAGGATTTTTAACGAAAGATACGTAGTTTTTTCGGCGGCTCTTTTTGCCGTCGGTATGATTATTGCGGCTTATTTTGCCGAAATATATCTTTCGTTTTACCTTCTTTTAGGGGCTTTTGTTGTATTTATCGTAGTTAGTTTTTTCGTTAAGCCTTTAAAAAAGTTTAGAGTCCCATTTATCGTACTAACGCTTTTTTTGCTTGTCGGTTTTTTATATACGCGTTACAAAATTTTTTTATACGAAAGCGATAGCGTTTTCGACGGAATAACCGCTGTGGTTTTAGGCACCGTTTCCGACGTAAAGACTTTTGATAACGGGTCTACAAGGTTGATTTTAGAGTCGGTAAAAGTTAACGGCGTAAAGGCTTTCGGCAAAATTTCCGTTTATTTAGGCGAGTCTGATTTTAGTTTAGGCGACCAAGTGAAAGTTTTCGGCAAGATTGCTTTTAACGAGTATTCGATTTACGGTTACGCAAATAGTTTGACGATGGAAATTTCCTCCGAACAAATCGTTCTTATATCCGAACCGAAAAACGTTTTTTACGTAGTATCCAATTTTTTAAAAAGCAATATCTTGAAAAACGTCAGCGGTGACGAGGGCGGTATTATGGTAGGGCTTTTCCTCGGCGATACTTCCTATATGGCGGAAAGCACTTTATCTCGGTATAGACTTTCCGGTATAAGCCATATTTTTGCCGTTTCGGGGCTTCATATCGTTTTCTTTTCTTCGATAATATCTAAAGTTTTGTCGCTTATAAAACTTAAAGGCTTTAAAAATACGGTGGTAAGCGCCGTTTTGTCGGTTTTTTACGCCGGTTTATGCGGTTTTCCCGTTTCCGCTCTTAGGGCGGTAATTATGAGTACCACCTTAAACTTTGTAAAAAACGCCGGAAGAAAATACGACTTTTTAAATTCCATATTTTTGAGTTTAATCGTCGTTTTGATAATTTTTCCCGAAACTTTATTTACCTACGGTTTGATTTTATCATACGCCGCGGTAATCGGTATAGCATTGTTTAACAGGGTTTTCGAACGCATCTTTTCGTTTTTGCCGGACGCCGTATCGTCTTCGATTTCGGTAAGCGCCGCAGTAACCTATTTTATGACGCCGATACTCTTTTTGGCGTGGGGGTATTCGTCGGTTATAGTAATTTTTCTAAATTTATTGTTAGTGCCGATAGTAAGCGTTTTATATACGTTGGTTTTCGCTTCGTCGCTTATTTATTGCGTACTTCCGTTTTTCGACTTTATTTGGAATATTCCTTACGCCGTCGCGCATTTTATAAATTCTGCGTTAGACGAACTTAACGTAATACATTTTACCTATTACGGCACGATATCACTGTTATCCGTGATTTTGTATTACGCTTGCGCCTTTGTGGTAACCGAAAGAACCAATTTTAAACCGCCCGTAAAATTTATTTTTATAGGGCTAAGCTTAATTATTTTATTACTTGCTATTTGGGGTGTAATTTGAAATTCGAAGAATTAAAAACTTCCTTAAAGGAAGAAATATTGCCTATATATCTTCTTGAAGGAGAAGAAGTTTTCTTTCGCGAAAGGGCGGAAGAATTGATTAAATCCGCCGCGATAGAGGAGCCGCAATTAAACTACGCCGCTTTCGACGCGTCTTACGTAAAGCAAGGCGCCGATAATTTGGTAAGTTTGTTGTCAAGTTGTCCTTTTATGAGTAATCGCCGCGCTATAGTTATACGGGAGTGGTATCCTACCGCGCAAGATTTAAAGGATAAAGCGCTTAAAAATTATTTCGACAATCCTTACGACACGGCGGTTTTTATTATCGATAACTCTAAAAAGTGCGACGCTTTAAGGAAAATTAAGGCGGTTACGGTGGTCGACTGTCAAAAAGCCACGTTAGATCTTATTTCGAAGTTTATAAGGGCTAAATGCAATAAGGAAAAATTGATAATCTCGACTGCCACTTGCAAACTTATCGCCGAATACTGTCTGTACGATATGACGAGGATAAACGGCGAAGTCGACAAACTTATCGCGTACAAAAGCGGCTCTGACGAAATATCGCAAAAAGACGTCGACGAAATGGTTACTAAAACTTCCGATTACAAAATTTACGAAATGGTAAATTATATTGCGGGTAAAAATTACGACGCCGCGTATAAGATTTTGGAAGAATTAAACGGCTCGTCGGATAAGCAAATGCTTTTCGTTTCTTTGTATTATCATTTTAGGCGTATGTTTTTCGTGTCGATGTCCAACAAAAACGACGCCGATTTAGCCAATATTTTGGGTGTGAAAGAATTTGCCGTAACGATGTCGCGCAGACAGGCGAGGAGTTTCCCTACGAAAAGACTCAAAAAGATTATGGATAAACTTTCCGAGTGCGAAAGGTCGTTTAAAAGCGGTAAGACAACTTTCGACAGCGCGTTTATTTACGGCGTGTTTTCGGTGCTTTGCGAATAATTTTCGTAAGATATTGCTATTTTAGGTAAAAACGTTTTGTTTTTAAAAGTTTTTATGATAAACTAATTGATGGATTTGATTAAAATAAAAGGATGATTGATTTATGGGTGATAAATTAAAGGTGGCTTTCGCCGCGTTTTCAACGCCCGGCGGTGCTATCGTCGAGATTCTTCAAATACTTGCGATAGCCGTAATAATCTTTTTTATGATAAAGATTATATTTGCGAATAACGCCGCCGTGCTTTTTTGGGTATATTTGGGCTTCACGATAGTAAGCGGAGTTTGCTTGCTGTTATCGGGATATAAGTACGCGGGGGTAATAATGCTTATTTTTCAAGTATTTTTCTACCTCGGCGTCGTGGTATTGTTTACTACGGAAATTAAACGTACTATTTGGCAAGGTCGCTTCGGCGAACGCAAACACGGTGACGTAGGCGGCAATTTCGACGCCGACGCCGCAATCGAGGAAATAATTAAGGCAATCCAAAATATGTCTAAAAACGACGTCGGCGCCTTGATAATTCTATCTAACGGCAATCTTCCCGCGGGGGTTTTGGAAAGCGGCGTTTATTTAAACGCTGACGTTTCCGCTCAACTTATCGAAAGTATTTTCTTCCCAAAATCCGCCCTCCACGACGGTGCGTTGATTTTGAAAGGCACGCGTATTCAGGCGGCGGGTTGTTTTTTACCGCTCGCTCAAGAGTTCAATCTTTCTAAAGACTTAGGGTCTCGTCATCGCGCGGGAATAGGTCTCACCGAAACGGTAAACGTCACCGCGATAATCGTTTCCGAGGAAACGGGTATTATCTCGATTGCAAAAGGCGGTAAGATTATTCGTTTCGTCGATACCAACGTTTTAAGGGAAACCTTAAAAGACTTTTATTGGCAAGATTTAATTCGCTAAGGGAGTATTTTTATGGCAAAAGAACCGTCAAAATTCAGTAGAGTATTTACAAAGTATATTTTACCCGCAATCGGTGCGATTGCAATATCCCTTTTCATTTTTATAGTTGTTAAAGGGGCTTAAAAATTTATTAGTCTTTACCGCAGTTTTATAAAATCGCGTAAACGGACGCTTTTTTCGTTCTAAAACAAAGCGTTGTATAAAAAAATTGTAATTTTTAATTAAAAATTCCATCGTTAATAAGTAGAACAACCGTAAAATTTGATTGACGATTACGTATTTTATGGTATAATAAATCTAATAAATTTTTACTCAAAAGGAGAAAATCTTATGAAAACCATTGCTAACGTTTTATGGATTATTTTTACCGGTTTGTACGCTGCGATCGCTTATTTTGTTTTAGGTGTTTTGTGGTGCGTTACCATTATCGGTATACCGTTTGGAAAACAATGCTTTAAATTTGCACGTTTATCGATATGGCCGTTCGGTTCTAAAGTCGACGTAGACTTTTCTAAGCACCCGATCGCTAACGTAATTTGGATTATTTTCGGCGGTTTGGAATTATGTTTATGTTTTGCTTTCGTGGGCATTTTATGGTGTATAACCATTATCGGTATTCCTTTCGGCAAGCAATGCTTTAAGTTTGCAAAATTGGCGTTAATGCCTTTCGGTGCTAAAATAAGATAAAAAAATAAGCCCTTTACCTTTCATTTCGGTAAGGGGCTTTTAGTTTAGAGTTTTTTTCGCAGGTCGTCGCCGTCGAAGTTAAAAGTTACGGTATTATTCGACGTAATGCGGGAAAATAGTCTGTCACCGTAACGCGCGTTGAGTTCTTGCATCGTTAGATTGGTAGTGATTAAAAAAGGTTTTTTAAGTTCCAACCGTCTTGATATCAAAACGTAAAGATTTTCAACGGTTACTTTATTTAAAAGTCTTTCGGCACCTAAATCGTCTATTACTAAAAAATCGCAAGTTTCCAATACGTCGTTGGTGATTTTGGCGGCGGCGGGGGAGGAATACATATTTTCAACGTATACGTCTACGAGCGACGACGCCGATAAAAACAACGCTACGTTTTTACGCTTTTCGACGGCGTTTGCAACTGCTTGACTTAAACAAGTCTTTCCGGTGCCGGTTTTGCCGGTAAAAACGACGTTTCGTGAAGCGCTTGAAAAGTTTTCCGCGTACTTTTTGAATTTATCGTAATACTTTTTGATTTGACTGTCTTTGGCGAGCGTATCGTCGGAAAAGGAAAATAGGGAAGGCTTATCGACGGATAGTTCCGCGTAGCAAGCGTCAACCGTTTTATCGTAAAAGCATTGGCACTTTTCACTGCCCATTTCACCGTAGTCGTTGCAAATATTGCAGTCGGGAAGATAAATATCCACACCGTTTTCTTTTTCGATTTTAAGTTTAATTGCTTTAAGATTTTTTATTTCCGCTTTAAGCGCTCGGGCTTTTTCATAGTCTTGGTCGAATTCCGATTTATTGCAATCGAAAATCGCCGTTGAAAGTTTTTCAGCGGTTTTCTTATATTCGGGAATTTTCAAAAGTCTTTCCCTTAATAAGGTTAATTTAAATTCCTTATCGGTTCTTTTTGTAAGATAAGAAAACTCGACCTCGTTTATAATGCTTTTACAGTTTAACATAATTAAAAATCCACGTCGTCAATATTAGAAATTAAATTTTCGAGTTCTTCTTTAGTGTAAACTCTTTCGTTATCAAATCTAACGGTGTCGCTTTTGCCCGTTTGAACGGTCTTTTCGACCTTAGGTAAATCGTCGGGAGTAAAAATCTTTTTGTTTTTCCAGTTTGATAAAACGCCGTTCATATAAATCATAGGATTGGTTCTTCCGCCGGATATTTTCGCCGCTTCTAAAACCATTTCGTCCGAAAAACCCCATTCGCGCCAAGTGGAAAGATTTTTTCTGTCCCAATCGTTGGGGGAGCGCACCGTGCCGGTTTCAGACAATAAACTTTTGATGAATTCGTCGTCTTTGGCTTTGCGTTTTACGTAGTCGGCTATATCGACGATTGCAATTAAACCTTTTTTATATAACGACTTTACGACTTCGTCCATATCGTCGAGGGTTCTTTTACGCTTTTTGAAGCAATAATTTGCTAAAAACAATAGCGTTTCGCCGTCGTAACCCAACGATAACCAAGGGTTTAAATAGTTGTCTAAAACGGGTTTTACGACTTCTACGTAAACGGAAAGTTCACGGGTTATCTTTTTAGCAAGTTCGAAAGTGTCTGCTTTTTTGGTAACGTAGGCTTCGATTTCCTTTTTGGAAAAGACTTTAGCCGAATATAATTCAGATAAAACCTCGTCAAGTTTGAGCACGCTTTTTGATTTAGTGGTTTTTGCGGCGTAAGTTACGACGTCTATTTCGAATCCTAATTCTTTTACCCACTTGTTATAGTAGTTCAAGTCTTCCATATCGGCTTTTCGTTTTAAACCTAAGGAAGATAAAATCTTTTGGATTTCGCTACTCTTATCGAAGTAGTCGGCAAGTTCTATTTCAATAGCGTCCACGGTGGTTATTCCGCGTAGCGCAAAATCTTTAGCCACCGCCGTAACGTATTTACCGGATATCGAAGGACCTTTTATGTCGACGCAATACTTGCAAATCATAATCATCGCTTCGGGTTTTATTTGATAATCTTCCATAAGCGAAAAATATTCGACGAACTCGTTTGTCGAAATCATCCTTTCGGTTATCAAGCTTTGAAGCGATTTATTGAATTCGTCGTATTTGCCCGATTTAAATTTGCGCGGTTTGCCGTTTCTCGATAAAGGAAGATATTTTACGGTAAAAGGTTCTTCCGCGATAACGTTTACGCAATCGTAGTCCTCCCAATACCTAAAACAGTCTTTGACCGTTTCTTCTTCCATAAATAAATCTTTGCAAAACTCGGTAAAGGTAAATTCTTCAACGTTGTTTTGGCAAAGGAAAAGTCCGTAAAGATAGACCTTTACGGCTTGACCGTCGGCTTCCAAAAGATAGTCGCGCATGAAGGCGTTATCGACCGTAGTCGATTGATTTTTTACGCCGTCTTTGGTAAATGAACAAAATGCCATAGTTAATCGTTAAAATAAGTTGAAATTATTTTCAAGAATTGTTATAATATTCTTACGTAACATTTTAATTCATTTTAAACTTTTTTTCAAGTTTTTTCGGTACTAAAATTAAAAGTTTTTGGTTTCTATTCAATTTGAGGTAAATATATGAGAATTTTGCATACTTCCGACTGGCATATAGGCAAAAAATTAGAAGGCAGAAGTCGCATTGAAGAGCAAAGAAAAGTTTTATATAATATTTCCGAAATCGTAC
Organism: uncultured Christensenella sp.; assembly: GCA_964567885.1. Lineage (GTDB taxonomy): Bacteria > Bacillota > Clostridia > Christensenellales > Borkfalkiaceae > UBA4636. Next base: position 74,165 of record CAZMOD010000002.1, read on the forward strand.
GTAAAAACGAAGTGGATATCGTTTGCGTCGCCGGCGACGTGTACGATACCTATACGCCGTCTGCCGAAAGCGAAAGGCTTTTTTACGACGTCGCTTCCGAAATAACGAGGTGCGGCGCGCAATTAGTGGTTATTAGCGGAAATCACGACGACCCTACGCGACTTACCGCGTCTAAAGCCATATCTTTAGAAGGGGGAGTGTATTTTGCGGGCGCGGGCGTCGGTAACGCTATCTTATCACGAGATAAAAAATATCGTGCGAAACTCGTTGACGTCGCCGACGATTACTTCGTTTTTGAAAAAGACGGCGAAAAGGTTTATTTTGCCGCTTTGCCGTACCCGACGGAACTTAGAATGAAGGAAAAAATCGTTGACGACGAAAGTTACGAAGATAAAGTTAAACGCTACGTCGGAGAAGCAATGAGAAATTGCGGTAGTCTTCCCGTCGTTTTAATTGCTCATCTATTTATGCTCGGCGGCGTTTCTACCGAAGGGGAACGCCCGATAGACTTGGGCGGTGCACGCATTTTGCCGCCTTCCATAGTTCCCGAAAATTGCGTTTATACGGCACTTGGGCATCTTCACAAAAGGCAAGTAGTATCTAATAGCCGAAATATCTTGTATTCCGGCTCGATAATGCAATATTCCTTCGACGAAACGGGCGTTGAAAAATCTGTGACTGTTTTTGACGTTTTAGGCGGTGAGGTTGAGAATTTGCAGGTCGTAAAACTCGACGGCTATAAAAATCTTTACAGAGTATCCGCAAACGGTTTAGACGACGCGGAAGAGAAGGTTAATGATTTAGACGGTTTTATAGAAGTAAGTTTGACCTTGGATAAACCTTGCGGCGACGAAATCAAAGCTTTTATGGCGAAACACCCGACGGTATCGCTAAAACTCGGTTTTTCGGCGGTGGAAACCGCAGTACAAGGTAGAAAAGGGCTTAGCGACGAAGCGTTGTTTAAAGAGTATTACGCCGCGCGTTACGGCGGAGAGCCTTCCGAGGAAGTTTTAAGTTTGTATTTAAGTCTTATAAACGATATAGAGGTGAAAAATGAGACCTGAAAAACTTAAATTTTACGGTGTAAAAAGTTACTGCGACGAAACGGTTGTGGACTTCGATAAACTTTTAAAATCCGGATTGTTCGGAATTTTCGGTAACACCGGAAGCGGTAAATCTACGATACTCGACTGTATCTTTTTGGCGCTTTACGGTAGACTACCGAAAACCGGAGAAAGAGAAGACTATATTAACGTTAAAACGGGCAAATGCTACGTTGAATTTTCTTTTAGCCTATTAGATAAAGGAACAAGAAAAAGATACGAGGTTTATCGTGAGTTTCAATTAAAAGGAAATAGGAAAGTCGCACCTGCTCCGATTGCAAAATTATACGAATATAAAGACAATGAAAAATTTCCGTTAGAAGATAATACGTATAAAGTAAATCAAAAACTTTTGGAAATAGTCGGGCTTGAAATAGACGATTTTGAAAAGTGTATCGTATTGCCGCAAGGGGAGTTTTCGGCTTTCGTAACGTTACAAAGATCTTCAAGACTATCTATGATAAGCGGACTGTTTAATCTTGATAAATACGGGGACAAATTAACCGAAAGACTAAAAGTAAGATTACAAGATTTAGATAAAGAAATTCAGTTTTTAAAAGGTCAACTTACCACTTTCTTTGACGCTACTAAAGACAATTTAAAAAGTTTGGCAAAAGAATTGGAAGAAACTAAATTCTTATACGATAGCGAAGTCGTAAATTTGTCAAAAATAGAAGAAGAATTCAATGATTATAAGCGTAATTACGAGCGTCGTAACGAGTATGTAACTTGCAAGAAAGAACTTTCGAAACTCGATGAAGTCAAGGACAATATTAAAAAATACGAAGCAGTTATTTTAAAATTTTCTGACGCGAAAAATTATATCGAAACGCTTAAAGAAAAAGCAGATGCTTTAAATGAATTAAAACGTTTGGAAGAGATAAGCGAAACGCTTTCCGACAAGATAAACTATTTTTCGAAAGACCTTGGCGATATAAAAATAAAACTTTTCGACGAGGAAAGTAAAGCGAAAGAGGTTTCGGTTATCACGGAAGAAATTGCTAAACTTAATCTTTTAAATGAAGAAAAACGAGGCAACGACGCTTTAGAAAAAGAATTGGCATCACTTCGTAATTTATATTCGCAAACTTTGCAAACTATACAATCGCTTGAAAACGATTCGGAAAAGTTAAAAGTCAGATTAAAGCAATTAAACGATAGTGAAAAATATTTAAATTTAGAAGAAAAAATTTCTAACAAGATTGACGAACTCGTTAAAGATTCTCAGGCGGAATTTTTAAACGACGAAATTAATTTTTTAAATGGTTTAAAAGATTTTACGACCGATTTCGACGTCGTTTTAAAGCGGATCGATTTTCTTAAAAGTCTATTAGGCGAAAGTGCTTCGGTTGAAAAGTCGGTAAAAGCATTAAACTCTTTGTATCAAGACTTGGACGAATACGGCAAAAAAAGCCGTGAAATAAACGAAAAAATCGCCGATTTGCAAGTTAAACGAAGAGATTACGATAATTCTTTAAAATCCTTGGAGGAAAAAGGACTCAATATAAAAGAGACGGTTGCAAGAACCGACGCAAGAATTAACGCGATAACGGGCGGCGAAAGTTTAGACGGCAAAATTTCCGCTTTAAATCAAAAAAAATCTACTATCGAAAAATATTTTGCTAATCTTAAAATGCAAAAAGAAGAAATAGACGAACGCGTTTTGAAAGTCAAACTCGACTTTTCCGCAAATCAGGTAAAAATAGAAGAAAAAAAATCGCTCGTTGCTAAGTTAGACGAAAAAATTACGGTTTTATCTTTGGCGTTTAAAACCGAAGACGAGGCAAAACATATTTATTCTTACGCCGACAGAATCGATGATTTACAAAGGGCTCGGGACGAGTATTCAGCCAACTATTTATCCTTAAATAACAAACTCAAGACTTTTTCTGCTTACGCTAATTTAGACGACTACACTGACGACGGATTGCTTTTAAGCGAGCAAAAACTTCAAAAAACCCGAAAAAATCGCGATGATTTATATATAAAATATAATAATTTATCAAATCAGTATGAAAATCTCTCGCAAAAATTTGAAAAAAGGTGTAAAATAGATAGAGACCTTAACAAGTACGAGCACGATATGAAAATCGCCCAAAACCTTCACGAGGCGGTTAAAAACAAAAAACTTCTTGCTTTCGTTGCCGAAGAATATCTCGCAGAAATTGCGCTTGACGCGAAATCTATTTTAATGGAACTTACTAACGGTAGATTCGGTTTAGTATATAGCGGCGACTTTTTCGTGGAAGATTTTTTCTACGGTGGCGGCAGTTTAAGACGCGTCGACGCCGTTTCGGGCGGGGAACTGTTTTTAATTTCATTATCGCTTGCGTTAGCGCTATCCAAGTGCATTTACGCAAAATCGTATAGGCCTATGGAATTTTTCTTTTTGGACGAAGGCTTCGGCTCTTTAGACAAAGAACTTTTAGAGGTCGTTTTGGATTGTCTTTACAAACTTAAAAACTCAAATTTCTCTATCGGCGTAATATCTCACGTCGAAGGGCTTAAAGAAAGACTTCCCGCAAGAATAAGCGTGGTCGGCGCAAGCGGGAATAAAGGTTCGACTATTACAATCACGGCTTGACCGTTTGGAGTATTTATGGCAAACACGATAATTTCACCGAAAATTTTGTCGCCCGTAATGCTTTGGGAAAACTTTGACGCGGCGCAACCGCTAAAAGAAAGCGTTATAGGCGAAGAAGTCTACGACGATATCGTTTACCGAGAAACGTATTTTTCCGGTCGCGAAACAAACGACGGAAGGGTGCGCATTTTCGGTGTATACGCAAAAAGCAAATCTACGGGTAAAAAGTCCAACAAAGGGGCTATACTTATTCTACCCGACTTTTCGGATACGGTGAATTACGACGTTATTAACCTTTACGTTAAGCAAGGTTATGCGGTTTTGATGGTGGATTACCGCGGAAAGTTCGGCGAAACGGAAAACTACACTAAATACCCCGAAAGCGTTTCTTACGCCAATTACGAAAATTGTAAGGACGCTATCGACGAGGTAACCGTAAGCGCGTGGGAAACTTGTTGGTACGAATGGGCAGCGGTCGCGAAATACGCAGTATCGTTTTTGAAATCTTTACCCGAAATCGAGCGTGTCGGCGTTTTGGGAATCAAAAACGGCGCCAATATCGGTTGGATTTTATGCGGAACGGACGCAAGGGTTGATTGCTTCGTGCCTCTTTTCGGCGCAGGTTGGAGAGGGTACAAGGGCGTGTTTAAAAACGGTAGTGAAGAAATCCGCGCGGACGACAGTCATTTACGCTTTTTGGCGGGTATCGACGCGCACGCTTACGCTCAATACGTAAAATGTCCCGTGTTTTATATGGGGGCTTCTAACTCTCCCGACTTCGATTTCGACCGTACGGTGGATACGATGATGCGTATCTCGGACGGGGTTATAAGATACACTAATTACGCGCCGTATTATCGCGACGTTTTGAATAAAAATTGCAAACGGAACGTCGATTTGTTCTTCGCGAAATACTTGCTCGATTTTAAACTTTTATTCCCCGAAGAACCGGTGCTTTCGTGCATGGTTGACGAAAACGTTCTATCTTGCGACGTCGAGCTTGATTTTTCTGATCTTAAAAAGCCTAAGACGGTAACCGTTTACGTTGCGGAAGGCGGCGTTAATCCCGCAAACCGTGATTGGCAACCCGCAGTTATGCTAAAAGGACTTAGAGAGGACAAGAAAAGTTTTACCTATAAAATTTCAGGCAATTGCGAGTTCGTAACCCTTTACGCCGTCGTCGAATATAGAAGCGGCGTTACGGTAAGTTCTAACTCCGTTTGTAAAAAAGTATCGTTAAACTCTCCTTTCCCGCAAAAACTTTTATATTCCGCTAAGGATAGATATCCCTCGTTTTCTACTTACGATTTAGCAAGTAAGTCGATTGGCGGATTATTCTTTGAAAACGACGACGGTATCACGGTAGTTCCCGGTGCGAACGGCATTATGGGCATTTCTTCGCCGTACGGCAGCATCGTTTCGTATAAAATGAATAACCAAAACGTCGCGCTTAATTCTAATTCGATAGTTTTAGCGGACGTTTACGCGGAAGATTATACTTCTTTAAAAGTAACCCTTATGGTCGAGGCTTCCCCGTTAGAAACCGTAGATTATTCGTGCGTTTTAGATTTGAAAGGCGGTAATATTTGGCAAAACGTTTCCATTAAAGCCGTTGATTTTAAAAACGCGATGCGTTTGTCGGTTAAGGATTATTCGAAGGTTGTCGCGATAAGGTTTGAAACGGAAAATAAGTGCGTTTATAACAACGTGCTCATCATTTAATCTTATATGAAGGATTTTTCAAATAAAAATTTAATCCAACTCGACGACGCCTATAGAAGGGGAGAGTTTAACACCGTTATCTTTTGCGTGGTTTTAATTTTGCTCGCCGCGATTTTCTTATATTTAAAAGTCGCGGTTTTTACGGTGGTTAGCGTCAGTCAAACTTCGATGAACCCGACTTTAAACGACGGAGATATTTTAGTTGCGGTAAAAACGGACGAGCCTCGTCGCGGCGATATAATTATTTTGAACGGCAACGATAAAGTTTTAATTAAGCGCGTCGTTGGGATAGAGGGCGACGTTCTTTGGACGGAAGGCGGTTATCTTTATAGAGAAACGGTTGACGAAAACGGTAAAAAGAGCGTCGAAAAGTTATTAGAAGACTACGTTTTAGGCAAAACTTACGGTATTCCCGTAAAAATTATCGTTCCTAAAGGTTGCGTTTACGTTTTAGGCGATAATAGACAAAATTCAGTCGACAGTAGGGAACTGGGCGCGATAAACCTAAACGACGTCGTAGGCGTGGTTCCTAAATGGTCGGTATCGATAAAAGATACGGCGCTTATACGATTATACAAGAAAATTCTCGGTTGCTAAACCGAATTTTAATAAAATTAAACGAGAGGAGTCTTATTATGGACAAATTTATCATTTCTTCGGACAGCACTTGCGATTTATCCGAAAAACTAATAAAGGAAAACGATATACGTTTGTTACCGCTTACCATTACTTTAGGTGACGAGCAATTTAAGGACGGAGTAAATATTACTACGCCCGACGTTTTAGATTTCGTTGACAGAACGGGTATTTTACCAAAAACCTCGGCAAACTCCGTGTACGATTACGAGGAATTTTTTAAGCAATTAACTTCAGAAGGTTACGGCGTTTTACATTTTAACATTTCATCGGAAGATTCCGCTTGCTACAATAACGCTTGCTTAGCGGCTAAATCTTTTGATAACGTTTACGTTGTAGACAGTCGTCAACTTTCTGCTGGACAAGGACTTTTAGTTATGAAGGCTAGCGACTATAAAAAGGAAGGTGCAACCCTAAAAGAATGTTACGAAAAGATTGAAGCGATTAAAAACAAAGCAAAGACATCTTTCGTCGTAGACAGATTGGACTTTTTGCACAAGGGCGGAAGATGTTCGCTTTTAAGTTTAATTGGTGCTAAGATTTTAAAAATTCATCCTCATATTACGATGATTGACGGTAGTTTGAAAGTTAAAAGAAAATGTAGCGGAAGTATGATTAGGTCGTGCGAACAATACGTTCAAGATTTAGCGCAAGAATACACTTCTTACGACAAAACGCGCGTATTTATCACTCATTGCATGGCGTCGGATGATATTTTATCAGCCGTTAGGGCGAAGGTTGAAGAACTTTTCGACTTTGACGAAATAATCGAAACTACCGCAGGCACCACCGTTTCGTCGCATTGCGGCAGGAACACTATCGGCGTCTTGTTTATTGAAGAATAAGGAGATATAATTATGGCAAAAACGAGAAAAGAAGTTCCCGAAAATTTAAAGTGGAACGTAGCGCATATTTACGAGAATCAAGAAGCGTGGGAAAAGGATTACGCTTGGGTTGAAAATCATCTCGACTTTTCCGCTCACCAAGGCAAGTTGGGAACGGTAGACGGCGCTCTTAGTTGCTTAAAAGCCATAGACGAGGTATCTATCGTATTAGAAAAACTTTACGTTTACGCGTCCATGAGAAAGGACGAAGATACGAGGGATAATTTCCATAAAGGGCTTTTAACGAGGGCTCAACAATTATTCGTTAAATTTTCCTCGGCGGTTTCTTTCGTTACTCCGGAATTCACCGCATTAGACGAGGAAACCTTGAAGTCTTTTGAAAAAGAACCCGCGTTAAGCGATTACTCGTACGATTTTAGAAGATATTTGGATAAAAAACCTCACGTTTTATCTGCGGAAACCGAAAAGGTTTTAGCGCTTGGCGGACAAGTGTTTAGCGGCTACGGCGAAGTGTTCGGTATGATAAACAACGCCGATATAGAATTTCCGACCGTAAAAACCAAGGACGGCGAAGTAAAACTTTCGCACGGCGTTTACGGGCTTTTGTTAAGAAGCGACGACAGGGCGGTTCGTGAAGAAGTCTTTAAAAAATATCACGCCTGCTTTGAAAAACTTTTGAATACCATAACCGCAACTTACGCGGGCAACGTAAATAAAAACGTCTTTATATCGAGGGCGAGGAATTATTCTTCTTGCTTAAATATGGCGCTTAAAAACGAGGACGTTTCTAAGGACGTTTACGAAAACTTAATCGAAAGCGTTCATAACAACTTCGATTTATGCCATCGTTATATGTATCAAAAGAAAGAGGCTTTAGGTCTTGACGAGATGCATATGTGGGACGTTTACGTACCTATCGTCGACGAAGCGGAAATTTTACTTGACTACGAAGACGCGTTTAAGTTGGTGAAAGAAGGTCTTGCGCCATTGGGTGAAGATTACTTGGAACTTTTACAAACGGCGCACGATAACGGTTGGATAGACGTTTGTGAAACGCCGGGTAAAAGAAGCGGCGCGTATTCCACGGGCGTTTACGCTTTCAAGCATCCGTACGTTTTGTTAAATTACCAAAAGACGACGAGCGATATTTTTACCGTCGCGCACGAATTAGGCCACGCGATGCACACCTATTTTTCAAACGCCAATCAACCGTATAACAAATCTAATTACACCATTTTCGTAGCGGAGGTTGCAAGTACGGTTAACGAAGTATTGCTTTTGAAATATTTGTTAAAGACTTCCAAGGATCAAAGATTGAAAAAATTCTTGCTATCTTATTATACGGATATGATAAAGAGCACGTTATTCCGTCAAACCATGTTTGCAGAGTTCGAGTATATCGTACATAACGCCGCCGAAACCGGTACGCCGCTTACTTCCGACTTCTTGTGCGATAAATATTTGAACCTTAACAAGCAATATTACGGCGAAGGCGTGGTTTCCGATAGAGAAATATCTTGGGAATGGTCGAGGATTCCTCACTTCTACAACGCTTTCTACGTTTATAAATACGCTACGGGTATAATAAGCGCGGTATCTATTGCCGAAAGAATTTTAAAGGAAGGCGAACCCGCCGTTAAAGATTACAAAAAATTCTTGTCTTCCGGCGGTTCCGATAGCCCCGTTGAACTTTTGAAAATCGCGGGCGTCGATTTAACCAAAAAAGACGCTTACGAAGTTGCTATGAAGTCGTTTAAAGACGCTTTAGACCAATTTGATTCTATAAAACTATAATTTTTAGCCGAAAGGCGATAGGTGATTTATGGCAAATTCTATGCCTTATAATTTGGAGGCGGAACAGTCGATACTTGCGTGTATCTTGCTCGATCAAGCCGTCCAAATGGATATAATAGCGCAACTTAAAGAAGATAATTTTTTAGTTGCTTCGCACAAAACCATATTTTCCTTTATGAAGGAGATAATAGCCGACAATAAACCGGTCGATTTGGTAACTCTTTCCGATATTTTGCAAAAAAACGGAAAGTTAGAGGCGATCGGCGGCGTCGCTTATCTATCCGAGCTAACCAAAATTATCCCTTCCTCGGCTAACTACGAGCAGTATCTTGCAATCGTTAGTCGCGACGGGGTTTTACGTAGACTTATTACAAGTTCCAATCTTATCATCGAAGACGCGACCAAAAGCACGGATAGCGCCAATTCTTTGGCGTACGCCGAAAAACTTATTTACGATATTCGCGACGTCGACGAAAAGCATAATTTGGAAAGGCTTGGTGAAGTCCGCTCGAATAAAGTCGACGGTAAGGAACAAAATCAAAGTTACTTCGACGACGTTTTAAATAAGTTTGAAAAACTTCAAAAGGATAAAAACTATTTTACCGGTATAAAAACGGGATTTACTCAACTTGACTACGTCACTAACGGGCTTCATAAAGGCAACCTTATTATTTTGGCAGCCCGTCCTTCGGTAGGTAAGACTACGCTTGCGATGAATATAGTTGAGAACGTCGCTTTAAAGGAAAACGCCGTTTGCGCGGTTTTCGAACTTGAGATGACCAAAGTCGAACTTGCGCAAAGAATGCTTTGTTCGGTAGGGGAAGTACCTATGGACGCGGCGGTTAAAGGTAAACTCGACGAAAAGGACGAGTTCGGCTTTAAAAAACTATGGCAAGCGAAAAAGCGTTTAAGCGATACCAAAATCTACGTTGACGAAAGTTCAAACGTTACGCCGCAGGACATTTTAAACAGAGCGAGAAGGCTTAAAATGCGTCAAGGCGGAAGGTTAGACCTTATTGTCGTAGACCACTTACAACTTATGCAATCGGCTAAAAAGGCGGAATCCCGTCAACAAGAAGTTACGGAGATATCTCGTAACTTAAAAATGATTGCCAAGGAATTGGAATGTCCCGTCATAGCACTTTCACAACTTTCCCGTCAAATCGCACAAAGAAAAGGCGGCAAACCCGTTCTTTCCGACTTAAGGGAATCGGGTGCTATCGAGCAAGACGCCGACCTCGTAATCTTCTTACATAAACCGGACGCCGACTCGGGTAATCGCCCCGCCGTTCAATCGACCGATATTATTATCGCTAAAAACCGTAACGGTATGTGTACTGAGTTTCCTCTTTTGTTTAAAGGCGATTATTGTAAGTTCGTTAATCCCACTAATTTTAGCGGAGAGCCCCCCTTGCACGACGGCAAGTTTATAAGAAACGACGACGCCGCGCCCGAGGCGGAACCTTATACTAAAGAGGACTTGGATAGTTTAGAAAAATTTGCCCCCGAAGAAGGTGAGGACGATGACGTTTTCATCTAACGACGAAATCGTAAAAATCTTCAAAATCACTGATAAAACGCTTGAAATTGCGCGAAATTATTTACTTCGTAATATGCTCGTAGCGTTTCCGACGGAGACCGTTTACGGCTTAGGCGCAAACGCTTTTTCTGACGACGCGATACGCGCCGTTTACGAAGCGAAAGGCAGACCTTTAGACAATCCTTTGATAGTCCACGTACACGAGGACTACGATATAAGTTCGCTCGTTTACGACGATAAAGATTACGCAAAAAAACTTAGAAAAGCTTTTTTACCGGGACCTCTTACGATAGTTTATAAAAGTAAAGATACGGTATCGCCGCTCGTTTCTTGCGGACTTCACACTTTAGCAATAAGGGTTCCGTCTTCCAAAGAAGCACAAAGGTTTTTAAAATACGTCGACTTACCGATTGCGGCGCCTTCGGCAAATATATCCAAGCACACGAGTCCTGTTACCGCCGAACATGTTTACGAGGATTTTAAAGATAAAATCCCCATGATTTTGGACGGCGGAAGGTGCGTGGGAGGTATTGAATCCACCGTATTGGACGCGACCGGCGATTACCCCGTGATTTTAAGAAAAGGGCTAATTACCGCCGAAATGGTGGAAAAAGTAGTCGGTAGGTGTGAATACGCCGATAACGCGTCGGAACTAAACAAACGTTCACCCGGAACGAAGTACCGTCATTATTGCCCTAAAACGAGGACTGTTTTATTTGAAATAGGCGACTATGAAGGCGTTAAAAGGCTTTATAACGAAGAAGTTTTAAAAGGCAATAAACCGCTTATAACTTGCGTTGAAAGCGACGCCGAAAAACTTAAAGGGCTAAACGTTTATTCGTTAGGAAATACAGGCAAAGAAATGGCTGCCCGCCTATACTACGGGCTTCACGAAGGCGAAAGATACGATATTTTAATCGGAATAAAATTTCAAATCAAAGACGAGATTATGATGAGCGTCGAAAACCGTTTTTTGAAGGCTTTCGGCTAAGTTTATATCGAATATTATGGCTAAGAAAACGTCGTTGTGCTTCGTTTGCACGGGCAATACCTGTCGCAGTCCGATGGCGCAGTTCATTTTAAAAAATTTGATTTCTAAAGACGAGGCTTTAGATATAAAAATCACCTCCTTCGGCGTTCGAGTTACCGAAACGGAGATGAGTTTATTTGCTAAAAATTTACTAAAGTCTAAAAAAATTAAGATGACGAAATTTACGCCCAAACAAATATCATTAGATAAAGTTAAAGGTTACGACGCGATAGTTGCCGTTACCGACGATATTATGGCTTATTTAAAGGCTAACGGGTATAAAAACGTTTATTCTATAAACCAACTGACTAAACTCGGCGACGTAATCGACCCTTACGGCGGAAATTACGACGACTATTTATCTTGTTTTAATCAACTTGAAAAGTCTTGCGAAATTATTTTCGATATGTTAAAACAAGTTATTTAAACGAAGAATTTGTGATATTAAAATTTTGCGAGGTAGTTTTTTATGATTATTGCCGTTGCTTCCGATCACGCGGGATATAAAGATAAAAATTTAATGGTCGATTACCTTATCGAAAAAGGATACGAAGTCGAAGACTGCGGGACTTTTTCCGAAGAATCTTGCGATTACCCCGATTTTTGCAAAAAATGCGCAGGCGAGGTGGTTAATAAAAACGCCGACTTCGGTATTTTGATATGCGGAACGGGCATAGGCATGGCGATATGCGCCAACAAAATTAAGGGCGTAAGATGCGCTAACTGCTCGGATGAATTTTCCACCAAAATGACGAGGGAGCATAACGACGCCAATATGTTGGCGTTAGGCGCTCGGGTTATAACTTTTGAAAAGATGAAAACTTTAGTCGATATATTTTTAACGACGCCGTTTTCGGGTGCCGAAAACCACGTAAGGCGTATTAAAAAAATATCTCAAATTGAAAATTTGCGCTAATTAAAAACGCCGATTTTTCCTTAATTTTAAAACTAATAAATTTTTATATATAGGAGTAATT
>CAZMOD010000003.1:0-10662 GCA_964567885.1 uncultured Christensenella sp.
AATATATGTCGCGTTAGTTTTTATAAATTTTTTAGTTAATAGAAACTTAAAAAAGCCGCTTTTTAACAAATTTTTACAAAAAAAGTCCACCTATAAGCCCGTTATCGGCGTTTTTTAAAATTTTCCCCTATTAAAAACCAAACAAAAATATTTTTTAAAAATTTTTTTAAACTCATATGAATTGTCTTGACAATCGTATGAGTTTATGGTAAAATAAATGCGTAAATCGGAAAAAGGCGCCCGAAAAATAAACGCGGCGCCAAAGAGGTGGTTATGGAAAATTTCCCCGGAACTATAATTAAAGCGAACGAAAAAGACGTAGTCAGTTTTTTAGACGGACTGTTTTGTTTAAACGAAATCAACCAAAACCAACTTATGGCGGTAACGGGGCTTTCGCAGTCGACGATACAAAATTGGGTAAATCGCGGGTGGGTACTAAAAAGCAACGGCAAAGGTTACGATAAAGATAAGGTTGCGCGCATACTTATCATCAACACTTTAAGAAACGCTTTAAGCCTTAACGACATATCCTCTTTATTATATTATATAAACGGCAAAACCGAAAGCAAGGAAGACGACATAATAAGCGAATCCGCGCTTTATATAACGCTTTGCCGAATAATCTTCGACGATAGGTTTAACCAAACGGACTTTCCCGCTTTAATCGATGAAAAACTTTCAATAAGCGGAAGTTTTACCACGGAAGAGCGCGAAAGACTAAAACGAGGGCTTTCTATACTCATACGCGCTGTAATAATCTCGAAAGGGTTAGAAGACATAGCCGAAGAAATGAAAATTATATCCGATTACGACGAAATAAACGAATAAATTTTGCCAAGGAGGTACTTTTTTATGTGGACTGATTGGAACGTAGCACAAAAAATATTTTTCCTTATCGCGACTCCCGCGACGGTGCTACTTATAGTTCAAATCGTTATGATGCTTATAGGCTTCGGAAGCGGCGGCGATGCGGATGCCGATTGCGACTGCGACGTCGACTGTGATTGCGACGTGGACGTTGCGGACGGAGGAGAAGTTTTGGACGCCGACCACGGTTTCGGGTTGTTTACGGTAAGAGGACTTATCGCCTTTTTCACCGTCGGCGGTTGGGTTGGATACACGCTTTCCGACAACCACGTGGTATTAGCGGTAATACTTGCCCTCGTATCGGGTAGTTTGGCGCTCGTTTTGATGGGCTTACTGCTAAAATGGCTAACGTCTTTACAATCAAACGGCAACCTTCGTTACGACGACGCGATAGGTTTAATCGGCGACGTATACTTAACCGTTCCGCCAAAAGATAACGGCAAGGGAAAAATTAACGTTTTGCTAAACGAAAGACTTACCGAACTATCCGCCGTGCAAACGGGAGATACTCCTATACCGACGGGTAAAAAAGTAAAAGTTATCGGCATAATTGCCGACAGTTTTTTAGTCGAAGAAGCGTGATTTTTTAAAAAAGTGGGGCTATAAGCCCGTTATCACCTATTTTAAAAACTAAAACACAAGCAAAAAAACAAAAACAAACTTATAAAAAACTATTTAAAATTATCAAAATTAAAAACTTAGGAGGATACTTATGAACTCAATTTTAGCATCGAGCGGCGGCATCGTCGCGTTAACCGTAGTAATACCTTTACTGCTCGTAATGGTCGTACTTTTAATAGCCACCCGCTTTAAAAAATGCCCTTCCGACAAAATCATGGTAGTTTACGGTAAAGTTTCGTCGGGTAAAGACGGCGTACATAGATCGGCAAAATGCTTGCACGGCGGCGTAACGTTTATCGTTCCCTTATTTCAAGACTTCCAATTTATGGACTTAACGCCTATTTCGATTGCGGTCGACTTAAAAAGCGCTTTATCCCGTCAAAACATCCGTATCGACGTACCCTCGATATTTACGGTAGGTATTTCCACCGAACCCGGCGTAATGCAAAACGCCGCGGAAAGACTTTTAGGTCTTAAACTAAGTCAAATACAAGAACTCGCAAAAGACATAATCTTCGGTCAACTTCGTTTGGTAATCGCAACGATGGATATCGAAGAAATCAATACTAACAGAGATAAATTCCTCGACGCCGTAAGCCTAAACGTTGAAGGCGAACTCAAAAAAATCGGTTTACGACTCATAAACGTTAACGTAACGGATATTTCCGACGAATCGGGCTACATAGTGGCGCTCGGTAAAGAAGCCGCCGCAAAAGCCATAAACGACGCTAAAATTTCCGTTGCGGAAGCCGACAGAAACGGTGCTATCGGTGAAGCCAACGCGAGAAGGGAACAACGTATCCAAGTCGCCGAAGCCGACGCCATAGCGATAAAAGGTGAAAACGAAGCCAAAGCCGCGATTGCCAATTCGTATTCGGAACTCCGTCAACGCCAAGCGGAAGCCGAGCAACGCGCAGTTTCCGCCGAAAAAATTAACAGCGCAAAGGCGTTAGAGGACGCTTACGCCGCCGAAAAAATTGCGGAAAACGCACGTGCGGACAGAGAAAGAGCGTCTCAAGAAGCAGATATCTTGGTTAAAACCCGTATCGAAAAGGAACAAATCGAACTTAAAGCCGACGCCGAAGCCGAGGAAATCAGAAAGAAGGCTCAAGGTGAAGCCGACGCTATATTTGCAAAAATGCAAGCGCAAGCACGCGGTATAAAAGAAGTTTTGACCGCTCAAGCCGAAGGTTTAGCCGAAGTCGTAAAAGCCGCCGGCGGCGATACCAACGAAGCGGCAAGGCTTATGATTACCGACAAAATCGAGAAGATTATCGAAACCCAAGTCGAGGCTATCAAGAATATCAAGATTGATAAAGTTACCGTTTGGGACGGCGGCAATAACCAAAACGGCAAGACTTCCACCGCTAACTTTTTGTCGGGAATGATGCAATCGCTCCCTCCCCTTCAAGACGTTTTTAAATCCGCCGGTTTAGAAATGCCCGAAATCGTCGCGCCTAAGGAAGTTTCCGCCGAACCCGCGCCTTCCAAAGACGCCACCCACGTTTCGCACGAGTAACTCTTAAAAGAATAAAACAAAGTTGCAAACGGATAAATTAAAGTTACATAAAAGCAACGTGATAAAAAACTAAAGTAACAATCGCTTGCGACGACTAACTCAAAAGGCTCCCTTTCGGGAGCCTTTGTTTTATGCGCGTGATTACGCGGTCGTGCGTGTGGTTACACGGGAGCGGAGTCGGCGTTGTCGAAGTCTACTCTTGCAATTATGCTAAAACCGGTAATTTCGAGCGCGTCAACTTCTAAAATTTCTTTTAATTTATCAAAGGACGGAATAATAATTATATATTCGTCTCCCGATTTCTGAACGCAGTCGCTATATACGAGGTTTACAGATGCCCCGCCGTTGTACGATATCCATACTTCTTCGTACTTGACCTTGTGACCGTTTAGCATTCCGCTAAGTTTGATTTGAGTGTCTAAGTTTACGTGAAACTTATACGCTTCGTCATACGCGTTTTCCATTAAAGTCGCTTCGTACGCACCTTCGGCACGGTAAATATAACCGTTGAACACGAAATCCGTTTTCGCATA
Organism: uncultured Christensenella sp.; assembly: GCA_964567885.1. Taxonomy (GTDB): domain Bacteria; phylum Bacillota; class Clostridia; order Christensenellales; family Borkfalkiaceae; genus UBA4636. The sequence goes on from CAZMOD010000003.1 coordinate 3,541, forward strand.
TTCGTGTTCCGGACGATAACCGGTCTCGAATCTTACTACGTTCGATAGTTCGTCGTAATACGGGTTGACTAACTCGTTAAACCAGCCGCTAAACTCCTCTCCTTCTTGTAATTCAACGATAGGCGTTTTTACTATAACGCTATAAGAATCGTAGAACTCACCGTAACCGACTACTTCGTTATTGATTCTAAACTCGATTATATGGAGTTCTAATTTTCTGTATTCGCCGTAGTAAGAACACTCGTTTTTCGTCATACCGCTATACGTTAAGCCGCCGTACTCCGGTTTGTCTAAAGGATTACCGTCTTCGTCTTTCCAGCAAACGAATTCGTAACCGTCGATCTTAGGAATATCGAAGTTGACGACGAAAGTATCGCTACTTACGTATACTTTGTACGTTTTGTAGAATACGGGTTGGCTGACGTTAGGCAAATTGAGGTAAACGTTAGCCGTCTTGTACTCTTCTTCGTAAACGTCTTGTTTAACTTTTACGCCTATAATAACGTCGGTTTCCGGCATTATGAAATACAAACTGCCGTCGGTATCTTGCAAGATTTCGACTTCAACCGTAAACCAACCTTCGCCTTCCACGTATTCCGTCGTAGGAAGAGCGGGTAAATCCACCCTCGTCCCCGCCGCGTAGGAGGCGGTTTCGGGCAAGGTGAATCCGTATCCGCAATCGTCGTAACTAACTTGGTATTTTTTAGCGTCGCATTGAACGTAAGCGTTTATTTCAGCAGTACCCGAAACGGTTATTTCGGAAGTTACCGTTCCGTTAATCTTATAGCCGGAAATTTCTTTACCGCTCGGTTTAAACGCTACTTTCAAAGTATCGCCGTCGTTTGCGTACAACACTAAGTCGGGTGACGATTTATTTTCGTCAAAGTAAATATTAACCTTGGTCGTACCCTGTGTAAAGTATCCGTAAACGCGTACGGTTTTCGTTCCAACGATAAGCGTTGAATCTTCGTTTATCGTAGCGTCTTCGGTGTACCAACCGCTAAAGGTCGCGCCCGCGTATTTTTCGTCTTGCGAAAGGTCTAACAAATTAAGTCTTTGTCCCTTTTGCGCTCGCTGATAACCTACGATTTCATCGTTTAAATAGTAGATAACGTATTTTACGCTTTCATATACAGTCGTTTGAACGATAACGTCGTTTGCGGGCATATAGAACCCGATATCGTATATCTCGACGTCGCCGCTTACCCAAACGTATTCAACGCCTTCTTCAATCGGAAGGTTCGGCAATCTAACGAGCGTGCCGTACGCGACGGTTTGCTCCTCGATATATACTTCGTCGTTGTGGTAATACGTTAGTTTGTAACTGTTTTTACTCGACGTCGCGGTAAAGGTTACGTCTTTTCCCGGCATCGTAAACTTGCCGTCCGTAACGCTTACGTCGGTAGTCGCCCAAGGCGTAACGGTGTAGCCTTCTATAACGTAATTGTCTTTTACCGTTTCTTCGTAGCCGACTCTTCCTGCGGATCTGTCGATTTCTCTATCGTCTAAAATATAAATAATCTTAACTTCCCTAATCTTGCCTTCTAAACGTAAATCTTCGGCGGGCATTTCGGAAAGAGGCGCGCCTTCTATTTCCAGATAATTCCAATGCTTCCAAGTCCAACCGCTAAATACTTTGCCGTCGGCTTCTTCGGGATTACCGATAGATGCAAGCGATTCACCTTTGTGATAAGTTTTCGTATAAGACGATATTATTTTGTCCGTTTCGTCTTTTATCGTGAAGTAAATATTATATTCTTTATAAGTAACGATTTCCCAAATCAACGTCAAAGTATCGTCGCCGCGTACGGTATACGTACCGTCGAGGGCGTAAACGTTACCGGCTTCGTCCGTCCAGTGCTTCGCTTTCCAAGTACCGTACTCGTCTTCTTCTCTTATAACTTTTTGCGTGGACAAATCGATCTCGGTTTCCCACGCTACGTCGATATATTTACTCGTAGCGCATCCAACGTCTTGTCGACCGCCGTTATAATCAACGTCAACGGTGAATTTATCAGGTAACTTGCTTGGTATATACTCGATGCGATAAGAGCCGTTTTCATCCCTTTGGTTGCGTCCGTTCATCCTCCAAGTGCAATGGTTTTCTTCGTCGCGATAATCCGCGGGAAACCATTCCGCATACTCCGTCCTATACCAATCGTATTGGTCGTAAGTCAGGTTTTTAAGGTCGATTACGGTAGATTTGCCGTCTTTTAAAGTTCCGTACGGCGTTTTAATATAAACGCTGAAATTGGTTCTTTCGGTCTCTTCGTAAATAGCCTTTAAAGTGGTAGGTACGCTGCAAGTAGCTTCGAAGTAGTATCCCCCCCACGTAGCGTTTGAGTAATCTTTGAAGTAAATCTTTTCGCCCGTTGCTTGGTTTTCCCAACCCACGTGCTCGCATTCGTATCTAGTAGAATCTTCCGCGTCCTTTACGCACGCTAACGGGAAATCTTTTATCACGTAATTCAACTCGGATTCCGCATAGTACTCGTATTCGGAATCTCCGTCCGGAAGTATTTTACCGCCGTTGGCGTCGAAAACGACCTTAACCGTTCTACTGAAGATAGGATAAATATTAAGCGGACGCACGCAAAGATTTTTGTCGGATAAGTATGTGTATTCGTTAAAGTCGTTTACGTCTTTTACGTCGTGTAAAGAAACGAATTTACACTCTAATACGCCTTCCGCCGTAGCGTTATCGGCAATTTTAATCGCCGCTAAATCTTCGCCTAATTCGGATAGTTGTTTACCGCCGCCGAATCTTTCTATCTTCTTATACAACGAGTATTGATTCGTGGCGGCGTCGTACTTATAAAGGTTAACTTCGTACGCTTTTTCTTCGTATACGGCGTACACCGTTACGTCGTGTCTTAAACAGCCGATATCCGACAAGTCTTTATAAACGACTTCGCCGCCTTCTTCTAACGCAAAACCTACGAAATCTCTGCTTAACGGAGAATATACGTGATACCCCGTCGGATATCCGCGATAACTTACGTTTTCCGTGTCTATCTTTTGGTTTCCGTCGGCGTCGCTATTGTAAATGGTGAATACGCAATCGTCGTAATCGTATTCGGCAACGTAAATGCTTATAACGGTGTAATACCAAGTCCAACCGCCTTCCGACTGATGCTCGGGATCGGTTAATTCCTCGTAACGCATCCAATCGTTGTTTTCTTCGGGTACGTAGAAAGCAACGCTCTTAGTAGGATCTTTGCCGAAAGTCGTGTCGGTGAAGAAGCCGTATTGACTTAAATCGTCCGCCGTAATGGTTGGGCCGACGTGGTCGCTCGGCGTAACTCTAATTTTGGTTTGAACGTTTATACCGTCTTGACCGCGCCAACCCGTAAAGGCTAATTTGTCTTCCTTTTCGGGAATTTCGGGTGCAACGGGGACTTCGCCTAAATCACAAGCGCGGATATCGGTTACCCAAACGTCCTTTTCCACGTCGTAGTAAATAAACGCCGTGTAAACTTGTCGGGGATCGCCCGTGCAAGTGAATTCCATGCCTTCGTCCGTTATCATAGTCTCGTGCGGAACTTTATCCCAAGTGATATTAACGTACTTATAGTAGTCTAACGTGGCGTAACCGCGAATGGTCTCGCCGATCATCGCCTCTTGCTCTTGCATTAACTCCTTTTTGCCGTCGATTTCGGAATAAAATTTTACTTTAACCATTTTACCGGCGTCTTCCTTATCTATCTTGGACGAATCGTAATAGATAATGGTCGTTTGAGCAAACGGATAGAATTCTTTATACTTTTCCGCCGAAGCGTTAAATTGAAGTATGGAACCGTTGTAATGATAGGTAGCGATGCAAGTTTCGCTTCCGAGTTTATCGAGCCCTGGTTTACTTCTATAGTTTATAACGCCGTTGTACGGGTCGTAACTAAAGTTGTTAGCCGACATTTTTAAAGTAACCTTTTCCCAAGGAACGTCCCTATCGGTTACTTCACCCGTGGTTATATCGAGGTAATGCCCTTTCAGTTTAGGTAATAAATCTAACGATATAGAAGCGGTTTCTTCGCCTTTATTTTCAACGTAAATCGCATTGTCTAATTCGCCTTGTTCTATGTATATCAAGACTTCTTTGTTGCCGAAACTTACGATGGGCCATTTTTTGTCTAACAAGGTAACGCCGACTTTAACGCCGAACATATCCGACCTTGCTTCCAAAGTTATTTCTAAGAAAATACCTATTTCAACGTAGTAGCCGCCGACTAACGATTGACTTACTACGCCTCCTTGTTTAGCGAAAGTCGCTTGAGCGAATCCGTAGATATCAACGTACGGACCGACGTATACGTAAACGCCTACGTCACCTAAAGAGGAAAGTCCGCAAAAACCTATGGATAAACCGCCTTCGAAACCTGCCCTTACCCCTAAATAACCGCAAGCGGATAATTGAACGGCGTATTGGTTGCCGCCTGGTAAGTTGTCGTGTTTGTAAGAGGATATCGTTTTCGTCCTCGTATCGCCCTTAACGCCGACTTGTACCGCTTCTAATACAGACATGTGCGCGGAAAAGCCCGCCGCAAAGTTCATTTCGATTACGAAATCGAGCTTGACGGTTACCCGCATTACGGGGATGCCGGGGATAATGTCGATAGGAATTCTTAAAATGGGGGCTCTGAATAATTCCAAATACCCGTCTTCGGAATCCAACATATCGCGCAATTCGGCAACTAAGTTGTTAGGATCGTCGCCTTCGTCGCCTTTAAGTTTTTCGGCGATTTTATCGGCGATATCAACGAAGGAAGAATCTTCGTCCGCGCCGTCGTTTTTGTTGTTGTTATCGTTATTATTATTGTTGTTGCCGGTGTTACCGCCGTTGTTACCGGTGTTTCCTCCGGTAGTTCCTCCGTTATCGTTACCGTCGTTGTGATCGATACCGTCGGGTTTTATCGTTCTAACTAAAATCTTGAAATCGAAGTCGGTTTGCGAATATAAGTTAATCGCCGCGTCGAACTCCGCCCATTTTAGTTTAAACCAACCCATTTTATATTCCAAATAACCTTGCGCCGACGCCGCTAAAAATTGCGTGAAAACGATTTCGGCGTTTACTTGCAATCTATCTTTAATAGTGGTTTCGTAGGAAAATACTATTTTAAGTGCAACGAAATCGTCGGTGTACGCGGAGTCGAAGTTAGGATTGTGTCCTACGCCGATACTAATAGACACCTCGGCGTCTTCCAATAGTTTTACGTTTAAAAGCTTCTTTTCGTTGGTTATGTAAGTATTACTGCAGAATATAGGCAGCCCCGTGTTAGGATCAACGTCGCCACTTAATTTATTCGTCGCTTTATAATCTTCGGTGTAAGCCGCTTGAACCTCGTCGCTCGCCATAAGTAACCCCGTCATTAGGTTGGTTACTTTTTCCATACTGCCGTTGGTTTTTAGCATTTGAGTCATTTCTTCGGTGTCTAAGCCGTTAATAATCTCGTCAACGCCAATAGGCTTATCGTAGTTAACGTCGATGTTTTCGAAAACTTCACTTACGTCGGCGTCTTGCGCTAAAACCAAGTATTCGCCCCTGCCGGCGTCGATACCCGTGCCGCTAGCGGCGCCTTCAGACGACTCTCCCGAAGATGCGGGAGCCGCTTGCCCGTAGACTTCACAAACCTTTACGAATAACGATTCGGTGTTTAATCCTTCCCCGTCGCCTATACATAAAATATCGCCTGCTTTGAATTCGTATTTTTTATAGACCGTTTCGGAAAATAATAAATTATAGTAACCGCTTGCGTCTTTAAGGAAAGTCGTTATTTCGGTACTTAATACGAGCGCGTTTTCGTCTTTTTTGGTTTCGATAATATCTTCAAGATTTTTTATCTCTTCTTTGTTAACGAAAAGTAAACCTTCCTCGTTTTTATATTCGACGTTTTCAAGTGCTTCGTCCTTTTTATCCGCTTCTATTCTGAAAGAATATTCCAAGACGCTGTCTTCAAAATCCTTGAAGTGCATGTTTGCGGGAATCGTGATTTTATAAAATTTACCTCTTACGTAAGCGTAAGTATCTCTCGAATTAAAAACGATTTTTTTAGGCTTTACGGTGTATTCGTTACCGGAAATCGCCACGTCGAACCAACCGTCGATTGTTTTAGGTAAACTCTCGTCGAGTTCTTCCGGCATATCGTACGGCATAACGGTCGATACGCCTTCGATTTTTATCGCTTTTAAAAATTCTTCCGCCGTGTACGACGTCGTCGTTATAATCGTAACGGAATGATCTTCTTTTACGTCTTCGGCGTATTGCGTCGTAGGTTTAGTAACGTTTACGTCGACGGCGATAAGCGTATAGCCTGCGTAAAGCGTCGTGTCCTTTTCGATTTCCGTGTCGACGCGGAACGCTTCGTTTAACTTCTCGTCGACGTACCAACCGTCGAAAGAATTACCCGCTAAGTACGCTTGGGGTATGTCTTTTAGTTTTTCACCTTTGTTTATAGTTATGGGATCGATTTTGCTACCGCCGTTTGTTTCGAAGGTAATCGTTACTTGCTCTTTATCGTTACAGCCTCTTATAACGAATACCGTAGCGGTAACCGCCGCAATGAATACGGCGATTAAAATTATGAGGGGCAAAAGTTTTTTCTTATTCATTTTTTACTCCTTTTTTGACGCTAATCGTCAAGTCTTAATTAATTTTATCATATGAAAAAACTATTTGTCAATCGATTAATCAACAACACTAATTATATTCTTCGGTTTAATAATCGTTTTACCATTTTTTTGAAAGATCTTTTTTCGCAGAATAACGCTTTTTCTCGTATTTTGTAAACGCTTTTATTCTCACTTCGATATGTCGTGCGCGGTAAAAATTAAAATCTCGCGTTTTTTCTTGTGAAAAACTGGTTTTTTAGAGGGGAAAAATCTTTTTTAGTATTATAAAAAACCTTTCTCTTTGCCGAACGAAAACCTTTTTGCTTCGGTTTATAAAACGACTTTTTCGGCATTGCAAAAAACTTTTCTTTCAGTTATCATAAACGACTTTTTTAGTTTATTTATCTATTTTATGCAACGAAAACCACCGTCGTTCACGTCAATCGATTCACGACGAGCAGTATCAATTCACGCCGTCAAGGCATACTTTAGCCCACCGCCCGTTCGACTCCCTCTTCT
>CAZMOD010000003.1:10762-77929 GCA_964567885.1 uncultured Christensenella sp.
TATATCAAAAAAGTTTTTCGGCACGGAAAAATCCGCGCCGAAAAACTTTGGTGGATACTTCCGGGAGTCGCTCCGCTCGGCTTTTACAATCAACTCGAACACGACTATTTGCTTTGACCTTCGTCAAAGACGTTTACGACTCGTATTTATTTCTTCGTCGCCTCGCTATCACGCCAGTGCGGCAAACGGCAAGAGCATTTGCCGTTTGGTCGTCTTGCCTTTCGTTCTTGTTTTTCTTTTCTTTTGCAAGCCGACTTCCCGCCCGTTCGACTCCCTCTTCTTATATCAAAAAAGTTTTTCGGCACGGAAAAATCCGCGCCGAAAAACTTTGGTGGAACTGGAGGGAGTCGAACCCTCGTCTTGAAAAAGAACCGAACGAGTTTCTACATACTTATTCTTGCGTTAATCTCTTACGGTAAAGGCGGCAAGACTCCCCTTTAACGCCGTATATTGCTAAATACCGATTTGACGCCGCAATAAAAACGGCAAACGGTTAGCCGTCTAAATGATGCCTTATGCGAAACCGACGGCGTTTTTCGCTAAGACAGGCGCTTTTAATTAAGCAGCCAAAGCTAATTGATTATTATCAGCATTTAATTTTAAAATTTCCGTTTTAACGAAGTCGAGCCTTCGGTATGCTTATATCGTCCCTTTCTAATGCAGTCGAATCCGGTACAGCCCCGCAAAAGGCGCTTTCATTTTTAGCGCCCGATGACTAATTTTGCATTAAAAGTAAGCCTATAGGCCGATTATCGACGGGTTTTTAGTAAGTAAGTTTTCTAAAACTTCCGTCTTTTTTGTGAATCATAATACTGCCTTCTTGATTGTCGGCAACCTTTTTGGCGTAATCGATAGCCTCTTGTTGGGTTTTGAAAAGTTTTAAAGCCTTTTCAGCGCCTTCCGCCTTAACTTGCCACATATTGTCTTCCGAGCGTTGCGCTATATGATACTTTTTAGCGGGTGCTTTTTTAGCGGCTTGCGCTTTGTCTACGGTTTTTGCGGCGGGTTTCTCCACCTTTTTAGTAGCAGTTGCGGCGGTCTTTTTTTCCGCTGCCGGTTTTGCCGTTTTTACTTCCTTTGCTTTCGTTTCGTTAACTTTCGTTGCCATAAATAATCCCTCTTAAGTTTTTATAATAATTTTTTCAAGTAATATCCTCGTGACGAATACCTTACTCGTATTTTCAACTTTTTTTACAAATACTTTTTAATTTCGCGCGCGGTAGCCCTTTCGATATCCCTATTTTGCAAGGTTTCTTTTTTATCGTAGGTATGCTTACCTTTGCAAAGCCCTATTTCGACCTTAATCAAAGAACCGCTAAGATAAACCTTTAACGGCACGACGGTATAACCTTTTTCTTGCACTTTTGAAAACAGTTTTGCTATTTCGCGCTTATGAAGAAGTAATCGTCTGTCCCTTTTAGCCTCTTTAATATTATACGCGCCCGCCATTTTGTAAACTGCAATATGCATATTTTTTATAAAGACGCTACCCTTATAAAAGGAACAGTAACTGTCTTTTAAAGACACGTTTCCCGACCTCACGGACTTAACCTCTCCGCCGTCTAAAGAAATCCCCGCCTCTAAAACGTCCTCGATAAAATATTCGAACCTTGCGGCTTTGTTTTCGGTAATAACTTTCATCTCTTAAATTTTACCACACTTTTTTTACTTTTGCAAGCGGTTAGATAAAATGCGGGCATAAATTGTGCTTTTCTTTCGGAAATATCCACACCCACTACTACTATATCCATTTTATCGCCGAGTTTATAACTCCTTTTTTTCGACGATAAACTGAACGTTTCTTCGTTATAGGTAAAGTTCCCCGGAAGAAGTTCGATAGGCACGAAACCTTCGCAAGTGTTTTCAAGTTCGACGAAAAGTCCGCGTTGCGTAACGCCGCTTATTACACCGCTAAATTCGTAGTCGATAAACTCTTCTAAATACTTGACTTTATAAAGGTCGTCTATTGCCCTTTCCGCCTCGTCCGCTCGCCTTTCCGCCGCAGTGCATTTTTGAGCGGCTTCGGGCAAAAAGTCTTGATATAGGTCGATTATCTCGCCTATTTCGCCTTTTATATACGCTTTTAAAACGCGGTGAACCAAAAGGTCTGGGTATCTTCTTATAGGGGAAGTAAAGTGGCAATAGCACTTTGACGCCAACCCGAAGTGCCCTAAATTTTCGGCTGAGTAAACCGCCTTTTTCATAGACCTTAACATCGCCCTGTTTACCACGGCGAATTTAGGCGTGTCTTTTAAATCTTCTAAAATTCTTTGGTAGTCGGAAGGAAAAAGTTCGTCGCGCCGCCAATTTACCGTAACGCCGAGCGCTTTTAAAAATTCTTTAAACGCAAGCGTTCTTTCCTTTTCCGGTCTATCATGTACGCGGTAAACGCACGGAAGCGAAGAATAAAATAAATATTCCGCAACCAATTCGTTGGCGGTTATCATAAACTGCTCTATTATCCGCGTGGCATCGGTAGATTCGTGCAAGCCGACGGTTATTTTTTTGCCGTCGTAATAAACGTCACCCTCTTTAACGGACAAATCTATATAGCCTTCCTTCTTCCGTTTTTCCTCGAAAATATTTTTAAGGTCTAACGCGTTTTTTAAAGTCGGCACTACGTTTTCGTACTTTTTGTTAAGTTCCTCGTCGCCGTCTAAAATGCGCTGAACTTTATCATAAGTCAGCCTATAGGTCGATTTAATATAACTTTCGTGGAAACTTCTATCTAAAATATTACCCTTTTTATCTACGGTCGCAAACACCGATAAAGTAAGCCTTACGTTGTTTTCCGATAAAGAACATATTCCGTTTGAAAGTTCGAAAGGAAGCATTGGGACGACTTTATCCGGGAAATACGCGCTAGTACCCCTTTCGTAAGCCTCTTTATCTATCGCGGTACCCGCTATGACGTATTCGGAGACGTCGGCAATATGAACGCCCAAAATATAATTGCCGCTATCGTCTACTTCTAACGAAATAGCGTCGTCAAAGTCTTTTGCGGTGTCGCCGTCAATGGTAAAAATAAGTTTATCGGTAAGATTAAGTCGGTCTATAAGCCGATTATCGGCTACTTTTTGTTCAATCGCAGTTGCCTCGTTTTTTACCTTTTCGTTAAATCCGTCGTAAAATCCGTAATTTAAAAGTATAGCGTTTTCCTCGGCGGCAAGTTCGAATTGTCTACCTAAAACCGCCTCGATTTTGCCTTGCGGACAAGCCTTTTTAGGAAACGAAGTTATCGTTACGAATATTTTATCCCCGACGTTAGGCGTAAAGCCGTTTAAATCGGTTATTAAAATGTCCGAAAGATATTTTTCGTCGTCCGGTCTTAAATACGAATACGCGCCTTCGGTAAAATACACCCCGGCAAGACGATTTACCGTGTGTTCTAAAATCTTTAAAACTATAGCGGCGTCGCGTTTTCCTTTACTGCCGTCTACGACCGCGCACTCGCACCGATCCCCTTGAAGGGCGTAGCCCATATTTTCTTGCGACACGTAATAATCGCCGTCGTCGGTTATTAAAAATCCAAAGCCGCGTTCGTTGGCGCGTATAACGCCGACCACTATCTCGGCTTTCGCCCTTTCCGACGGATTTTTAAGTCTTTCGAGTTTAGAAAGTTTATAAACGCCCCTATCGAAGTATACGACGTTTCTTTTTTTTAGCGACGCTAAAACCGAACGCAAAAGTCTTTCGTCGCTTTCGGTAACCAAACCGAACTCTTTTCTTAAATCTGAAAAACTTGCGTCCTTTAAACTTCCGTCCTTAAATTTTTTTTCAATTTTTGATTCTAACGACATAATATTTTGTTACTAAAAACTCTCCCCAAGATAAATAAAAAACTCTTTTTGGAATAAATGAAAACGGCCACCGTAACAGTAGCCGCCAAAATTCCTTTTATTATAAAAGTATACCGCGAAGTTGTAAGATAAAGAAGCCTATCATAAACACAGCCATTATAGCAATGCTGATATAGGTGAGTTTTCTTAACTTGCTTTCTAACGTTTGACCTTTGTCTTTATTGTAGAAGGTTTCCGCGTTAGAACCTAACGCGCTGATGCCGTTAGAATTACCCGGTTGAATTAAAACGACGATGATTACGAAAATCGCGCACAATACGGCGCCGACGATAAAGCCGATCGATAAACCTACATATAAATTATACATATTAATCGCTAATAAATTTGCTAGCATAAATATTCTCCAAAACAGTATTTTTCAAAATGCTTATCAATTATAACACACAACGACGGTTTTTACAAGCATTTTTAAGGATAAAGTTGTAATTTATCGTTGATTTTTTCTTTTTTAGCCGCAGTTTACTATTTAATAAGCGATTTACCCGTCATTTGCGCGGGGATTTCCTCGCCCATAACTTCTAAAAGCGTGGGCGCTATATCCGCTAAAATGCCGCCGTCGCGTAAAGTTTTACCGAGATGTTTATCGGAAACCAAAATAAAGGGAACGGGATTGGTGGTATGGGCGGTAAAAGGTTCGCCGTCGTCGGCAATCATCATATCCGCGTTTCCGTGGTCGGCGGTTACCAAAGTTGCGCCGCCTTTATCTGATATCGCGTTAACGACCTTTAAAACGCATTCTTCAACCGTGTTTACGGCGTCAACCGCGGCGTTTAACACACCGGTATGTCCCACCATATCGCAATTAGCGAAGTTTAAAATAATAACGTCGAATTTATCGGAAGCAATTTCCTCTAAAACCTTAACGGTAACTTCGTTAGCGCTCATATCGGGTTTTAAATCGTAAGTCGCAACCTTCGGCGAAGGTATTAAATCGCGGTACTCGTTAGCGTTAGGCGCCTCCACGCCGCCGTTAAAGAAAAACGTTACGTGGGCGTATTTTTCGGTTTCGGCTATCCTTAATTGCGTGTAACCTTTTTTAGAAAGATATTCACCGAGGGTGTTGTCAAGCGTTACCGGTTTAAACGCGATACGGACGTTATTAAACGTTGCGTCGTAACGGGTAAAGCAAACGTAATAAGGATTTAAAAAACCCGTCTTTCTTTCAAATCCGCTAAATTCCTTTTCGGAAAACGCACGGGTAATTTCCCTTGCGCGGTCGGGACGGAAATCGTAGAATACGATAGAATCGCCTTCTTTTATAAGCCCTATGGGCTCTCCGTTTTCACAAACGTTGACGGGAACGACGAATTCGTCGGTAACACCGTTAGCGTAACTTTCTTTGACGGCTTTAACCGCGTCGTCGGTTTTTACGCCGCTACCTATAGTTAACGCGTCGTAAGCCTTTTCCACTCTTTCCCAACGGTTATCGCGGTCCATTGCGTAATATCTTCCCGTTACGGTAGCGATTTTTCCTAAGCCTTCTTTATCCAAAACTTTTTGCAAGTCCTCGATAAAGCCGGCACCGCTCGTGGGGGAAACGTCGCGTCCGTCCAAGAAGCAATGAACGTAGAGTTCTTTTACGCCCTGCATTTTAGCAAGTTTAATTAAGGCGTACAAATGCGTGATATGACTGTGAACGCCGCCGTCCGATAAAAGCCCGTATAAATGTAAAGCCTTGCCGTTGTTTTTAGCGTGCGATATAGCGGCTAATAATTCGTCGTTTGAAAAGAAGTCGCCGTCCTCGATGGATTTTGTGATACGGGTAAGTTCTTGATAAACGATTCTTCCCGCACCCATATTTAAGTGTCCTACTTCGCTATTGCCCATTTGTCCGTCGGGAAGCCCTACGGATAAACCGCTCGCGCCTAAAAGGGTAGAAGGATATTTACTAAAAAGTCGGTCTATAATACCGTTATTCGCAATTTTTATAGCGTTACCGTTTTCGCAATTACGGATTCCGTAACCATCCATAATAATTAAACATACAGGTCTTTGTTTCATTTTTATCACCTAAAAAATTTATTTGCAATTTTTTTCCTTTGTATATTATATACCTATTTTCAATATAAAGCAAACCAAAATTACCGAGTTAACGAATTTTTTTATTCGTCGCTTGGTCGTTTTTCCGTGTTTAGCAATTTTCGCAGCGTAATATACGAAAAAACGAGGATAGCGCAAACGCTTTTCCTCGCCCGTAATTATTTAGTTTTTTTGCTCTAAATACTCTATGCTGATTAACGACAATATCGCGTAGTGATCGGAATAATAAAAGTTTTCCGAAACCGTTTCTCGTTTTATTTCAAAGATTAGCGGTTTAATGGTTTTACTTACGAAGCAAAAGTCTATCGCCGATTCGTTGGTTAACTTCTCGATAGGTTTTCCCCAGTCGTGATAAGTTACGCCCTCGGTGGTCGAGCTCAAAGCCTCCGCCTGACAATCAAGTGCTTTTTCGACTGCAATTTTATAAAAGGCAGAATCTTTTACGTCGTTGCAATCCCCCGCGATAAGATAGGGATAACCCGCGGCTTCGGCTCTATCTATAACGAGTTTCATTCCGTTAACCCTCGCTTCTTCCGAAACGTTGTCTAAATGCAAATCGAAAACGTTTAAATAAACCCCGGTCTCGACGTGTTTTAGCAGTAAGTTTACGCAAATGCGATAATAGCTTGCGCCCCAACCTTTAGACATCTCGTCGGGCGTTTCGCTAAGCCAAAATCTGTCTTGCTGCACGAGTTCGAAACTATCGTCGTAACAAACGGCTAAACCTTCGGGATTAGAGGAAGTTTCACGTTCGTAATAAACCACGTTATAACTTCCCGAAAGTCCCGTGATTACGTCCGCAGCTTGCGTTTTCGCCAACTCTTGCAAACAAACGACGTTGGCGCCGCTTTCTTTGATATGATCTATCACGTGGGTTTTACGCTTGCTCCAATTTTTAGTCCCCGTATCACTGGAATTTTCAATGCGAATATTAAAACTTAATATATCGAACTGTACGGATTTTTTCACGGGTTTTCCGCAAGCGGTAAAAGATAACGCCGATACGATAGCAATCGTTGCCAATAAAAACGCGGCAAATCTTTCAAATAATTTTTTACTTTTTTTCATTTTTCCCTCCTAAAACGCAAAAAAGAACCGTGTTCAACGTAAACATCTTTACCGTTATAGTATATCATACTTTCAAAAAGTTTTTCAATCGCTTTTTTAAAAACAAAATATACTTTTTTTAAGAATAGTTCATTTTATTGACATAGTTTTACGATATTGCTATAATATTCCTATGAATGTCACGGCGGTAACTATAAATGCTTAATACGATACGCGTAAAAATTAAAAAATTATCCAAAACGGCGATAACTCCGTCGTACGGCTCCGACTTTTCGGCGGGTGCCGATTTATATTCGGACGAGGAATCCACCGTTATTCTTCCGCACAAAACGACGCTTTTAAAAACCGGCGTTTCGTTGGAAATACCCGAAGGCTTAGTAGGCTTGGTGTACGCGAGAAGCGGACTTGCCACAAAATCCGACCTTGCCCCGGCAAATAAAGTGGGCGTTATCGACAGCGACTATCGCGGGGAAGTCTTAGTAGCGCTCCATAATCACGGCAATTATCCGCAAACGGTGTCCAAGGGCGACAGAATAGCACAAATAGTTTTCACACCTTACTATAAAGCCGATTTTATTGAAATGGAAGCTTTAGCGACGACCGAACGCGGCGAAAACGGTTTTGGTTCTACCGGCAAATAACTTTATATAAAAGCAAAAAAGCGTTGATAACGGGCTTATAGCCTTACTTTCAACGCTTTTTATTTTTTCGTTTTATTTTTAAATCGACAATATTTTTGTAACCGCTAAAAAGTTTCTGCAAGAAAAAATATAGGTCGCGGGCGGCGTGCTTTCGGTTTTTTCGTCCGCTCCTTTTATATATACGGTATCTATGCCGAAGTTTCTGCCTCCTACAATATCGCCTATTTCGTCGTTCCCGACTAAAACGGAATTTTCCTTTTTCAAACGGTATTTATCGAAGGCGACTGAAAAGAATCGCTCGTTCGGCTTTTTAACGCCGTAGTCGGAAGATACAAATACGTCGTCGAAGTACTCTAAAATATTTAAACTTTCAAGTTCGTATTTACAATAGCAAGACTGCGCGTCGGCTAACAAGTATATTTTTTTACCCAATTTTTTAAGTTCCCGTAAGCATTCCCGAGCACCGTCGTACACGCTTAAAGATAAAGTCGAAGCACGCCTAAATTCTTTCGCGGTGTTTAATAATTCCTCTTCCTTTATCTTAACGCCTTTTTCCTCGTAAAGTTTTTTAAAAACCTTTAAAATATCGACTTCAAACCCGTCGTCTTTACCCTCTTTTTGGTCGATAATCGACCTATAGAAGGACTTTTTAAATTCTTCCACCTCGTATTTTGCCGAGTTACGCTTATACACGTCGCAAATAACGCGCCACAAAAAACCTTGGTTTTCATCGGTCTTTGCCTCTATTAAAGTTCCGTACAAACTGAAAAAAACATTCTCGTAAATCATACTATAGCGCTCTCTTAAATAATATCGTTTTTATTGTAACACAATAATCTATTTTTATCAAGAAAACTTTTATCGAAAAAGAAAAATACGGTAATCGATCGGGAAAAAGCCCGAAAGTTACCGTATTTTTTATTCAGTTGTATCGTGTTTTTTAAGCGCTTCTAAAATAAGTTTGCATACGGCGTCTAACTTGTCTTCCCCTTCTAAAGTAGTGTTTTGCTTTAAAATGGCTTTTAGTTCGGTCTCGGTAATCTCTTCGCTTTCGGCTTGAATTTTTAAAATTATTTCTTCGACTACTTCGTCGAGCTTATCGGACAAAATAATGCTCGATAAAAGTTCTTGCAAAGAAGTTTTAATATCGTCGCCGTCAAAAAGAGTAAACCGCTTTATAAACGCGGTAACCGTTACCGATAAAGTTCCGCCCGAGACGGCGTTTTTAACGGTCGAAGCGCTAAACGCAAAGTCTTTAATAAACAGAGATAACAGGAAGCAACCGGCAGTTCCTATTACAAACGACAACACGAATATTTTTTTGGACGAAAGCTTATGAGAATTAGTATACCATAGTGTTATTACACAAGATAACGCCGCCGCCACCGCTATTTCCGCGCTTGCGTTTTTGATAAGGTTAAAAATATTAGTTTCTTGCACTTAAAGCCGCCTTTTTAGGGAAAAAGAAAACTTACGCGTATTTTCTTTTAAGTTCCAAACGTTTTCTAAAACCGTTTTTAAATTTATATAAAAAACACTTCGTTTTCCTCACCCCCGATATATTTTTCCAAGCGTCGACTATATATTAACACCGTTTTTAAGTTCGTCAATAGCAAACTGACGCTTTTTGCATAAAAAATTATACAAAACTCAAAATAGGGGTATGAAGTTTTACCCGTCGCTATCTAAAAACGAAAATTTTTTAAAGGAAAGGTTGGATTCTTCGGACGTCGTCTTTTTCAAATTCAAAGTCGGAAGCAAAAACGGACTTATAGTTTTCGTAGATCCCGTTACCGACAGAGAAACTTTAGGAAAACTCGTTATAGACCCCTTGTCCTCGTATAAAGGAAAACTTTCCGCCGAAAAGATAAGCAAAAGGATTTTTAGCCCCCAAGCGGAGATTTTAGACGATTTAAATAAAGCGGCGTTAGAAGTCGTTAAGGGCAACTGTCTTCTTTTGCTCGACGGGGATGAAAAATCGGTAATTATTAACCTTTTAAAATATTCGTCGCGCGCTATCTCGGAGCCCCCTACCGCCGCCGTCGTCAAAGGCCCGCGTGAAGGCTTTACCGAAAATTTAAAGACCAATTTAGGACTTATGCGTCGAAGAATCAAAAGCCCTAAACTAACGGTAAAAACCATGCAAGTGGGACGATACACGAAAACCGACGTTTCCGTCGTATACGTTTCCGATATTGCGGACGACGATATAGTATCGAGCGTTATCGAAAGAATTAAAAAAATCGATATAGACGGCGTTACGGATAGTTCGTACGTAGCAAAATCCATAGTCGACCACAAAGTTTCGTTAATTAAACAGGTCGGCAATACCGAAAAACCCGATATTTTAACCGCAAAAATTTTGGAAGGCAGAGTGGGGATTTTGGTAGACGGCTCGCCTATCGCGGTTACCGTGCCGTATCTACTTATCGAAGATTTTCAGTCGAGCGAGGATTATTTCCAAAACCATTACCGCGCGAATATGCAAAGGATTTTGAGATTTATATCGATAGCGCTTGCGTTATCGCTTCCGTCGGTATTCGTTGCGGCGCAACTTTTTCATTTGCAAATAATACCGCTAAACTTTTTGCTTACCATAGTAAACAGTATAAAAGGCATCCCGCTATCCCCCAGTTTCGAAATGTTTTTCACTCTTTTGATTTTTGAAATTTTAAACGAAGCCAGCGTAAGAATGCCTAAATACGTCGGTATGGCGCTTTCGGTCGTGGGGGCTTTGGTGCTTGGCGATACCGCGGTAAAAGCGGGGATTGTTTCGACGCCGACTATTATGATACTTGCTCTTTCCGGAATTTGTTTGTATACCGTTCCGGAATTAGTAGACTCTATGTCCTTTTTGCGTCTTTTATATCTTGCGGTAGCGGGCGCGACGGGCGGATACGGGTTGGTTTTGCTTACTTGCTTTTTGTTCGTTTATTTAGTGTCGCTTGAAAACTTCGACGTGCCGGTTCTCGCGCCGTTTGCACCGATGAAAACGCCCGACCTTAAAGACATGTTTATTATGACCAATCTAACCGAAATGAAAAAACGCCCGCTTTCCATAAAACCGAAAAATAAAACGAGGATGAAAACCGATGAGCCCGAACGAAAGAAACAAACTTAAACTAAGACAAATTTGCTTTATATTTTTAGCCTTTACCCCGGTTACCAAAATCGCCCTTTTGCCCTCGGTTTTAGCGGGATTCTGCGGGGAGAGATTGTGGGTTTCGTCGGTGATAAGTTTCTCGCTCGATATCGCGGTAATTTTAGCAGCGTTCAAGCTTTGTAAAAACCACGGAAACGAAACGGTCTTTCATATTTTGGAAAACGCGACCTCCAAAACTTTTGCAAAAATAGTCTATTTCGGCTACGGAATATATTTTATTTTAAAAGCCCTCGTCCCGATTTTAGAGCAACAAGACTACGTGCACAATACCTTGTACGAAATATCTCCATCGGTCTTAATATTTTTGCCGCTTTTTTTGGTTTCCTTTTATATGTCGTTAAAAGGACTTAAAATAATCGGAAGATGCGCCGACGCTTGTATCTTTTTAACCGCAACGGGATTTTTTATGGTATTTTTGCTATCTATTGCCTCGGCAGACTTTACGAATCTTCTTCCCATAATACAAAAACCCACCTATAAGCCCGTTATCGGCTCTTTCAAGTCGGTAATTTGGTTTTCGGACAGCGTTTATATGATGTTCTTTTTAGGACATTTTAAAGAGGAAAACCACCAAACTTTAAAGGTTACGCTTAGCTACGTCGGCGTTTTTATAGTGGTAACTTTCTTTCTCGTCTTGTTTTACGCAACGTTTTCATCCATTGCGGAAACACGTTTTTTTGCAACGCCCGAACTAACCATTTACAGTTTGGCAATAACCAATTCCGCAAGGTTCGATTATATCGCCATTTTTATTTTAATGTTTTCGCAAGTCTTTGCAATAATTTTGCCGATTTTTTTAGCGACTAAATGTTTCGAAAGGGCTTTCGGTCTAACAAGAGCGTTAATCCCCGCGATAATAGTAAACGCCGCGCTTGCGATTTTTACCGTAATTTTTACCGGCAAACTGTTTGAAATTTTAGCGGTAATCTCTCAGTATTTAAGTTACGGGTTTATTTTTTTCGGGTACGTTATCCCGTTTTTGCTACTACTTGTTCCTAAGGAGAAGAAAGTTGACGACAAAACTTAAACATAAAATTATACTTATCGTAACTTTTTTTCTTACGATTTTATACTTTTTCAACGACTTTTCGCTTATCGATATAGAAAAAACCGCTATAATCGTAGCGCTCGGTATAGATAAATCGGACGAAGGCGTGGAAATAACCGCGCAAATCGGGGTCCCTCATTCGACCGAAAAAGCGTTAGACAACACTGACACTTTAATTACCTCCAAAGGTAAAACGGTGATGGACGCTATCGAAACCATGTCGGCGCGAAGCGGTTGGTTTCCTAAACTATCCTTTTGCAATTTTATAGTTTTCGGAAAAGAATTGGCTTTGGAAGGTATAGAAGAAATTTGTAATCATATTTTGTCGTCCGAACATTTTCAAAACTCGGCGCTGCTTGCCGTTTGCGACGAAACGGCTAAAAAATTTTTACAAACGCCGACGCCTCTCGACGCTATTTCTTCCTTTGCCGTGCAAAAGGTTTTAATAGAAAACGGAATAACCTCGTCAAGGATTTTGGATACCGACGTGAAAAGTTTTTCGGAATCCACCCACGGCAGAAGTAGTTGCGGTTATATGCCCTACATTACCGTTATAGAAGGTAACGCTAAGGGTGAAGAAGACTCAAGCGCCGCCACGACTTCCTTCTTCTTTGAGGGAGAAAAGCCCGATAACGAGCTTATAGACGGGCTTTTTAAAAACGATTTACTTAAAGGCGAACAAAACGACGACGCGAAAAGCCAAGACGGAAATTCAAGCGGCGGTGGCAAAAACTCCCCTTCCGCGATATTCGACGCGGGCAAAACCGCGGTTTTTAAGGGCGGCAAAATCGTAGATATTTTATCCGAAAAAGAAACTATCGCGTACAATCTTTTATACGTCCCCGCGGACAGTATTTTGGTTACGGTAAAATCGGAAGACAAAAACGCCACTCTGGAAATTTTTTATAACGCAAGGAAGGTTTCCGTTGATTTTAGCAAACGCCCGACTTTAAAATTATCGCTCGACTTGATAGTAAGAATAGCCGACGGCAACACAGGCTACGACGAGGACAACGCCTTAGGTTGGCGTGCCACCGTTCCAGAGGAATTTTTAACCGCGTTAAAAAAAGAAACGACTTCCGTTTTAAACGGTCTTTCAAAAAGGCTCTCCGAAAAAGACGTCGACCTTTTCAATATAAGAAACCTAACCTACAAGTACCATAATTTTCAATATGAAGATTACAAAAAAATTCCCCTTTCCTCTTTCGACGTAGAAATATCCGTATCCGCCTCCTCCCGTGACAGCACCAGCAAACCCCGATAAAACGATCGTTTTTTGTAATTATAAAGATGAAATTACTGTAAGAAAAATCCCCTTATAAGCCGATAACCGACCTATAGGGGGATTTTTTATGATTTTAAACTTATCGTTTATCCGTTGTAAGCGATGCCTGCCTTTTCGTAATCTTCAGCCTCCCATACGCAGTTACTGTTTGCGTAAGCGTATAAGATATGATGACAAGCCTCTCTTAAAATTAGCGACATATCACGCGGAGCAGAGTCATACGCCATTTTAGCGTCCAAAGAACCGTTACGATATAACCACATATCGTTGCCGCCGCGAAGACCTAAGTTCGTAGGCATTAAAGAGTTTGTAACCCAGTCGGTTAACACGACGCCTCTAAAGCCCCATTCGTCGCGTAAAACTTCGGTCATTAAAGCGTGGCAAGAGCCGGACCAGTTAACCCCTATTTTGGTAAACGCGGACATTATACCGGTTGCCCCGCCGACCTTTATAGTGTATTCATAAGACTTTAGGTAAATCTCTCTTATGGATTGTTCGCTAGCCCAAACTTGAATACTCCATTGACGATAAGTTTCTTGATCGTTCAACGCAAAGTGTTTGACGAAAGGTATTACACCGTATTCCATCGAACCTTTTGATACGTAAGCACTCGTAAGTCCCGCAATTAAAGGATCTTCGGAGAAATATTCGAAGTTTCTACCACCCATCGGGTTACGGTGAGTGTTAGTACCGGGACCATACCAACCGGTAATACCCAAAGAAGTTGCATCTTTGCCGACGCTTCTTCCGTATAATAGAGCGCATTCTATATTCCAAGTAGAAGCGGTTACTACGGGCGCGCAGTGTCCCGTTCCGAAAGCGCTTGCGCAAGCGGGGCCGTCGCTATCTACGGTTTTATTTTTGCCGATACTCTTTATAGCAGGTGTGGATTGACCACCGTTGTCAACGAGGTTAAATTGATCTTCCAAACTCATTTGGTCTAAAAGTTTATCCCAATCGGGGTCGTTATAAGCTTTGCCTCTTAAATCCTTTAATACGAGCATATTATTTTGTCCGTACTTAGGCTGACTACCGGTAAGTTGTTTATCGGTGTTGTTTACATTAGTCCAAACGGCTGCAGCGGCGCTGGCTTTTTTATTTATTTTTTCTACGGAAGGTAAAGTGCCTTGCCAATCGCTTCTAGACGCGTAAATCGCCGCGGTTTCATTAGGACCGTATTCTATTTCTTGGAATCTGTTTTTAACGTCGGTACCGGTTACGGCGTCTTTTAAGTAAACGACGTCGCTATCTACGGTGTAGTTAAAGGAAACTTCACCGGCGTCGCTCGTAGCAGCGTCCCAAACGTTTTCGCGTACGCTGAATTCGTATTCGCCTTTTTCCAAAACGTAAGCGCCACGGTTGCTACCGTAAGTTGCGTCGTAAGAAGCGATAGAGTTTAAATCGAATTCTACACGGGCGTTATAAGTTTCACCCGGGGCGATAACGTCGGTTTTTGCAAAACCCGCCAAAGAATACCAAGACTTTTCAACACCGCCGTTGGTATAAGGCGCGTGGACGTAAACTTGAACGACTTCTTTACCGGCGACGTCACCCGTATTGGTAACTGCAACTTGCATAGAAACTTTACCGTCTTCTATCTTGTGCTCGGTAATATGCTTTTCAAAAGTAGTATACGATAAGCCGTGACCGAAAGACCAAGTTACGTAATCGTCGTAGTTAAAGGTAGCGTCCGTTTTTGCCCTCGTTACGAAATAACGGTATCCTACGTAAATGCCTTCGGAATAAATTTGGAAAGCACTGCCGTAGTTATCGTATATAGGCGTATCTAAACCAAATCCAACGCTAGAGGGAATGTCTGAAATATTTTCAACCCAGGTATCAACGAATTTACCGGAAGGATTTACTTTGCCGGAAATAATTTTAGCGACGGCAGTGTTTCCTTCTAATCCGGGATAACCTATCCACAAAACGGCGTCAACGCCGACTTCGTTTAAGTAACCTAATTCCATAACGTTGCAAGAGTTAATTAAAACTATTACCCTTGAGAAATTTTCCCTTAACGTAGCAATAATTGATTTTTCTAATGAAGTCAACTCTAATTTCGATTCTGCTAAATCGTCGCCTTCACTACCTAATCTTGAAACGCTATACATAGCAATATCCGAATACTCTTTGGCTTGCTGTAACACGGTTTTTCCGCCGAGTTCGTCAAACTGTTTATTGTAAGCCTCTAAGGGAAGTTCGTTATCTATAGGTAAACAAGTTTTGTCGATATAACCACCGGAAGGATCTCCGTAAGTTAGTTGTTGACACGAAATAACGTAATCGGTATCTTTCACACTATATTTTTTACTCTCATAATAGTTTGCGGTGAGATTATATAAATTTTTATTGTATTCAAAACCTTCTTCTTCAAGCGCTTTTTCAAGTTTGACTGCGTGAAGATCTCTTCCGTTTACGGTGGCGTTCGTGATAAATATCGTGGAACCACCGCCGCCGTTAATCATACCGTAAATAGAAGAACCGAACATATTAATCTTTTTGTCTTCGGCTACGGTAGGATCAAGCGGAAGAACGTCGTTATCGTTTTTAGCAAGAACCGTGCCTTCGCCTTGAATGGTTTCGATATTTTTTCTTGCGTCTTGCATTGCAAGTATCGCCGCGGGAGAATCTATATTGATATTTGCCCCGCCTTGGTTAAAGATAGATCTCCATAATATTTCGCCTACCGAATCCAATACGGGAACGGCTATTAAACAAACGACTAAAACACCGCTAAGAACGGGAGTTATGATCTTTTTAAACTTACCTTCCCAAAATACCATCCTTTTGGTGGCGGAAGATTTATCTTTTAAAGCCGCTTTACGCTCTTCTTTAGACTTGCCTTTTAATTGTTTTTGAAGTTCTTTAGCCTCTTTACTACCTTCTTTACCGAGTTTCATTCTACCGTAAAGCCACACGTAAAGATAATACGCTAAACCGACGGTTGCGATAAATATCGCTAACACTATCCATACAAGGTGCCAACTGAAGTCAACCACCTTAACGTTAAAAATCGTCCAATCTTTCAACATTTAAAAATTCCTCCGAACGTTATTGATTGTTTTTGCGCTTATAAAGTTCGTAAGCGGTTAAACCGCCGGCAACTACTACGGCACAAGCAACGATAATAAGCCCTATTGCCCATGAAGGCATTTGCTTTTTAACCGTTAAGTTCCAATTATCGTCGGTTTCAACGTTGCCGATCGTAAACGAATACGTTTTATCCGACATATTGCCGTTTTCGTCAACCGCACGGATAAACACGGTATATTCACCGTTTTTAGTCGGCGTAAACTTACCGTCTACGACTTCCACTTCTTCTTCGTTATCGCCTTTATAATCAAGCCATACGCGTACCAAAGTATTGATATTTTCTCTTGAACTTTCGTTATCCGTAATATCACAATTAATCGTAATTTCTTTATTAAGTTCGGGCGTACCTACGGTAATATCACCGATAGCTGGGCCTTCCCTATCAGGAAGAACCGGTCTTACGTTTACGTCACCGTAACCGGCGAGCATAACGTAGTCGAAGTTAACCGCGCACTTATCTTGAGAGGCGTCTAAAACTTCCAACTTAACGACGTGTTTACCGGCAGCAACCGAAAATCCCTTACTGTAATAAGCCTTATAAGGATTATCGTAAGAGGACGTTTTTTCAAAAAACACACTTCCCCATTCAACAAGGTTATCGTCAACGTAAATACCGAACCCATCGGTAGGCCCGTTAACGAAAGAGCACGCATAGAAGAATACTCTTACGTTTTGTGCGGCGGATTCAAAATTAAAAGTCCATTGGGCAGTGTTTCCCGATACGTCGAAACAACCAATTTCAGCGCCGCCGGAAGCTCTATCCGTATATTCTATCATATCAGGCGCGATATTTGGATAGTGCGAAGTTCCTGCTATAACAGCCATTTCCGCTTCTACTTTTACGGCATTTGGATCATCAGTAGGATCTAAAATCGTTTCAGACGAGTATGTTTTTTCGGCTTTATTTCCCGCTTCATCAGTCGCCGTAACCAAGACGGTGTAAACACCATCTTTCGACGGCGTAAATTTACCGTCTACAAGAGTTATTTCTTCTTGGTTTTCGCCTTCATAATCGTAAAAGACTTTTACAGTCGTCGTTATTTTTTCAACAGCACTTACGTTATCGACTACTGTAAACGAAATTTTGCTTTCTTTACCTACCGATAATTTATCAAATGCAATTTGCGATATCACAGGCGGATTATTATCCTCAATTATCGGCGTAACGGTTACGTCACCATAACCGGATAACATAACGTAGTCGAAGTTAACCGCGCACTTATCTTGAGAGGCGTCTAAAACTTCCAACTTAACGACGTGTTTACCGGCAGCAACCGAAAACGCCTCGCTATAATACATTCTATAAGGCACGGCAAGTTCGGCAGTCTTTGCAAAGGATTTACTTACCCATTCTATCTTAGTTTCGTCTACGTAAATACCAAACCCGTCGGTGGGTTTATCAACCAAAGAACGAGCGTAAAAGAATACTCTTACGTTTTCAGCCGCTGAAGCAAAATCAAAAGTCCAAGAGACCGTATTACCGACAACGTCGAAACAACCGATTTCCTTACCGTTTGAAGCTCCTTCTTTTATTTCTATCATATCAGGCGCGACACTTGGATAGCGCGAAGTTCCCACGATAACGCCGTCTTCGGCTTCGATTTTTACCGCTTTAGGATCATTTCTCGGATCGATTATTTGTTCGCCTTGAGCACCTTCAACCAAATTCAAAATAAGATAGTCGATATTAGCAACCGCGCTTGCGCTTGCTATTTCTAATTTCACGACCAAATCACCCGTATCGGCAGAAAATTTGACAGTATCTAAAATCTGATAAGGATTCGCCGCATTATAGGTACAAGTCAGTTTAGAACCTTCTTTCCACGCAAGTTCTGCACCGTTTAACGTAAGTTTAAAACCGCTCATATCTTCGCTCGAAACGAAAGATTTCATTGAAAAGGAAATATAAACGTCACTGACCGCTTTAGTTAAATTAAAAGTCCAGGTCACGCTATTTCCAACAACGGCGAAACAACCTATTTCTTTACCGTTAGAAGCTTCGGCTTTATTTTCTATCATATCGGGTGCAACGGTAGGATATTGTGAAGTTCCCTCTATATCACCGTCTTCTGCCTCTATTTTTATAGAACCGCAAGAGCATACGCCTTCGGTAAAAGCATGGGTATGACTTGCCGCTTTAACGAAGGTTACGCCGCTAAAATGAGATAGCGTTAAACATAAGCAAAACGCTAAAACTAACGCGCCGCGTAAAAATCCGTTTTTAAATATTTTCATAATTTAACCTCGTATTTATAAGTTTTTAGCCTAAAAAGGCGTAGTATAAGGAGTTCCGTCTTAAGGGCGGAACTCCCTAAAAATGTATTTTTGATTTTAATTAAGCAAATCTATAGTTAAATAATCGATGTTAGCGGTTGCTTTTGCAGCGTCTACTACTTCGATGGTAATAACTAATTCGCCTTGTTCGGCACTAAAACTTGCGGTAGAATAGTCGACGTAATTAGGTTGGGTATTCACTAATTTAACGCCTTCGTCCCAACTGATTTCAACGCCGTTTACCGTCACCTTAAATCCCGACATATCTTCGGTATTTATAAAAGATTTCATAGAAAACGTAATCGTTACGTTACTATAATCTTTTGCCAAATCAACTTTCCAAGTGGCAGTGTTTCCGTTAACGGCGAAGCAACCGATTTCTTTCCCGCCGGAAGATTTATCGCTTTCTTCCACCATACTAGGGCAATAACCGGGATATTGGGAAGTGCCTAAAATTTCGCCGCTTTCTGCCTCAACTTTAACTCTTTCTCTTGCAGTTAAATATACGGTTAAATAGTCGACGTTGGCGTTTGCCTTAGTTTTGTCAAGTATCTCAAGCGAAATAATTAATTGACCTTTTACGACGTTAAAAGGTACCGTCACGTACTCGAGATAAGGATGAGCCTCAGTGTAACTTGAGATTAATTTAGTGCCTTCAGCCCAAGCAAGTTCGGTTCCGTTGACCGTAAGTTTAAAGCCGGACATATCTTCGTGAGCACAATACCCCTTCATCACAAAGGCAATCGTTACGCCTTCATGCGCTTGATATAAAGTTAGGTTCCAAGTAGCCGTATTACCGTTAACGGCAAAGCAACCTAATTCGTAACCGCCGGAAGCGGCAACGTTAGCTTCTTGCATAGTAGAACAATAATCGGGATACGCCGACTCACCTACTATAGCGGCGCTTTCCGCCTCTACTTTTATAAAGTTAGGATCGTCAGGACTTCCGCAAGCAAACCTATTTGTTACGATTGAAGTATTGCCCGTTTCATCGGTAGCGGTAACGACAACGGTATACCAACCGTCTTTAGCGGAGGTGAACTTACCGTTAGTTACGGTAACTTCTTCT
Organism: uncultured Christensenella sp.; assembly: GCA_964567885.1. Taxonomy (GTDB): domain Bacteria; phylum Bacillota; class Clostridia; order Christensenellales; family Borkfalkiaceae; genus UBA4636. The sequence goes on from CAZMOD010000003.1 coordinate 30,307, forward strand.
TGATTTTTACCTTGATAATCATAATAAACTTTTACGGAAACGGTTAAGTTTTCAAGAGCGGTTACGTTATCGGATACGGTGTAAGTAATAGTAGATTCTTCACCTACGGTAGTTTTATCTAACGCAATATCCGTAACGACGGGCGCGGCGTTATCGAATCCAACTTTAACGTCACCATAGCCCGCAAGCATAATATAGTCGAAGTTTACGGCGCATTTATCGCCTGCCGCATCTAAGACCTCCAATTTAACGCTATGTACACCTTTAGTGACCGAGAAAGGTTTACTTGCGTAAAATCTATAAGGATTATCAAGAGCCGCGGTGTTTTCAAAATATATATTATTCCACGCAACGGTTTCTCCGTCAACGGAAATGCCAAACCCGCTAGTCGTCGTATTAACTAACGCTTTAGCGTAGAAATAAATTACTACGTCTTCGGCGTTTTCTGCAAAATTAAACTTCCAAACGGCAGTATTACCTACCACGTCAAAACAACCGATTGCTTTTCCTCCAGATGCTTTATCATCGGACTCTATCATATCGGGTGTAACGTTAGGATAATGTGAGGTTCCGCTTATAACGGCGTCTTCAGCCTCGGCTTTAATAGCGTTCGCGTCTTCACGCGGATCAAGGGTTAATACGTCGCCGTGGGTAAAGGTTTCGGTTCCTTTTTCACCGCAAACGCAAGACTTGTAATAAGTAGCGGGAGCCAAAACGGTGGCTTCTTGCGCTAAATAATCGCTGCTTGCGACTTCTTTGTCGTAAGTGTGAGGAATTTTGTCTAATTTTTGGTAAGTAGTATAATTGCAACCGTTGCGTTTGCAAGTTTTATACGCTTCGTAACCCTCTTCGGTGCAAGTCGCGGGTTTGCCGTCGTGGTTTTCAATATCGTGGTCTAACGCGTTGACGTCTTCGGTGTAAGTGTGTTCACAACCCGTACGCTTACAAGTGTAAGTTCTTACGCCCTTTTCGGTGCAAGTAGGTTGAGTGGTTACTTCACTGTCGTAATCGTGATTTAACGCGGGTACGTCTTGTTGAGCGACTATGACTTCTTCACAAACCGAGCAGTGTTTACCAGCGGTTTTACCCTTTTCGGTACAAGTGGGGGCAACGGCCCCGTCATCGACTTCGGTGTGTGCCGCGGGGATAACCACCTTGGTGGTGTAATCGCAACCGTCGCGCTTACAATTTACGTAAGCGTTCCAGCCGTCTTCGGTACAAGTCGCGGCTTTGGCGTCGTGCGATTCCTCATCGTGTCCGAGCGCGGCAACGATTACCGATTCGGGCTCGATTTCCGTAGTTGCAGATTCGTCGGAAAACAACTTGTCGCAATCGGTGCAGCGGTAGTATTCGATACTTCCCTCGGTTTCGCAAGTAGCGGCAACCGCTTCTACTTTTTCTACGGTATGAGTGTGTCCGCTCGACGTACACGCCGTAAACAGCGCTAAACAAGAAACGAGTAGACAAGTTAGCAATATAATCGCTAAGTTTCTTTTCATAATATCCTCCTAAAAATATTATAACCTGAAAGCCCGTTAGTATTTTTATATGGGCTTTGGCTGCAAATTAAACGGAATTTTGCGGTCGCTAAACGACCGCAAAAAAAGGACACGTCCTTTTGTCAATCCCGATATTTTCCTTGACTATAAACGCCTAGGTTAACTTTTGCTTTATTGTAACATATATTTTTAAATTGTGTTCAAATTTTGCATAATTTGTCGTATCGACTACATAATTTGATTGATTCAACTTTTGAAAAAACCATAGATAAAATTGAAGTTTTTGAAAAATTGTGCTAAAATATATAATAAGACGACAAAAAAGGTGTTAAAAAACCTCTTTCATTAAAAAACGAGCGGGAAATGATATGAGAATAGCCATAGTTGACGACGAACTTCAAAATAGAGAGGTCGTGAAAAATTACGTAGAAAAATTTGCAAAAGAAAATGATGCGATTTTTGAAATCGAATGTTTTTCGGATGGTGACGAAATAACCGAAAACTACGTTCCTAAATACGATATTATATTAATGGATATCGAAATGCCTAAAATCGACGGTATGAAGGCGGCAAAATATATTCGTAAACTCGATAGCGACGTGGTTATTATTTTTATTACCAACCACTTAAAGTACGCGCAGCAAGGGTACTCGGTAAACGCGCTCGGGTACTTGGTAAAACCGTTTACTTACTTTGCCTTTTCGCAAGAACTTTTTAAAGCGATTAGATTGGTTAGTTTAAGAAGCGATACCCACGTTTTCGTTACCGTTAACGGTGAAAGTTTTAGGCTTTCCGCGCGAGAAATAACTTACGTCGAAAGCGTAAAACACAAATTGATTATTCACCGCGTATCTAAAGACGATATTTCTATCTTCGAAAGTTTGAAAAGTTTTGAGAAACGAGTGGGAAAAGGTTTCGTAAAATGCAATAGTTGTTATCTCGTAAATCTTAGACACGTCGTCGGTATAAAAGATAACTGCGCGATTATCGCCAACGAAAAGTTACAAATTTCCAGACCTAAAAAGAAGGCTTTCGTTGAAGCGCTTGCCGGCTATTGCGGAGGAATTATAGATGATTGATATTTTACCCGTGGTAGAGGTGTCGGATCTTCCAAGAACTTACACCGCCATAGCAGAGTGGATAGCTTGTACGGTTTTCGTGGTTCTATTTAAAAAAAGGTTTTCTCACTTTTCAACCGCACTTATATCTTTGGGGTTTTTCGCCGCTTTATTCGGATTGTATTCTATCCCGTCAAATGAAGACGGCTCGCTTATCTTTATAATGACGGGGGCTACAGCGTTAATGTTGTTTTACGTTTACGCTTGTTGCCGCGTTACGTTAAAAGACGCCGGATACGTTTTGGCAAGGGCTTTTATATTTGCGGAACTTACAGCCTCGCTCGAGTGGATGTTAGAGTACTTTATACATTCCTTTTCGCCGACGTTTGCCAAAACAATCTTTCCCGTAATATATTTAGGGTTGGCGGTTTTGTTTTATTTTGCCGAAAAAAGACACTTTCCGCCGCTTAATTGCAATACTAAATCTTTAGTAACGGCGCTTTTGATGGCGCTTCTCGTTTTCGCAATATCCAACGTGAGTTTTATAACGTCTAACACGCCGTTGAGCGGAAGTACTTCTACCGATATTTTTTACATTAGGTTTTTATCCGATCTATGCGGGATATTGCTGCTGTATATTTTCCAAGAACAACGCTTCGCCGACTGGAAAAAAGACGAAATCGTTATGATGGAAAATATGCTTGCAAAACAGTACGAACAATATAACTCTTCCAAAGAAAATATCTCCGTCGTCAAAAGATATTGCCACGACATAAAGCATCAAATTCAAGTCATTCGTCAAGAAACCGACGACTTGAAACGAGCAAGATACCTCGACGAGATAGAAAAAAATATAAAAAGATTGGATAATAATTTCGATACCGGTTCGCCTGCTCTCGACATTATTTTAAGCGGTAAAGCAAGGACTATTCAATCGGAAAAAATACAGTTTACTTGCATGGTCGACGGATACTTGCTAAGTTTTATTGACACCCTTGACATATGTTCGATATTCGGCAACAGTCTGGATAACGCGATAGAAGCGCTCGTACAACTTGAAGAAACCGAGAAGCGACTTTTGAAACTTTCGGTATTCGCGCAAAACGAGCACCTAATCGTCAAGGTGGAAAACTACTTTAAAACCCCTATTATCATGGAAGACGGGATTTTACGCACGACGAAAAAGGACAAAACGTTGCACGGCGTAGGTATCGCCAGTATACGTCAAGTCGCCGAAAAATACGACGGTGCTATTAAAATCACCACCGAAAACGATTGGTTCACACTTTGTATACTCTTCCCCTTACCGGACACGAAGGAAAAACCGTCCGTCGTTTCTTAACACGACGACTAAAGATAAATTAACTAAAAAGGGTTAACGTGGATTTAAAAAATCACGTATAACCCTTTTTTGTTTACAAAAACCGTTGATAACGGGCTTATAGACGGACTTTTAATTTTCAAGACTTAAATCCACGTTAGGTTTTAGCGCCGTAGCACACATAATAATTTTCTTTTTGTTTTTTCATCAATACGATTTTACTACGTACGAAAAAGCGAGGGTGATTTTAAAAATCATCCTCGCGTTTTATTTTTTTAAATTACTTGATTAAAATTACTTGTTGTAATTAACGATTTGAGAAAAGTCTACCGCTTTTAAGGAAGCGCCGCCGATCAAACCGCCGTCGATTTCTTCCATAGCCATAAGTTCTTTAGCGTTGGAAGGCTTCATACTTCCGCCGTATTGAATACGAACTTTTTCGGCGCATTTGGGGCAGAAAGTTTCCGCCAAAGTCTTTCTTATAAAACCGATGGTTTCGTTTGCTTGTTCGCTGGTAGCGGTCTTACCGGTGCCGATAGCCCAAACGGGTTCGTAAGCGATAACGAGTTTGGTTAAATCTTCAACGCCTTTAAGCCCTTCGGTGATTTGACGATATAAGACCGCTTCGGTCTTGCCGGTTTCTCTTTCTTCTAAAGATTCGCCTACGCAAACGATGGGGATTAAGCCTTTTTCTATCGCCTTTAAGGTGCGTTTATTAACCGTTTCGTCGGTTTCCGCGAAGTATTGACGGCGTTCGCTATGTCCGATGACGACGTATTCAACGCCGAGTTCTTTAAGCATATCGGCGGAAATCTCACCCGTGTAAGCGCCGCTTTCGGCAAAGTGTACGTTTTGAGCGCCAAGATGAACGTTGCTACCCTTAATAGCGCTGCCAACCGCGTAAATATCGGTCGCGGGAACGCATACTACGACGTCGCAATCAGCGTCTTTAACCAAAGGAAGAAGTTCTTCGCAAAGCTTAACGCCTTCTTGCGGCGTTTTGTTCATTTTCCAGTTACCTGCAATAATAGGTCTTCTCATAATGACTATATACCTCTATAAAAATCTATTAGTTTCTTTCGTTTAAGCAAGCGATGCCCGGTAAAACTTTACCTTCGAAAAGTTCCAAAGAAGCGCCGCCGCCGGTAGAAATATGGCTCATCTTATCGGCAAAACCGAGCCCGGCAACCGCCGCCGCAGAGTCGCCGCCGCCAATAATAGTGGTGCCTTTAGCCTCCGCCATAGCAGCCGCTATCGCTTTGGTGCCCGCCGCCAAAACGGGGTTTTCGAAAACGCCCATAGGTCCGTTCCAAATAACCGTCTTCGCTTCTTTTATGACGGAAGCGAAAAGTTTACGAGATTCTTCGCCGATATCCAAACTTTGCATATCGGAAGGAATAGCGTCAACGGATACGGTAGAAATTTCAACGGGTGCGTCGATAGGATCGGGAAAATCTTTAACGATAACGCCGTCAACGGGAAGATAAAGTTTTTTACCCGCTTTTGCGGCTTTTTCCATCATTTCTTTACAGTAATCTATCTTGCTGTCGTCAACCAAAGAAGTACCTACTTCCTTTCCTTGAGCCTTTAAGAAAGTGTAAGCCATGCCGCCGCCGATGATTAAGGAATCGCATTTTTCCAACAAGTTGGAAATAACGTTTAACTTGTCCGCAACCTTAGCGCCGCCGAGTACCGCAACGAAAGGATGAACGGGATGATCTAAAGCGTCCGCCATTACGGAAAGTTCTTTTTCAATAAGGAAACCGCAAACGGCGGTTTTGACGAAACCGTACTCAACGATAGCCGCGGTTGAAGCGTGCGAACGATGAGCGGTACCGAAAGCGTCGTTTACGAAAACGTCGGCAAAAGAAGCGAGTTTGCGGCAGAATTCTTCGTCGCGTTTTTCTTCGCCCGCGTTAAATCTGGTGTTTTCCAAAACTACGATTTCACCGTCTTTTATAGCCGCGACTTTTGCTTGCGCGTCCGTGCCTACCGTATCGGTTGCAAAGGTTACTTTCACGTCGGGTAAAAGTTCTTGCAATCTTTTAGCAACGGGTAATAACGTAAGTTTTTTAAGGTCTTTTTTAGCCTTTTCGATATATTCGGCGGTAGCGGCGTCTCTTTCCTCTTCGGGAAGCGCTTCGACTTTCGCCTTTTCTTTTTTGTTAAGTTTAATCTTTTCGTCTAAAACGTTGTGGGGTTTACCGAGGTGAGAGCAAAGTATAACCTTAGCGCCGTTTTCCACCAAATATTTAATCGTGGGAAGCGCGCCGTTAATACGGTTTTCGTCGGTGATAACGCCGTCTTTCATAGGAACGTTAAAATCGACTCTCGTTAAACATCTTTTGCCTCTTACGTCAACGTCTTTTACTGATAATTTGTTCATAAATTGCCTCCGTTTAATTATCCTTAATATATATTAGCCCTAAACGAAATTTTTGTCAACCGTTAAGGTCGGTTTAATAAAAATTCCGTGCGGCTTAAATTTTAAAATTTTATAAAATCGTCGTCAAAAATTGATTTTTTCGTCGATAAGGAATTCAGGACGCGACTTGATATCTTCGTACGCGCGGTATAAATAAATATCCGAAACCCCTTTTTGACAACCTAAAAGTCCGCCTATAAGCCCGATAACGCCAATAATCCACCATAGCGGATTAAACCGTGACAAGAATATTTGAAGAAAAATAAACGTTATAAGCGATAGTGCGGATAACGCGGTAAGCGATACGCTTAACCCTAAAAAGAACTTTAACGGAAAATCGGAATTGGAAAAAATTCCGTCGCCGCTTAATTTTAGCATCTTTTTTAAAGTATAGTTAGTTTTTCCCGCAACCCTTTCTTTTCTATTAAAGTCTACGAAATCTTGCTTAAAACCAACCCAACTTTCCAAGCCCCTCAAGTATTTGTTGCGTTCCTTCATCGAAAGAATAATATCCACGACCGTTCTGTCGAGCAGTTTAAAATCGCCCGTGTCCTTAGGAATCTCTACCGAGGAAGTTTTGTTTAAAAGTCTATAAAAAACTTTAGCGGTAATCTTTTTAAAACCCGTTTCGCCCGCGCGCGACAAACGCCTTCCATGCACGACTTTTGCGCCCGCTTGCCATTTTTCGACCATAAGCGGAATAACTTCAACGGGGTCTTGAAGGTCGCAGTCGATAGGAATAACCGCGTCACCCGAGGAAGCGTTAAGCCCCGCGAGTATCGCCGCTTGTTGTCCGAAGTTTCTTGAAAAACTAATCGCCTTGACTTTTTTATCTTTTTCCGCCAACGCTTTTACGGCGCCGAGTGTCAAATCTTTAGAACCGTCGTTTACGAATATGAGTTCGTAAGCATAATTCAAACCGTCCAAAACGGGCGTTACCGCGTCGTAAAACTTATTAACGGTTTTTTCCTCGTTATAACAAGGTATTACGAGAGATATTTTCATTGCAATTTTTCCTCGTCCTCAGCTTCTTTTTGCTCGGTTTTATCGTTAAAAAGTATTAGTTTACGAGTAATAAAGTTGTAAACCATAACTACGAAAGTCATAACGACTTTTACAAGCCACTCGTTAACGTTGAACTTAATATGCAAAGCCCACATACCGACTTCGTGTAAAACGAGCCCTCCGGTTGCAAGTGCCGCGAAAAGGAAAAAACCTTTTACCGAGCGCACCCCCCCGTTTTGATTGAATACGAAAATAATCGACAACGCGTAATTGACTAAAACGCCTATCACGGAGCCCAACCCCGTACCGCATAAAGCAGCGACGGAGGAAGGATCTTCGTTAACGCCGAAAAACACGTTTAAAAAACTGTCGTAATTATCGGGGGCGGCAATATACAACACTATTCCCATCGTCAAAAAGTCGATAACGGTAGATAAACCGCCGACTAAAACGAAGCGCATAATTTCGCCAAATAATGATTTTTGATTGATAAAATCCTTAACTTTACCCATCGTTTCCTCTTTTTTATCGGTTAAAAGTTTTTTGTTTCAACGCAAAAAGCCAATTAATCGTTATCCGCCTCGTCGATTCGTATTTCGCAAGGCGAAAACCATTTAGCGATATTCGTAACTACGTAAGCCCTATCTTCCGTTCCCGCGGGGATTTGCAAATAATTACTGTTATAATCTTGAAGTTGAATACAAAAAGCGTGCGCGCTACCGCTTACCATAATATTAGCGGTTTCGCCGTTTTTAAGTTGAACTACCTCAACGCCGTCCATGACGACGCCGAATTTAAGCCCGCCGTTGACGCAAGCCTTTTTTCTGGTAACGGTTATTTTTCTTTTTACGTTTGCAAGCGCGGAATCGTTTTGAACGTCGCTAAAAACGTCGGTATCTTCTAAAACGGTAACGACTTGACCGTTCGGTAAAACCTCGGTTTTAACCTGATCGGGGAATTCTTCCCCTTTAAGTTTGGCTGCTTCCATAAGTTTTACGGCTTCTTTATTTGCGACGGCAATCGCCAATTCGACGATTATTACAGCGTGGCAAACGATATCGACAATAGAACTTAAAATAACCTCGGGATCCCAAGTCAAAAGACTGATTATAACCAAAAACAATGTGTCTATCACCACTAACGCAAGCGCCGCTATCATTGCCCAAGGGCGTTTACGAGAAAGTATCGCAAAGACGACGTACGGCGCAACTAACACGAGCGAAGCAATTATCGCGACTGCACCGAATTCAACCAATGCCGACGTTACGATAAGCGAAATATATGACGAAAATAAAAAGTACGATTCGGAAATAGCGTATAAAAAGACGTTCACCACCGATAACGCCGCAAAAAGTATTATCGACGTTATACCGTTTTTGTAGTTTTTAATCTTCTTTTGTGAAATTGAATCCACGGGAAACACCCTCCTAATAATTATAGAAATTCATCTTTAATATTATACAATATATAAATTGCCTTGTCAAATTAAATTGCTATCGCTTAAGACTTTTGAAAAAATCGCAAGAAAGAGTAGCGTTAAAAAACAAAAAAACGGGCTATAAGCCCGTTATTAACCGTTTTTTTGTTTTCGTTTTATTTCGTCCACCTCATATTTCAGGCGTTTTTTCGCGGCGACTTAGCGTGTTTTTTCATCTTATTAAAGTTTTTAGGGAAGATTTTTACTAAAAGGTCGGATAGTTTTTCTAAAAAGGGAAGCGCTAAAATTCCAAAAACCAAATTAAAAAAAGTATGAAAATTTGCCACCGCTCCGCCTTCGCTGCCGGATACTTTTACCAAAAAACTCGAAATTTGCTTGCCAAAGACTAAAGATATTGCGAAAAAGATAGCCGCGCTTATCAAATTGAAAAGCAAATTAAAATACGCCGCCCGTTTAGCGTTTAAACCGAGTTTATCGACGGCAAAAACAACCGCGACGGTAGATCCTATATTAGCCCCCGCTATCATATATATCGCGTTTTCAACGCTTACTATTTTATTAGTCGCTAAAATCACCAACGTGCCGCTTATAACGGACGAACTTTGACATAGCGCCGTAATAAAAAAACCGTTTAACAGGCTTATAGCGGGACTTTTTATTAAAAATAGGTTTTTAAACCAACTTTCATCGTAAAAACTTTCCATAGCAAGCGACATAGTCTTTACACCTATAAACACGAAGCCGAACCCCAAAAAAGCCCTTCCTACCAATTTCATTTTCTCGTTTTTGTTTGCTTCGAGTAAAAACCCTATAAACGCTATAAGCGCCCCTATCGCGGGCACGTTAAGTCCTCCGTTAAACGCCGTCGACACCAAATGCGCGGTTACGGTAGTCCCTACGTTAGTGCCTATTATCACCGCGCACGCGCCCGAAAGCGTTAAAGCTCCACCCTCGACCAACGCGACCGCTAGCGTATTTACCGCAACCGAACTTTGCGTAAGCGCCGTTACGCCCGCGCCTAATAAAACGCCCAAGTATTTGTTTTTACTAACCTTTTGGAGCGGTTTTTTCAGTTTGCCGCCGGTAAGCGAAGAAAAACTTGCCGCAATGATTTTCAATCCGCTTAAAAACACGGCGACGCCGCCTAATAATTCAAAAAATCCCCAAACTACCAAAATTCGACACTCTTTTGTTTATTATATAGTCGCTTGTCTGAAATAATTCTTTAACCGCCGTTTAAAGTTATAAACCGCTTGACGCCGGAACATTCGCCTTCGATTAATATTTTTATTTTATCACCTTCTTTCACGAGTTTTATCTCGACGGGTTTCGTCAACGCGAAGTATTCAGACAAAAGCCCTTCTACGTCGCGGCGGATTAGATCTTCCGAACCGTAACATAACCCGAGTCTATCCCTTTCTATTATCCTTTTTGCCCTCAAAATTTGTTTTTCACTCATTATTCTTTCTCCTTTTAGACGCTTTGACGGAGAATCCCCCTTATTCTTCCCCCGATACCGCGATAGTACGCCGCGGCGTCGAAAACTTTAATTTTGCCCGTTTTTAAAGTTTTTGCAATCATTTTAAAAGCCTTTTCCGCGCGTGAAGAATACAAATTTAAGTCGGTAGATAATAAAACGGAATCGTCCTCGGGCACGCAACCTATTACGGGTACTTTTAGCACCGATTGAATTTCCTCCACGCCTATCACGGCGCCGCGCGTTAAAAGATCGCCTCTCATCTTGTTAACGATAATCCCCGTTTTTTTAATATCGTAATCGTTTAACGCCGACAAAACTTTATCCCCGTCCCTTAGGCTCGTAATAGTGGGCGTTACCACGAGTATCGCTTCTTCCGCGGCGCTTGCCGCGCGCCTAAACCCGAAATCCACGCCTGCGGGCGAGTCTATCAAAAGATAATCGAAACGGTCGATAAGCCCGTCCGTTAAGTCTTTTACGCGTTTTCCGGTGAGTGAATTACTTATTCTTCCGCCCGACGGTATTGCGTATAGATTGGAAGTTTTTTCGACGAGCGTTTGCTTAACGCGGCATTTTCCGTCCAGCGCGTCGACCAAGCCGTACGCCGATTTATTTTCCACGCCCATAACGACGTCGAGATTATTAAGCCCCGCGTCCATGTCTATCACGACCACTCTTTGTCCCGTTTTCGAGAGGGCATAGCCTAAATGCGCCGCAACGCTTGTTTTTCCGACTCCGCCTTTGCCGGAAGTAATAAGAATTCTCCTTGCCATATTTCACCGCCTTTGCTTTACGATTTACGAGTATTTTTTTGGTTTCTTGAAAAAATTTTTCGCTAAACAATATAATAACGCCTTATTAAATAAATTTTTTGTCTTTTTTTAAGCGCTAAGTTGTTATTTTGCCAAAACGCCCCTTGCTTTCAACACCGTGCAATCCTTCGGGATATATAAGACGGCAAAAATAAACGAATCTTTCTTGACGGCAAAGAAAAACGCCGCTTTTTTGCGGCGCTTTCAGCGTTTAAACGACGTTGTTAAAACGTTATTAAAGTTCTTTATAATAAAGTTTACAGTGGCAATAGCCTTCGTAATTTTCGTCTTTTATTTGATTGCGAAATTCTTCGCACATACATTTATTTTCAGGGAGTTTCCCCACCTTGCAAGGACAATAGCCGTCTTTGTGACTCAAGCCTTCTTGAATTTGTCGTACAACTTCCTTATCTTCGTTAAATCTAATTTTCATTTCATACCTCTTAAAAATATTTTGCGCGATAACTGAAAAATTACCGCAAAGTTTTGATTATGCGACTTTCAACGCGAGCCTCTTTTCGGCCTTTCCATCGCGGGTAAGATATCAAAGCCGTTGGCGGACGAGGTGTAATCTATAATTTTTCGCGGACGGAAGATAATTTCCCGCCGTTTTATTACTACGCCGACTATCGTCGGCGGCTATCCCTCCCCCACTACTACGAAGCAAAAAAACTTTTAGAAAAAGCGCCTTAAAGGTAACGGCTACCGCTTGTTAGCGATAGCCGTCGTTTATCTTAAGTCATGCGACTTTTTCGTGAATTATTCTTCTACGAAGTGAATTCTGTAACCGAAGCCCTTGCCTTCGTAAGGTCTTTCTTCGACGGGTTCGTCGGACTTTTCAAAGCCGTGTTCGGTCATTAAGACTTCAACGAGTTCGATAGCCTTGTCTAAATCGGCGTCGCAAGCAACCTTCAAGAGTGCGGGCGTGTCGCCAAAGCCGAGTCCGACCGTTTCGAGTCCGTAAGAATCGGGATCTAACGCCATGTAGCAGTAAACGGCTTCGTCCTTTTTGTAGAGTTTAACGAGCATCTTGCCGTTTTCGGCTTTTTCGCTCATCTCGTACAACGCATAACCGCAAACCGCGCTACGAATCTTAGTAAAGTATTCGATAAGTTGTTCTTCGGAAGCGGGTTCTTCAACCACCTCTTCGGTAACTTCTTCAACTTCTTCTTCAACTACTTCTTCTTCAACTACTTCTTCTACGGGTTCTTCTACGGTTTCTTCGGTTTCAACGACGATTTCCGTTTCTTCCGCGGGTTCTTCGACTACCTCTTCGGTAACTTCTTCAACTACTTCTTCAACTACGGGAAGGTTGGTAACGGCAAGTACGAACTTGGTTTCGTCGTCCGCCGCGGCTTCGTATGCGGTTTCGGAAAGTGCGTAAGTTTCGATAAGTTTAGCAACTAACTTTTGAGCGACTACGTAATCGTCCCTCGTACGGATTACGAACAACGTGGGCGTTTCTTCGAGTTTAGAAGCAACTACGGCGTAGCCGGCTTTCTTGAACTTCTTGAAGTCGAAAGCCAAGCAAAGTTTGATATCCTTTTCGCCTTTTTCAACGAAAGCAAACGTTTTGGTCTTGCCTTCTTCTAAGGAAGCGGAATCTAAAAGCGCCGCGTGGGATGCTAATTCGTTTCTTAAATTCAAATAGTAAGCGTTTACGCGTTCGGGCGTAAATTCAAGCGTCCATTTAGCGTAAGCTTTAAGTCTCTTGCGTTTAACGATACGGGTTGCTATAAAGCGTTTGGTTAAAGCCTTATCCTCGAACCAGCCTGCAAAGACGTAGCCGGCTCTTACGGGGTTATCGGGCATAACGAAGTATCCACCCTTTCTTGCGCGGGCTTTCTTAACCTTGGAACCGCCGTTAGAATAGAACTTAACGGAATACTTCTTATATTTGCGGATTATAGCCACAATTATGATTAGTACTACCAAAACCGCTAAAGCGACGAGCCAGAACATCGTACTGCTCAAAAAACCGAAAGTGTTTTCGGTCGCCGCCGCAATGGCAAAGTTTCCGAAAGATGAAGTTTGTAACATCAGTATTCCTCCGTCAGAATAAGTAATTTTATCGAACGGCTTTAATTCGTCGTTCTCGTAAGCGTAGCAAAGAGCGGTGTCGCTGTCTTTGACTAAATCGTACGCTGCTTTGATTTGTGAAGTTTTATCGGTGCTGCCCCAAACGCCGCTTAAGAAAGGAACGTATTGGGATAGAAGGCTTCCTACGACGCCTTTGTCTTCGGCGACGATTTGTTCGTAATACTCTTTAACGTTAAATTCAATGACGTAAAGAACTCCGCCCGGGGTCCTATCGTTTGCTTTTTGAACGTCAAAAGGTTTGGAGTTTGCGGTAGTTGCGACCGCGCTTCCGCCGTAAACGTTAAAACGAACCAAATAACCGATATTTAATTTATCGTTGATTTCGCGAATAGCTTCGCCTGCTTTTTTAGCCTCTCCGCTTAAAGTGGAAGAGTATAACTTAATGCTTGCGTTGGGAGCGAAAACGGTAGCGACCGTGTTGTCGGTCTTACTTGCGTCGTAACCGGCTTTTATGTACGCCCTAACGGTCATTATCGTTTTGCCGTTGACTTCGTACGTAATAACCGAAGTGTTTTTGCTTTCAACCGCGCCGTTATATTCTTGAGTACTATCGAAATATTTTTGTAAAAGCGCTTGCTTTTCGGCGTAAGTTTTCTTTACGTCGTCGCTTGCCTTAGCCCAAAAATCTTCAACCGCTTTTTTGCTTTCAGCGTATTTGTTGTATAATCCGTTGTCCTTTAAGTCGATATCCGTTTTGTCTTCGCCTTCGCCTACTTGAACTTTTTCATCGTGAGCGTTGATTTCCAAAAGTTCGTTATAGATAAATTCGAAACGGTTTCTGGGAACGGCGTTTAATTGCTTAACGTAGTCCTCTCTAACCGTTGAAGGCGTATCGGACGCTTCGATAGCGTCGACGCCCGCCATATAACGGAGGCCTAATTCTGCAGCGCCGTAACCCGAAGCGGATAAATCCATATCGTAAAAACCGTAGACGGTTTCGGGGGCGCCTTGAGGGGCGTTCTCGTTAACGGCAAACAACTTATAAAACTCGTCGGCAAGTTTATACTGTTCGGAAATTACGGAATACTTTTTGGAATATTCTTTAATCTTTGCGAGTATCACGCCGTCTTTGTCGTAATTTTCAACGTTGCCCGCGGATAATTTAACGGTGCCTTTGACGTAAGAAGCAAGCTCGGTATCCAACGCCGCAACGGACTCGTTAAGCGTTTCTGCCTTACCCGATTTATAAGTCGAGTTGGATTTAACGTTCTTTTCGATATCCGCGTTAAGTTTGGATAAAGCGTTTGCAACCTTTACGATGCGTTGCATTACTTCAAGGTTTTCGGGATTGCCTGAATCTCTTAACGCTTTAAAATTCATCGGCTCACCGTTTAAGGTGTCGTCTATAGGTAAGACTTCTTTAAAATGCTCGCTATAATACGTACCGAGGTCCGTAGTCGCGGCGTCGGCGTAAGTTAAAAAGCCGAAACAAGCGAGCGTGAACGCAAACGCAAGACAAACGACTAAAACCGCCCGTATACGTTTAAATTTCCTATTCACCATAACTCTCCTTCGTCTTTATCCCGAATTATTTACTACTTCGCGATAAAGGTAATATAGTTACAATTATAATATCATACTAAAAATTTTTTTACAATAATTTTTCAAACTTTTTTAAGAGTTTTTTTCGTCATTTTAAAAATTTTTTTTATTTTTTTAAAAAATATCCCAAAAGTCCATATTTTTCCTTATTCGTCTATGTAATTTTTCTTAAAAAACAACCTATAAGCCCGTTTACGGAAAAACGCCGATTTTATAAAAAGGTAAAAAATAAAAAGCGGTTAACGTAAAAAACCCCTTTAAACGCTTGAAATATATTTCCGTCAATGGTACAATAAATATATGAATAATTTACTTCTTCCCGCCTTTATACTTCCGTTGTCGGTTACGGCGGCGGTTCTTATCGTCATTATAATAATTTATTTTCTGTTCAGAAAACGGGGTCCTAAATACGTCGTGAAAGACTCCTTAATGACGCAAACCGAATACGATTATTTTAAAATAATTAACGCTTACTTCGGCGATAACTATCTTATTTTGCCGCAAATAAATTTGGCGGCGGTAATAGATAAGGTGGGCGAAGGTTACCGTACCGAACTTTTCAGAAACGCCGACTTCGGTGTTTTCGATTATAACTACCGCCCTGTTTTGCTAATAGAAATAAACGACGCTACGCATTTTAGAAAAGACAGAATAGAGCGCGATAAAAAAGTTAACGAAATTTGCAAAAAAGCAAAACTTCCGCTCGTTACCTTCTGGACTAAAGACGGGATAAATAACGAGGTAATTTACAAAACGCTGTCGAGGTATTTATAAATCGAGACGTTTATAAATAGAGATATCTATAACTTACCGCGAAGAATTATTCTATATAATCATAATTAAAATAAGACGGCGTTGTTGCCGAAAGGAAACCGATTTGAAAATATTATTCGTTTGCCACGGCAATATTTGCCGCTCCCCCTTGGCGGAATTTTTGATGAAATACAAACTAAATAATTTAGGGCTTTTTGCGGAAGTAGCCTCTAAAGCCACTTCTTACGAGGAAATCGGCAATCCCGTTTATTACGCGATAGAACCGTACCTTCAAAAAATAAACGCCGACTATAAGGGCAAGCGCGCGGAAAAATTAACGAAAAAAGACGGCGATTACTACGACTATATTTTAGTAATGGACGATAACAACGTAAGAAACGCCAAATCGATAATATCACCTAATAACCACGGCAAAATATTTAAACTTTGCGATTTTACAGCCTGTCCCCGTTCGGTTTCCGATCCTTGGTATACGAGGGATTTTCAAACTTGCTATAACGATTTATTAGACGGCGTAGACGGCTTTATAAAAGCCAAAATAGAGGAGTTTTAAATGGATAAAAAAGTCGAAAGAATAAACGACTGGGACAGAATGGTCGCAGGGAAACTTTACAATTCTTCAAGCAAAGATATTTTTAAGCAACACGCACGCGGGCTTTTATTATGCGATAAATTTAACCGCACTCCTTTATGGCTTTTTAGAAAAAAGCAAAGAACGCTTAACAAACTGATACCTTCTTCTAAAGGAAAAAGCCTCGGCGTTTTCGCACCGTTTTACTGCGAATACGGCGTAAATATAATCGTCGGCGAGGGTTGCTTTATCAACTATAACTGCACTTTTTTGGACGTTTCGCCCATAACCTTAGGTAACGGCGTATGGATCGGAGCAAACGTTACTTTGGCAACGCCTAACCATCCCCTTATCGCGGAAGAGCGACTCCCCGCGGATTATCCCGACGGAAAACACGATTTAGAATATTCCTCCCCGATAACCATAGAAGACGGATGTTGGATTTGCTCGTCGTCCACTATTTGCGGCGGCGTAACCGTGGGTAAAAACAGCGTAGTAACCGCCGGTGCGGTAGTCACGCGCGACGTTCCCGAAAACTGCATCGTTGCGGGCGTACCCGCAAAAGTCGTACGGAAAATCGACGAAGGCGACCGTATGAACGTTTGGGAAACTTACGTAAAAAACGACGTTCCTTTATCTGCACGTAAAAAAAGCGAGAATATATAATAATGAAAGTATTTGCAATAAGCGATTTACATCTTTCCACCACCGCGCCGAAACCTATGGACATTTTCGGTTCCGGTTGGACGGATTATATGGAAAAAATTATCGACGACTGGAATAAAAAAGTTTCCGACGACGACGTAGTTTTAATTGCCGGCGATATAAGTTGGGCAATGCAACTTGACGACGCATTGCAAGATTTAAAGGTTTTACAGCCTTTGAAGGGTAAAAAAGTGTTCATCCGCGGCAACCACGATTATTGGTGGAAAAGCGTCTCGAGAATACGCGCGGCGCTTCCCGAAAACTATTTCGTCCTTCAAAACGACTGCCTAAGAATCGGCGACCTTATTATATTGGGTTCGAGGGGGTGGACGGTTGAAGGCTCCCCCGACTTTTCGCAAGAAGATAAAAAACTGTATTTAAGAGAATGCGAAAGGTTGCGTTTAGCCCTCAAATGTATGGAAAAGGAAAGAAAAGACGGCGATAAAGTCGTTGCCATGATACACTTTCCGCCGTTCACCGTAAAACGCGACGACTCTTTATACACCGATTTGTTTAAGGAATATAAAGTGGACGCGGTGGTCTACGGGCATTTACACGGAAAAGACTGTAAAGCCGATAAAAAAGTGTATAAGGACGGAATTGTTTACTACCTTACTTCTTGCGACTTAGTTCAAAATCAATTAGTAGAAATAACGTTTTAATATTATGGAAGAGCATTTAACCGCAACCGAAATAAACAACGACAGGTTTTTAAGACTTATATCTTACTACCTCAACGACTTCGATAAAATAATTACCGAGGAAGATATAAACGCCGTCAAAAGCGCGGGCGTACCTATCTCGGAAGCGTTTTGCCATCTTTTGTGCGCGCATATGGGGCTGGATCCTTATCAAAAAGACAGAAAGTTTTTTTACGATTACTTTTTACAATCGGTAAAAATGCTCGACGTAAAAGATTATTACGACGACTTATACTTTAAAACCGTTAGTTTTAACGGAGAAGTCTTAGGCGATAGCAAATTGGATTATCTAACCTACGTCCCCTATCAAGGCTTCGTACGCGACGACTTTTTGTTTTTAGACGACGGACGAGTCATCCCGCAAATAGGATTTTTTGCGACCGAGTACCGTTACCCAGCGATACTTACTAAAGGCGTCGAGTGGATGACGCTGCTTCCCAATGAGATAAATTCGCAAAAAAAATACGTCGAAAGGGCTAAAGGCAAAGTATTAACTTACGGCTTGGGCTTAGGATATTACGTTTTTCAAACAGCCGTAAAACGAGAGGTAACTTCCGTTACCGTCGTGGACTTAAACCAAAACGTAATAGAACTTTTTAAAAAGAAAATTCTTCCTAAGTTTCCGAAAAACGTCCAAGAAAAAATCACCGTAATAAAAGCCGACGCTTTCGAGTTTCAAAAAAACTTAAAAAACGGCGACTTCGATTATATCTACGCCGATATTTGGCACGACTGCAGCGACGGCAAAGATTTGTATCTTAAATTTAAGTCGTTGGAAACTTTTTGTAAAACCGCCGAGTACGGCTATTGGATAGAAGACTCCATAAAATACTATTTATAATAATAAAACCGCCTATTTTTGTCCGATAACGGGCTTATAGGCGGGTTTTTATGTTTTAGAAGACGAAGAAGAACCTTTAAAAAAATTAACGATTATAAAAAAGCCGAACAAATTTTTCAAGCGCTTAATACGTTAATAAATTATTACATATTAAATCATTTAGTTGACTTTTTGCTTAATTAGTAATATAATATTAAAAAATTGTTTTACTTGTTTTTAAAAGCAGTTTAAACGGTTACCACCCCATTATTTATTTATTTTTTTATTTATTCGCTATATAGCGCTCGCGTAACTTTTTAAATTACTTTATTAGCAAATTAGCGTCGCTAAGAACGATTACTTTAGTTTGCTCCGAAACCGTTGTCTTATTTCAACGCTCGCCACATTTGGCGCTCCAATTTAATTTTAAAAGTATTTCGGTGCAATTAACGGTATCACTTACACGAGGCTAATAATAAATAAGGAGGTCTTTTATTATGATTAAAAGATCAAAACAATTGTTAGTATTATCCCTCATTTTAGCGTTATCGACACTTATACTTTCCGTAACGCTAACACCTACTCAAGTCAACGCACAAACCAAGGAAACGTATTCGGTCGTTACCAACGATGAATATTTCGCCGAAACGACTTACTTTCTTACCCAAAACGTCTACGAAAACTTTTTCAACGAATCGGCTCCGACTAAAGTCTGCTCGGAAAGGGTCTCTACGTCTTTATCAAACAATGAAGATAAATTTGCATTTGCGGTATCACAAAAAGTCTACGTGCTTGAGCAAACAAACGCCATTGGTGATACGGTAGAAAGTCGTTTGCTAAAGAAAAATGAAATTGCCGAATACTCTATGGATAACAGTGTAAACGTTTATAGTAATAGCAATGAAGAAGTGGGTACAGACACTGAATACATGTACTACCTCACCATAAATATGATCGTTACTTACAATACAAATACTTCACAGTATAAAATAACCGGAACAGCAAGTTGGGATCCCATTTTGGTTTGGGCTTGGGAGAGCAACAAAGCCGCTGAAGAATTCTACCACGATTATATAGGCATAACTTGGGGAGGCAACAATACCCTTGCCGCTACCAGTTACTCTATTAGCGGAATATATTATGGAGGCGACGCTGTATCTTTTTCACGGAAAGCTTCTAATACTACCGCAGGATATGTGTGGCAATTTAAAGAAAAATCCGGATATCTTGGCAAAGAAATGAAAAATGCCACCGCAAATGTACAAATTGCTAAAAGCGGAACTCATGAAAATAAACAAACATGCGCTAGAATGACTTACATTCACACTTACGGCACAATCAACGGAAGCGTTTCCATTAACGCAAATTCAGATGCTACGATTGCTGCAGGCGTAACACTATCACAAACCCAAAAGCAATGGCAAATCGAGATAGATGTTTATGGACTTGAATTTTAAGGTGATGGCGTTATGAAAAAGTTTAAAAAACCAAAATTGTTCGTTATTTTATTAGTTGCAAATATAGTCTTTTTTATCACTTGTTTAGCAACGCTTATACGTTTTTCCGCTTACGCTGCCGAAATTTGGCACTTAGAATTTATCGTTCAATGCGCGTTTACTATTGCAACGATCTTTCTCTATCAAAAATTAGCCTACAACGGCAAAGAAAAATAATCGTTTTGATTAAATTTAATTGAGGTCTTTATGAAAAAAATTAGAAATCCTAAATTATTCGTTATTTTGTTAGTTTCCAATATAGTCTTCTTCATCACTTGTTTAGCAACGCTTATACGGTTCGGCAGTTATTTTGCTGAAATTTTACACTTGGAATTTATCGTTCAATGCGTATTTACTTTGACGACGGTTTTCCTATATTATTTTATTGATTTAGCAAAATCGGCTAGAAAAATAGCGGGCAATATAAGGCCGAGAAAAAACAATAATAACCACAAAAAAACGGATGGCAATAACGACTCTTTAGAAAGCCGAGATTAAACGTATTCAAATTATTTGAAATAAGACAAAGAAATATTATAAGGGCGCTCGTCGTTAATTGGCGAACGCCTTTTTTAATTAAATTTACAAAATCTTAAAGACGACGATAAAATAAAACGAGTCCTTTAGGAGTAGGACTCGTTAAAAATATAAAAGCCCGCCTGTTTTTGTCCGATAACGGGCTTATAGGCGGGTTTTTATTATTCTGCGTCGCCGTTGACGAAGGCGATTATCGCGTCGATATTGTCTACTATAAAGCGTTGGGCTTTTTCGGCGTAAACGACCGTTTGGTACTCTCCGTAAGCACCCATTCTTCTTTCTACCGATATACCCAAAGCCTCTCCGTCTTCGGTGGGGCGTTTGACGTTTTTGCCGTCGCTTTGGGTTTGAATTCTAAGCATTCCTATCGCGACCAACCAATCCCCTATCTTTTGATAGGTTAATTTTTGCATATTTTCGTTTTCCGCGGCGGCATACAGTTTATCCGCAAATATCCCGAGCGGTAACGGCTTATTGGAATATTGAAACGCCATAGTTTGTTCTAACGAAAGCGCGAAAGGCTGTTTATCGCTTTTAGACGCTTTCTTTTTCGGCGTAAGTCCGCCTTTGTCTATTACCCTTCTTAATATATCCGAAACGTAAAAGAAACAACGGGAAATTCTTACGTTGTTAACTACGTCGTTATCCGAAACGGGTTCGTCCGTCAAGGGATTTACGCCGTCGGCAAGTTTGTCTATAAACGATTTAGCATACTCCATTTTTTCAAGTTCGGTCATAAGTCGCCTCCTAAAATAAAATCCGTAACTGTTTTTTATTGCAATTTTTTAGAGTTATAAATTATAATCCGTTAAGTCTTAAAAAGATTACGACGTCTTTTATCAATGTAATAATAGCACAAGACGCTTTTAAAGTCAAAATTTTAGCCGCCTTTTATACAAAATTCGACCTAATACGCAAACCATTTTCTTTTTAGCGTTGACAACGGGAATAAAAAATGTTATAATGCGTTCATATAGCGGATTACCGCGTAAAGAGGTGTTGTTATGCAATTAAAAGGTTCTAAAACTGAAAAAAATTTAATGGAAGCGTTTGCGGGTGAATCGCAAGCAAGAAACAAATACGACTATTTTGCTTCAAAAGCAAAAAAAGACGGATACGTTCAAATTGCCGCAATTTTTGAAGAAACCGCAAAAAACGAAAAGGAACACGCCAAGATTTGGTTTAAGTATCTCGACGGTATAGGCACCACGGAAGAAAACTTGCAATTCGCCGCCAACGGTGAAAATTACGAGTGGACGGATATGTATGCACGTATGGCTAAAGAAGCCGAAGAAGAAGGATTTACCGAAATCGCACAAAAGTTTAAAATGGTCGGCGAAATCGAAAAAGAACACGAACAAAGATACCTTAAACTTTTAAAAAACGTTAAGGAAGGCTTAGTTTTTTCAAAAGACGGCGATACCGTTTGGCAATGCAGTAACTGCGGTCATATAGTGGTCGGCAAAAAAGCCCCTTTGGTATGCCCGGTATGTTTACACAAACAAGAATACTTCCAAATTAAAGCCGAAAACTATTAATAAATAGCAATAAAAAGCGTCGATAAGTCCGTCTATAAGCCCGTTATCGCCGCTTTTTGTTTTTTGCGATATTAACTGAGCCTTACCTTTTTATAGATGTTTTTTTATGAAAAATCTAAAGTATGCTTTATTTTGTCCTAAAAAACTGCTTCTACTATGCAAACGATAACGCTTTTTTAGTTCAAAAAACGTGGAGTTTGGAGTTATTATAGCGTCTAAATGGAATATAAACTCGTCGATAAAACGCAATAAAGCGCCGATAAGTCGGGCTATAAGCCCGTTATCGACGCTTTTTACGCTATATGAAAAACGGTTAACCGTTATTTAGTTAATATTTCCCGTTTTCCTTGTTAGATTTTAGAATAACGCTAACACCCCATATAATAAACGCTACCGCCAAAACGGCGTCGAAAACCCACAAACAAATCTTCCAATACGCCGGCGCGTAACCTTGAATATCCGCGTTCATAGCGTTGCTGTTTACTACGCTATATAAAATATTCTTGGTGGCGCGACGAAGCATCGTAACGTCCGCGGCGGAGTTTTCGTTAAACCAAGCCGTATGCGGGGTTGTTGCTAAGTCTAAGTCGCCGCCCGCGTAAATCGCCTGTTTGACGTCCATGAAGTCGGGTATAGTGTTAAAGTCGGTAATAACGGTGCCGTTAAAGCCCCACTCGTTACGCAAAATTTCGGTAAGCAATCTGTAATCGCCGCCCGTCCAGCGCGTGCCTATACGGTTAAAAGAAGACATTACGCCGGTCGCGCCGCCCTCTTTCACACAGTATTCAAAAGGTTTAAGATAAATTTCCCTTAAAGACTGTTCGGTAAGCCAAGCAGCAACGCCTTGACGGTTGGTTTCTTGATCGTTTACGGCAAAATGTTTGACGTAAACGGTAACTCCTTTGCTTCTTGCGCCTTTAACCTCTTTTGCGGCTAACGTAGCGGTAAGGAAAGCGTCTTCGGAAAAATACTCGTAGTTTCTTCCTCCGAAAGGAGATCTGTGGATGTTTACGCCCGGCGCGTACCAACCGGAATACGGAATACCTTCGCCGTTGCCTTGCAAACTTTCCTCGCCCACGGCTTTTCCGAACTCTTCTAAGATATCTACGTTCCAAGTAGCGGCGAACAAGCACTCGCTCGCGTAAACGCAAACTCCCTTAAACAACTCGGGGTCCATAAAGTTAGTAAAGCCCGCCGGTCCGTCCGATTCTATGGTTTCGTTTTTATAGATATACTCTATCGCTATCGACCTAAAGTTGCCGTTAGTATACAAATCGAGCATATCTTTTACCATAATGGAATCCAAAACCGTATTCCAAGTATCAGCCCACTCTTTCCCGTCGTAATCGGCGCCGACTAAGTGACGAAGGTTAACGGTTGCTTTGCCGTCTTCCGTTCTCGGCTTAGTTTTAGATTGCTTGGGCATCTCGGTAATCGAATTTGCCGTGGGGTTGTTGTGAGAACGGTCGGAAAACGCGGCGTGATATTTTAATCCGTCCGCGGCGTTTTCTTCAGCAGTCGGGCGCGACGGCATCGTTCCCGTCCAATCGCTACGCGACAAAACCGTTTCCAAAGTGTCGTCGGCGTCGTCGTATAAATTGACTACAGAATACCCCGTAACGCCGTCTTTATCGTAACGGATATCTTCCGTTTGATTTAACGTAAACGATAGTTCTTCGTTTTTCCAATCGTGCGCGTTTTTGCTTACGTGGAAGGTGTAGTTCCCTTTTTCAAGTTCGTAACCTTTGAACCCGTTCAAGTTGGCGTCGTTATAGTCGTAGGAAGCAAACGAATAAGGATCAACCTCTATTTCAACCGTTTTTGTTGACCCCGCTTCGATTAGTTCGGTCTTGGCAAATCCGCATAAAGCGACGTGGGATTTTTCTATTTTGCCGCTTTCGTACGGTGCGGTAACGTAAAGTTCGACGACGTCTTTGCCTGCAACCGCCCCTTTATTGGTAACTTCCACCGTAACGGTAAACTTTTCTTTAGTCAAAGCCTTTTTCGTAAGGTCGGCTTTGTTTTTGATTTTCCACTCGAACTCCGTATACGACAGTCCGTAACCGAAAGGATAGACTACGTTTTTATCGTACCACTCGTCGCCGTCGGTAAAGCCGCGCGTTTCAAAATATTTGTAACCGACGTAAATGCCTTCTTCGTATTCAACGCCGTATTCGTAAGCGTTTCCGCCGCTACCGTTTATCGTGTAACGGTTACCCGCAAAAGTCTTGTCGGTGTCGAAAACTAAGTTGTTACCAAAGTTTTCCCATACGGGATCTTTAGTAAAGTCCATAGAATACGTGTCTATTAAACGACCGGAAGGATTGACGCCACCGACCAAGACCTCTCCAAGCGCGATAAGACCGTTGATACCGGGGCCGCCTATCCACAACGCGCCGTCTATTTTAGACGCGTAATCGTAACCGTACCCCTTGTCCGTGCCGTAAGTAGTGCCGTTTTTCAAAAAGCCTAATTCCATGGCGTTGCTTGAATTTACGATAACGATAACCTTTTCAAAACCGACTTCGCAAACGGCTTTAAGCATATCCGCTTCGTTTTGATCGAGTTGTAAAAAGTGATCGTCAAAGCCTTCTCTCGCGCCTTCCGCTCTTACGCCTTTAGCGTTAACCGTGGTGCGAGGAACGTCGGTGTTTTCACCCCCAACGCGTGAAATAACCACGAGGGCGATTTTATAATCGGAATAATTGCTTTTAGTAATCGCAAGGTTTCCGGAATATTTAGATAAAGGGGTTTCGCCCGTTATCATAGTTTGTTTTACGTTATCGATGCTTCCGCTGTCGGGTCTTCCGCTTCCCGATTTAGAATCGTTTTCATAAAACTTTTTTAAATCTTCGTTGTACTTAATACCGGCTTTATCGAGGCTTTGGTATAAAGTCACGGCTTTTTTAGTATCGCCCGCGCCGCTACCCGTACCGCCGTAAACGATATTGGTGGAGTTTTTACCGAAAACGCTTACCTTGTCCCCTTTTTTCAAAGGAAGAACGGAATTTTCGTTTTTCAATAAAACTATACCTTCTCTGTTAGCGGTAAGGTTTACGTTTTTTGCGTTTTGCAAAGCGTCTTCTTTGCTAGTAGTTTCGGCAACGTACAAAGCCTCTACCCCGTCGCCTAAAATAGGTCTGTCGCGGCCTAATCCGATAGTACCTATAAGCGATTGCAAAAGCATTGCGGCAACGTTTACTATTACCATAAATACCGCGACCGAACAAGTAACGATAAACCAAACTTTATTGCGTTTGAATTTGAAAAAATCTTTCAATGCTTTCATCTTTATCACCTCAAATTATTTGCCGTTTATATTTGAAGGTTCACAGTTTTTAGTCCAAGTCAAATTAGCGTCGGTAGTAATTTTCAAGCAATCGATAATAGGCGCGTACGCTTCCATAGTACCTAAAGTTATACCGGAATTTACGACCTTTAACGAAATAACGTTTTCACCCTTTTTAAGAGTTAACTTTTCGGTTATAAGGAAGTCTTTGAACGCCGCTTTTTCACCGGAAGTCCCCATAGAATCGGGGGAAATTTCTATCAAAGGATAACTAAACGCAACGTTAGTTCCGTCTTCGTAAGTAACTCTTACTTCGAAAAGACTGCTATCGAGCGCTAAATCCATATATTGAGTGCTTAATCTTAAAAGCATTCTCGCACCGCTTGCTTCGCTTTCGGAATCGATATTAAATTGCAAACCCAAGCCGTTGCGATACAAATAAGTTACGTAAAACCCGTTACTCGCGCCCTTGTCTAAAAGATCTCTTTCGATCATATTAAGCCCGGAGGTGTTTCCGGAAAAACCTACGCCGGTCATACCGCCGATTTCCTTGCAATATTCGGCTTCGAAGGTATATTGCTTAGCCCAATCACCGTATAAGACGACGTCGGCGTTTATTTGAAGCCCCCATAAAAACTTACTCTTTTTGTCGGCGTCTTTGTACCAATTACGGCACTCGTAACCGGGAACTATTATTTCGGGTTGAGAAGTCAACTCGCCTTTTTTAACCTTGTAAACGACGTTTTCTTTGTTGACGTTTGATAAATCGAAGGTGATTTTAACGTAAGAATCGTCGTCTTTCCAACCCGCGTAAAGAGTTATATCTTCGGTAATCGTTTCCTTATTTACGTCAAAACTTTCGGTACAAGCGGAGTTTTTATACCAAGCGTCGAAAACGTAACCGTCCCTTTTAGGAATATCCGACGGAGGCGTTACCAAATTACCCGATTTTACGTTTACGTCTACGCTTGACGGCGCTTTTTCGTAATTGTAGTTAAACGTTACGAAATATATAGCGTTATCCTCTTTTTTGCAAGAAGAAAACCCAAAAACGCAAACGAAAGTAACGATTGCGATTAAAATTGAAAGTATTTTTTTATTCATATTTACCTCTTTATTACTGCAACGATTCCGGCGGCAACGCCGTCGGAATCGTCGTATGTTTTAATTTAAGAAACTATTTTCGTTTAGCCTCTTTTTTTGTTTTGTAAAACGTTTAAAACTACAGCGGCAGCCGCAACTAATACGCTGACGATAGAAATTACCGTGCTAACGATAACGATAGGTTCAACCTTGTCGCTCGCTTCTATCTTAGCGTCAACTTCTTTGATAGCGGCGTCAACGGCGTCTTTTATAGCCGTACCCATTTGATCCTTTTCAACGTATTCGGGCGCTTCGATTGCCGCGCCTTCTTCAACGGTTAAAGTAAAGTCGTCGGTAAATACGCTGGTTTGGATATAAGTACCGGACCACCAACTGGTAACTTGTCTGTCTGCGGTAGCGGTAACGCTGAAGTTAAATACGCCGGATTCTAACGGAGTACCGACTAAAGCACCCGTTTCGGTGTCTAAAACTACGCCCTTAGGAAGCGCGCCTTTGGTTACTGCGAAACTAATAGAGTCGTAAGCGCCTTCACCTACGGTTACTCTTTCGGAAGAAATTAAACCTTCGTATTCCGCACCTACGGTAGAGGTAAGGTTGTTCAAGGTGAACGCGGGACCTACTTCGATAGTAAGTTTAGCGGTCTCGGTGATATATCTATCTACCGTCAAGGTTATAGTCGCTTCGTACGTACCGGCACCCGTCGGAGTCCCGGTGATTGCGCCTGAGGCAGAAAGAGTTAACCCCGCGGGTAAAGCGCCTTCCGTAATCACGTATTCGGCACTTCTTATTTCCGTACCGAAATCTTTTGCGGCAACGGCGATGGAAACGTTGTTACCTACGGAAACGCCGCTCGAGAATTTAAGGGTTTGATCGACGAATTTAGAAGTGTCTACGGAGTTCTTCATAAGGTTTGCGTTAGCCGCAACGTATAAAGAACGTTTAGCGGTATCTCTTACCGACTTCCATTGAGTGGGGCTATCAAAGGTTTCCGCACCTTCGGTGCCTGCGGCTACTTGAAGACCGTCTTTTTCGGTTACTTTAACCATATTCGCGGTAGCGTCGTAAACGCCGTAAACGATATTAGCCGTTCCGCTGTATTGTCCTAAAGGATAAATATGAGCGCGGATCATTCTGTTTGCGGGCCAAGAAGCACCGCCGGTGGACGCACCGTACATGTCGGTAACGTTAACGCCGTGATAACCGAATTCGGTTTCCATTAAACCTTGGATAAGGTTGGAGCTTGCGCAGCTCATCATACCGATACGGTTGAAAGCGGTCATGGTACCGTTCAAATCACCCTCTTTAACGGCGTATTCAACCATTCTGACGTAAATCTTTCTTAACGCTTGTTCGGGAACCCAAGTACAAATACCGCCGTAAATGTCACGCCCCATCTCTTGGTCGTTTAAAACGAAGTGTTTAGCGTAAACGTGTACGCCTTTGGATTGAGCGCCCTTGGTAACTCCGGCAAAAATCTTACCGCCTTGAACGCCGTCTTGAGAATAATATTCGAAGTTTCTTCCGCCGAAAGCAGAACGGTGGGTGTCGATACCGGGACCGTACCAACCGTTAACGCCTAAGAATAAGGAGTCGTTACCAACGAACCAGCCTTGTTTTTCGGCGATATCTACGTTCCAAGTAGAAGCAATCATAACTTCGCACGCCCAGAAGGTACCGCCGGATAATTGTGCGGGGCCGTCGGCGTCGCTTGAAGCAGGTTTACCGATGCTTTCTAAAGCGGGAGTACCGAACATACCGCTGCTTACTAAGGCTACTAATTCTTCCCAAGTCATAGAGTTTAGATATTCGTCCCACTTAGGATCGTCGAAGTCTAAACCGGTCATATCTTTAAGTTGAATAACGGTTTTTCCGTCTTTACGTGCCGCTACGTCGGCTGCGGACGCTTGTTTCCATTTAAGAGCGGTAATATCCGCTGCGGTTACGTTCCATTGTGAGTTAAAGGTTTCGCTATCCATCATCTTGACGGAGTTGGTACCCGCGGTAGAAACGGTTGCGACCATTTGCTTGTTCATAAGGTCTAAAGTCCCCTGCTTAAACGTTAAATCGTCTATAGTCGCGGTGCTGGGGTGATATAAACCGTGGTTGTCGCTATACTTATCGGCGTCGTCCGCAGTAGCCTTGAAGTATTCTCTCGACGTAACGTTCATATCGGTTTTGCTGTTTTCGGTGGTGCGTACGCTATAGTTAGCGCCGTCGTCTTTGGAGAACCAAGTTTGAATACGCGCACCGGTGGTTTCGTCGTGGGTAATAACGGTAGCGCCGTCTTGAGCCTTGGCTTCGGAATTTTTAACGTAAGAGGTCGCGCCTAAAGTGAAATCGACCGAACCTTTTACGTTGTGAGAGTCGGAGCGCGCCGAAACGGTGTACTTGCCGGGATCTAAAACGTAAGCGCCGTATTCGCCGTCGTACTTACCGTCGTCGAATTCCGCAAGTTGTTGAGGGGAAAGTTTAAAGGTAAGAGTTTGAGATTCGCCGGGTTCCAAAATTTTGGTCTTAGCGTAATCTACTAAATCCGCCGCGGCTTTTTCGATACCGCCGGTGGTATAGGGTGCGGTCGAGTAAATTTCAACTACGTCTTTACCGGCAACCTTACCCGTGTTTTTAACGGTAACTTTTACTTCGATAGAAGATTTTCCGTTCCAATTTGCCTCGGAAACTCTTTCCATCGTCCAGTCGAAAGTAGTGTAACTCATACCGTAACCGAAGGGATAAACTACGCCGTTGTATAAGTTGTAGTAGTTATCGCCGTGTTCTACGGTACCTTTGTCGGCGCCGGTAGCGGCAACGGTACGGTCAAAGTAACCTTCGGCGTCCGCGGTTTCGTACCAACGGTAACCCATATAGATACCTTCTTCGTAATCAAGACTGAAATAACCGCCGCTCGTTGCGGAAGGAGTTTCGTTATCTCTATACGCGGTGTTTCTATATTGAATAGTGGGATCAGATTCGCTTCTAATGTTTATGTATTGAACGTCTAAGTTACCTTCGGTGTCGATATGATTTTGTTTGTTGTCGCCGAAGTTATACCAAGAAGGATCCTTCTTTAAATCGGACGGATAAACGTCAACGAGTCTACCGGAGGGGTTTACGGTACCGTTGAAGATTCTTCCTACCGCCATAGCGCCGGAAGTACCCGGTTGCCCCATCCAAAGCATAGCGTCGATGTCGTCGTTATAATGAAGGCTACCTAATTCCATAGCGTTTGCGGCGTTTATAAGTACTATAACTTTATTGAAAACGCCCGCTTTTTTCAATTCGATAACGTATTTAACGAGTTCTACTTCGCCATCGGTAAGTTCCAAAACGTGTTTGTCGGCGTTGCCGTTATTGCCCGCAGCAAAAGAAACGGACATATCCGCGCCTTCGGAACCCGCTCTTGAAATAACGATAATAGCCGCGTCGTCGTATTTTTTATAGGAATCTTTGGCTTTCTCGAGTATAGAAGTAGCAAGTTCTAATTGAAAGTAGTTAGCACCGAACATACTCGTGCTTATAGCAACGCGGTCGGGCGTAGTAGTTTTATAAAGTTCGGTTAAAGAGGGGTTTACGTTGAAGCCCGCGTCCTTAAAACTGTCCTGTAAAGACTTAGCGCCGGAACTCGAACCGCCGCCGCTTCCGCTGCCGCCGAGTTGCAAGTTAACGCTTTTGATACCGAAAAGGCTTATATTCTTTTCGTAATTCTTTAAAGGAAGCGCGTTGTCTTTGTTTTTTAAGAGTACGCTGCCTTCTTCAACGATTTCTTCGTTAAAGGAATTGGCTGCCGCGCGTTCTTCTTCTTGAGTGGCGAAATCCGTGTAATACTTAGTGGACTTCGTCGCGGTAGGCGTATCCGCGTAAGCAGCGCTTACGGAAACTCCGCCGAGGGAAATGGCAAACGCTAACGCCAACGAGGCAATCGCGGACGCAGTCTTTTTTACTTTGCCTTTGAGTTTTTGCATTATTTCATAATCCTCCGTATTTTCACTCTACCGAAAAGAAAAATTTTATCTAAAAACTTTTGCGGAAAAAGTCCTTCGAACGAAAAAACTTCCTCTTTTTCGAGCGTGGAAAGATTATAACACCCTTTGATTTTTATGACACGTTTTTGTCCTGAAATGTCAAAAAAAAGTCCTGAACGGTAATTTTTATTGAAATTCACCCCGAAAGTAAAGGAAAAACCGACGCAAAAAGCGCCGGCTTTGACAAAATAAATTTTTTTAGTTTTTAAGCGGGAAGCGGTATTAAAATGTTGACGTTAAACCTGTCCCCGTTGACGGACGCTTTGAAAGTTCCCCCGTACTTTTCCGAGATATACTTCATACTCATCATACCGTAACCGTGATAAGTTTTGTCCGCTTTGGTCGTTTTCGGTAGTCCGTTTTCGAAAACGGGCGTTTCAGAACAATAGTTGTCTTGGTGTATGACCAAAAATCCGCTTTTTACGGCAACGTTTAAACTAATAGAACGATTTTCTTCATCGTTCGTCTTTTTCGTACTTTCTATAGCGTTATCCATCATATTGCCGAAAAGCGAATATATATCCTCTTCCTTAAAGAAGGATAGTGCATCGCCGTCGGCGATGCACGAAAGTTTCACTCCGTAACTTTCGCAAGCAAGGCTTTTTTCGGTCAGAATCACGTCTAAAGCGGCGTTTCCCGTTTTGATTTTACAATCGTAAATCATAACGGCGCGTTCTAATTCGCTCAATCTTTCCTTAGCGTCTTCGCTGTCCAAACTTTTCCTAAGCGCCGCGATTTGATGCTTTATATCGTGACACTTCATATTTATCATATCGATATTCTCTTTGGAAAGTTCGTGCTGCTCGTGCTCTAAGGCAAGCATTCGTTGAAGTTCGTCCACGCTTTTAGTTTTTTTACCTTGTTCTAAAAGCCCGAATTGGAAAAGCAAAAGAAGAACGCAACTGAAAATAGAATACAACTCGTAACCGGGACCGCCCCAACCTTCGTGGGTAACGAACATACTCGTTACGTACACCAAGGCGATGGAAATAACGGTTATCGAGAGCGTGTAAAAATTACCAACGACAAAACCGTTATCGTCGGTTGCGGACGCTTTTACGCGCCTTGCGAAAGCAAAGTAGAATATTACGTCCATCAAAAGCCGCAATACGGTAGTTATTATCTTTGTAAAAGTCTCGTTATACTTTAGTTTACAAACGTAGACGAAAAGCCATATCGCCATATCCATACAGTGTTGCATAACGTAAGCGGCGGATATAAAAAACAAAGTTTGCCTTATCGATACGTCGAAGCAAAGATAAATTATCGCTCCGCAAATTAGATAATAAACGAAGAAAGCAAGCATAAACCATCCGCCTAAAAACAACCAAGGTTTGGCGTACCCCATAATATACGGCAAGGCTAAAAACACCGCTTCGCTTATAATAAATTTTAACGCAAAGTTTTTACGCCTTTTCATATAAAAGGCAAACATCAAACTGCAACCCATAAGTTGAGTGGTAAACTGCTCTATAAACCCGCATATCCAAAGTAATATATTTTCCATTTTATATATCGCCTAAGCGATTCCCCCTAAAAAATCGGCTAACTTTTGCATAAATTCCTTTTTACGCGTTCTTGAAAGAGTAAGCTCGTCTTTATGCACGATTACGGAATTTTGTTTGACTTCTTTTACGTAATCTAAGTTAACGAGAAGCGATTTGTGTATCATATAAAAATTCTCTTCCGTTAAAGACTCTTCTACGGAGGCAAGTTTTCCACGCGTCGTCATAACCTCGCCAGAGGCTAAGTGGAAAGACAAATTGTGACCTACAACCTCGACGTAAGTTAAATCTTTAGCGCTAACGTACTTTAAAATTCCGTCGACGTTTATCCATATCTTTTTTTCTTTGTCTTTGGGTAATTTACTCAACGCCTTTTTAAGTTTCGCCGCAAAGTTTTGATAGGTAACCGGCTTTACTATAAAATCTATCGCGCCGACTTCGTAGCCGCGTATTGCGTACTGCGCCATAGTCGTAATAAATACGATACTGACTTTTTCGTCTACGCGTCTCAGTTTTTTAGCCGTTTCCATACCGTCCATATGCGGCATCAATATATCCATAAAGATTATATCGAAGGTCGGTTTGTACTCGTCTAAAAAATCAAGACCGTTGGAAAAACAAGTTACCCTAAATTCCGCGTCTTGAAATTCTTGATATCTTTGTAAAAAAGCTTTCAACCGTTTTTGCGCTTCGATATCGTCTTCTACGATCGCTACGTTTATCATTTTTATCCCTCCTAAAAAACACCTCTTATATTTTTAGCCTACACGATAAAATAATTTTTGTCAATGGTTTTTACGAATATTTTTTTATTTTGTAATAAAAGTTTTTCCGTCTTTTTTGTATAAAAAATCGACAAAAGTCCGTCTATAAGCCCGTTATCGCCGCTTTTTGAAAAAATTGGATTTTAAAAACGGTTTTTTGTAAAAATCAAAAAATATATTTATTTGAAAAAATTTTTTAAAAATAACGCGGAATATTTTTTCTACTCTTGACTTATTACCGTAGCGTTGATATAATAATTATTAAGGAAATTTTTCGAGGGCGTTATGGTTTTACGGGATTATCAACAACAATGCGTCGATATTATCGACCGATTAAACGAAGGTTCCTATTTAATTTCCATGGCGACGGGGTTAGGCAAAACCGTCGTGTTTTCCCGCATAAAAAGAAAAGGTCGCGTCCTTATAATATCCCATCGCGAAGAATTAGTCAAACAACCTTTAAAATATTACGACTGCCCTTGCGGCATAGAAAAGGGTGAAGAAACGTCACACGGAGAGGAAGTGGTTTCCGCCTCCGTTCAATCGCTTATTCGTCGGCTTGATAAGTTTAAGCCCGACGACTTCGATATAATTATTACCGACGAAGCCCACCACGCGGCGGCTAAAAGTTACAAAAAAATTTATTCGTATTTTAAACCGAGGTTGCACCTTGGGTTTACCGCTACCCCGAACCGCGGCGACAAAGTAAGGCTCGACGACGTTTTTGAAAAGATTATTTTTGAAAAGAATTTGCTTTGGGGTATTCGTAACGATTACCTAACCGACGTAAGATGCTTACGCGCTAAAATTTCTTGGAACTTAAAACCCGTAAAAATCAGTATGGGCGACTTTCAAGTAAGTTCTTTGGAAAAAGCCGTCGACACCGACGGCGTTAACGCCGAAATTGCCGATATTTACAAAAAATACGCCAAAGGGCAAACGCTTATCTTCGCTACTTCCGTCAGTCACGCCGAAAATATCGCGTCGAAAATCGAAGGTGCGGTAGTTGTTTCGCAAAAAACAAAAAACAGAAGCAGTATAATAGCCGATTTTACCGCAAAGAAAATCCCTTGCCTCGTTAACTGCCTTATCTTTACCGAGGGTACGGATATTCCTTTAATCGAAACAGTAATAATCGCGCGCCCCACCAAAAACCAAAGTTTATACGCGCAAATGGTCGGGCGTGGATTACGAAAATACCCCGGAAAAGACTGTCTAAGACTAATAGATTTAGTCGGCGTTACCGACGATTTGGATATTTGCACGGCGCCTTCTTTATTAGGCTTAGATATGACCGACGTACCAAAATCACGCGCGTACGACGTGGAGGGTATGCTTACCGAACTTAAAAACGTCGTCGACGACGCGGCGGACTGTCCCGAAAATTGGGTCGTTAACGTAAAAGCCGTCAAACTTTTCGCTAAACAAGAAGGCGTAGACACCTTTAATATAAATTGGACGAAAAAGCCCAACGGCGATTTGGTTTACCAATTTACCAACGGAGACAGAATAGGCGTTAAGGCTATAAACGAACTCGGAAAAACCAAACTTATGTCGTATACCTACGACGAAGAAGAAGACAAATTTAAATACTCCGAGGGCGAAGAAACGACGCTTCAATTAGCGCTTGCGGAGGCTTACCGAACTTTCAAATACGAGCACGACGACGAAAAAGCCTTGTGGGACCTCGACAATTATTTCGTTTGGCAAAGCGAACCTGCGACCGAAAAGCAACTTTCCTATGTAAAAAGCAAGTTAACTAAAGAAGATTTCCAAGCCGTCAAAACGGCGGTACCGCTGACTAAGGGTAATTGTTCGCAAATTATAAACGCGCTAAAAATCAAAAACGCCAAGCCTTACGAACTTTTAAAAATGCGACAAAAGGCAAAGGAAAAGCAAATCGAAGTTCAAAAAAACAAAGAAGAACTTTCCAAATTAAAAATCGAAACCAACTTCGTTACGAAATACAAAAACAAATTTTACGCGATAAAACACAAAACGCGCTTGGTGATTACGGACGACTGGACGGTCGCGGCGGATTATATCCGTCAACTTGACGGAAGGGACGGCGCTAAATGCTACTTTAAAAAATTTCCCTCGAAAGCCCAAGCGATAGAATTTTTAAGAAAATAATAAAGGAGATATTATGCCGTTATTCGATTACAAATGCCCAAAATGTGGCAAAAAAACGACTACGCTCGTTAAAAATTACGACCAAACCGTAAACTGTCCCGACTGCGATACCGTTATGGAAAAGGATTATTCGGGCAACGTAGTCGGCGGGTTAGGCAAAAAACCTTCCCACTGCACGGGAAACTGCAAAACTTGTTCCGGTTGTAAATAAAAAAGTCAAAAAAACCGCCTATTAGTCGATAATCGACCTATAGGCGGACTTTTTTATTAGGTAAGATTATTTGTTGCCGTATTTTTCTTCGTAAAACGCCATACATTTTTTAATTGATGAGATAGCGCAATCGCGATGGCAAATTTCTTTTACCGAGGTAACTTTATGCTCTAACGCCTTATAGACCTCGAAAAAGTGCATCATTTCCTCGAAAATATGTTTAGGAAGTTGATCGATATCGTCGTAATCGCGGTAACTAGGATCCCCTAAAGGCACGGCTATTATCTTTTCGTCGAACTCGTAATTATCGTACATACGAATAACGCCGATGGGCTTACAGGTAACCAAAGTCATCGGGTAAATAGCGTCGGTACAAAGAACCAAAACGTCCAACGGGTCGTTGTCCTCCGCCAAAGTTTTCGGGATAAATCCGTAGTTGGACGGATACACCGTCGAAGTATATAAAATTCTGTCAAGCCTTAACCGCCCCGTTTCCTTATCGAGTTCGTATTTCGACTTACACCCCTTGGGGATTTCGATAAGCGCCTCGAACTTTTCCGGCGTTATTCTTTCCTTTCGTATATCGTGCCAAATATTCATATAATTGCCTCCTTAACGCTTTTTATGAATTCTTTTGCTCTTTAATCTTTTTAAGGTAACATTTTCTGCACGTTGCGACGTACCTGTCGTTACCGCCGATACATATTTGATCGCCTTCGGTAACGATTTTGCCGTTTTCGTCGATGCGCGCGTTAACCGTCGCTTTTGCGCCGCACTTACAAACCGATTTGATTTCGCTAATGGATTCGGCAATTTCAAAAAGGCGTTTGCTTCCGGGAAAAAGATGCGTCAAAAAGTCGGTGGCTAACCCGAAGCATAACACGGGAACGTCAAAGTCGATAACGATATCGTCGAGTTGGTCGACCTGCTCTGGCGTTAAAAACTGACATTCGTCGACGATTACCACTTGGCAATCGGTGTGTGCGGTTTTGTAAATTTCGTAAATATCGTCGGTATCGGAAACGGACAAACAAGGCTTAGAAAGCCCGATGCGCGATTTCACGGTTGCCTCTCCGTCACGCGTGTCGACGGAAGGTTTTAAAAGAAGAACTTTCATGTTGCGTTCTTCGTAATTAAACTTGGTTATAAGCGCTTGCGCCGTTTTCGAGCACCCCATCGCGCCGTACTTAAAATATAGTTTCGCCATAATTATCCTTCCCGTTTTTTAATCGTTTTTCAATCGTTTTCCCCTTTGATTTTTACGCTAAAAAACGCCGTAAATTATTCGACTTTTGCTAAGATAATCGGCCTATAGGCAGGTTTTTGCGAAGAAATAACCGTCGCCGAAAGAAGTCTTTTTTCGCCTTCTATTAGTTTATCTTTTTCATTGGTATATAACGTCGCAATCTTATCGCCGACTTTAACGTAGTCGCCGGTTTTCTTTTCTAAAACTATGCCGGCGGAAAAGTCGATAACGTCCTCTTTGGTGTTTCTACCCGCACCCAAAACCAAAGCCGCTACGCCGTAACCTTCGGTATCGACGGAAGATATATAACCTTCCCTATCCGACAAAACGTCGCGGGAATACTTAGCCGTTTCAAATAACGACGGATCGTAAATAACCTTTTCGTCGCCGCCTTGCGCCTTAACCATTTTGGCTAAAGTTTCTAAAGCGCTTCCGTCCTTAATAGCCTTTTTAACTGCTTCTTCGCACTCGACTAAACTGCCTTTTTCGGTAAGATATAGCATATTCGCCGCTAAATCTACACAGATTTCAGTTAAATCTTCGGGCCCGTTGCCGTTTAAAGTCGCGATAGCCTCTTTTACCTCTAAAGCGTTACCGATATTGTTGCCAAGCGGCCTATCCATGTCGGTTATAAGCGCAAGCATTTTTTTACCCGCCTTTTTGCCTATATCCACCATCATTTGAGCAAGTTCCTTACTGTCCTCCAAAGTTTTCATAAAGGAACCGCTTCCCGTTTTAACGTCTAACACGATACAGTCGTCGTCGGCGGCAAGTTTTTTACCCATTATACTGGAAACGATTAAAGGCTTGCTTTCCACCGTTGCGGTAACGTCGCGAAGCGCGTATAAAAGTTTATCCGCAGGCGCTAAATCGGCGGATTGCCCGACGATGGCGATACCCGTTTTATTGACGATTTTTATAAATTCGTCCTTAGGAATATCCGTTTTAAATCCGGGAATTGATTCAAGTTTATCAATCGTGCCGCCGGTATGACCTAAGCCCCTACCGCTCATTTTTGCGACTTTTACACCCAAAGTTGCAACTATGGGTGCGACGATTAAACTCGTTTTATCACCTACACCGCCCGTGGAATGTTTATCCACCCTAAGCCCGTTGACTTCGGCAAAATCGAGTTTTTCACCCGAATCGCGCACCGCCATTGTTAAAGCGGCCGTTTCCTCTAAATCCATGCCTTGGAAATATATCGCCATTAAAAGCGCGGAAATTTGATAATCGGGTATTTCACCGTTTACGTAACCGTTTATAATCCAATTTATTTCTTCGGTGGAAAGTTTTCCACCGTCGCGTTTTTTCTTTATTAAGTCGTAAGTTCTCATGACTAAAATCTCCCTTATGTCGTTTTTTGCCTCGATAATCGACCTATGGCCCGACTTTTTGTGTTAAGCCAAGTTGTTAGGGCCGAAACGTTCGGGTAAAATTTCCTTTAAAGTATACGCGGTCGTTTTGTCCGCCGTGCCTAAAATTATTTGAAAATCGTCGTTGCAAAATTCCGCCATAACCTGACGGCACACGCCGCAAGGCGCGCAAAATCCGGCGGGCTCGCCGTCCTTAGCGCCTACGATAGCAATTTTTAAAAACCTTCTTTCACCTTGATGAACGGCTGTAAAAAAAGCCACTCTTTCAGCGCAAACGGTAGGCGTGTAGCCTGCGTTTTCTATATTAGCGCCCGTATAAACCTTACCGCTTTCACCTAATAACGCCGCACCCACTTTAAAGCGCGAATACGGCGCGTAAGAATTTTCTCTTGCAGCGGTCGCAATTTGCAATAATTCTTTATCGGTCATTTTTCCTCCTTGGCGGAAAGCTGAAAAGTCCGCCTATAAGCCCGTTATCTACGATTATTTAAGCACTTCTTTCAAAAAACTATTACCCGCCGTGTCGCCTTTTTCAACGCCGAAGTACTCTAAGACGGTTGCCGAAATATCCGCGAAAGTAGGACGCGTGGATAGATTGACGGGTTTAATTTTGTTTCCGTATAAAAGCATTGGAACGTATTCCCTCGAGTGGTCGGTAGACGGCGTTTTAGGATCGCAACCGTGATCGGCGGTTATAATCAACAAATCGTCTTCTTTGAGTTTGGGTAAAAAACCGCCGAGCCACTTATCGAATTCCGTCGCCGCGTTAGCGTAACCCTCTATATCGTTTCTATGCCCGTAAAGCATATCGAAGTCAACGAGGTTAGTAAAGCACAATCCGTTAAAATCTCTTTCAAAAACCGCGTCGGTCTTTTGCATTCCGTCGGCGTTAGACGAAGTGCGGTTGGATTCGGTAATGGACTTCCCCGCGAAAATATCGTAAATCTTACCTACCGATATTACGTCGTAGCCGCTATTTTTTAGCAAGTCGAGCATAGTGGTCTTTGGCGGCACGAGAGAATAATCGTGGCGGCGCGCCGTACGTTTAAAGGGGTATTCGCCTTCGAAAGGACGTGCGATAACCCTACCGACGCCGTGCTTGCCTTGCAAAAGATCACGCGCGATTTCACAATATCTATATAATTCCTCGATAGGC
Organism: uncultured Christensenella sp.; assembly: GCA_964567885.1. GTDB lineage: Bacteria > Bacillota > Clostridia > Christensenellales > Borkfalkiaceae > UBA4636. The sequence continues at coordinate 68,929 of CAZMOD010000003.1, forward strand.
ACGTAGTCTTCGTGCGCGGCAATTTGAAAAACGCTGTCGGCGGAGGTGTAAATTATAAGCGCCCCCGTTTTTATGCTTTCCTCTCCGTAGTCTTTAATGACTTCCGTACCGGAATAAGGAAGGTTGCACAAAGTCTTCCTACCCGTGCGTTTTTCAAATTCTTCGACCACTTCTTTCGGGAATCCGTTAGGATAGGTCGGAAGCGGTTCGGGGGATATTATCCCCGCGATTTCCCAATGCCCTATCGTGGTGTCTTTTCCCATAGAAGATTCTTGAAGCCTTGCGTGCGCCGCTAACGGCTTATCTACTCCGCCGCCTACGCCGTCGATATTGAAAAGCCCTAATTTTTTAAGATTGGGACAATTAAATTTTTCGTGGTCGCGTATAGCGCCTAAGGTATTACTGCCTTCGTCGTGCCACAGATGGGCGTCGGGCTCTTCGCCGATGCCGAAACTGTCTAAAACTATCAAAAACAATCTTTTATTCATAATTATTTACAAACCAAAATGATAAATAAAAATATTTTTAGTCGGTATTATTCTTCCGCGATATTTAAAGCGATTTCCATCATTTTGGTAAAGGAATTTTGTCTTTCTTCCGCGGTAGTGTTTTCTTCGGGATAAATAAAGGAGTCGCTTACGGTGCAAATGCAAAGCGCTTTTTTACCGAGGCGCGCGGCGTTGCAATATAAAGCCGCCGATTCCATTTCAACCCCCAAAACGCCCATTTTAGCCCATTCCATACCGCTGTTTGCGTCGTCGTAAAATACGTCGGAAGAAAAAATATTGCCGACTTTATAATTTACGCCTGCTTTTTCGCACTCGTTAACCGCGGCTTTTAATAAGCCGAAGTCGGCTATCGGGGCGAAAGTTCCCGGAAGCCTGTATTGGTGAGCAAAGTTACCGTCGGTGCAAGCGCCTTGTGCAAGCACGATATCCCTTGCGTGAAGGTCGGGATGGAAAGAACCGCAAGAACCTACCCTTATAATGCTGGATACGTCGTAAAATTTAAAAAGTTCGTAAGAATATATACCGATTGCGGGTTGTCCCATACCGGAAGCCATAACGGAAACTCTTTTTCCTTTATAATAACCCGTATAGCCTTGAACCCCTCTAACGTCGTTCACGAGGACTGCGTTTTCTAAAAAGTTTTTAGCAATGAAAGCCGCGCGTTTAGGATCGCCCGGCATAAGCACGGTTTTTGCAAAATCACCTTTCTCGGCGGTGATATGTGGTGTTGCCATAATTAAAAATCTCCTTTTTCTTATATTTTCATTTTATAGTAATTTTATATTATTATTTTTTTGAAATTTTTTAATCTTGGTTAGTGGCGTCGGAAGCGACAGGTTTTTACGTACTTCTAAAAATCGTTGCTTTCGCGCGAGTCGTCTACTTGGATATTAGCGCCGCACTGACTGCATTTTGCCGCTATGAATGCCATAATAACCCTCTAAAATTTTTTTCGTTTTTACAAGATAACGGGCTTATAGACGGATTTTTATCGCCGACTAAGCCCGTTATTTTTATTTTTTAAGCGCTTTGACCGCTTTAACGACTCTACTGGTCCCAAGCCTCGACGCGCCGATATTGATAAAATCTTCGGCGTCTTTTAAATCTTTAATTCCGCCAGCCGCTTTAACTAAAACGCCTTCGCCGACGTTTTTAACCATAATTTCAACGTCCTTTAGCGTTGCGCCCGCGGTTGAAAATCCGGTGGAAGTTTTTATGTAATCTGCGCCGGCTTCGGTTACCAAACGGCACGTTACTTTAATTTCTTCTTCGGTCAGTAAGCAAGTTTCGACGATAACTTTTAAAATTTTGCTTCCGCACGCTTTTTTGATTTGAGCGATCTCGTCGCGAACGAAATCGTATAAACCTTCTTTTAACGCACCGATATTTATAACCATATCGATTTCGTCGGCACCGTTAGATATGGCGTCGGCCGTTTCGTAAACTTTAACCGCAGTCGTGTTGTAGCCGTTAGGAAAACCTATAACGGTACAAATTTTAAGACTATCCCCTACGTATTCCTTGGCTTTTTTTACGTAACAAGGGGGAATACAAACGCTTGCGGTGCTATATTTAACGCCGTCGTCGCAAATTGCTTTTATATCGTTCCAAGTGGCGGTTTGCCCTAATAAAGTATGATCGCATTTTGATAAAATTTCTTTAATATCCATAGTAAATCCTCCGTAATATATATCGATAACCGACCTATAGGCGGGTTTTTTAAAAAATCGCGATTAGTCGTCTTGTATATCCAAAGCCTCTATGCCGACTTTAGCCTCGGGCTTTGCGTCGCCGTGTCTAACGAAGAACATCGTTAAAAAAGCAAGGGCTACGAAAGCAGCGGCGTATGGGAATAAAGATTCGTAACCTATCCAATCCATAAGCGCACCCGATGCTATCGGGGTAACTATCTGTGCCGCCATAGAAGCGGTATAATAGTACCCCGTGTATTTACCGACGTCCGAACCTTTTGCAAGTTCGACGACCATCGGGAAAGAGTTAACGTTAATAGTAGCCCAGCCGATACCCGCCAAACAAAACAACAAAGTCATTGAAAGAGCGGAAGTCCCCTCTCTTATAAAGCAGGCGCCGAAAAAGGCACTGAAAAGCATTATAATTCCCGCTAAAATGGTTTTTCTTCTTCCTATCCTGGAAGCAACGAGACCGACGGGAATATAAGAAACTATAGCCGCCGCCTGCGCTATTAAAAGCGTCGTATTATAATCCACCTTCAAAAATTTGGTTGCGTAGACCGAGTATTTGGAAGTTACGGCGTTATAGCCTATATACCAAAGCGCAACAGACGCAAGTATGAGAATTAAAGAAACGAATTGCCGTTTAGACAGTTTTCCGCCGGAGACTTCTCGCTCTTCGGTTTCCTTATCGCAACCGAGCCTTTCGGTTTCCTCTTGCATTTCACGAACCCACAAAGGTTCTTTTACGGTAAGAAGAAAAATTACGAGCGCAACTATCATAACGGCGCAAACGGCTATTATGTAAAAATGGAAATCCGTTTTTCCTTCTTCGCTGGTTTTCAAAACTTTGCCTAAAAGTAAAATCAAAATCCCGCCGAAAGTTCCCATAAGGTTTATTACGGCGTTTGCTTTCGATCTAAGCGGTTTTACCGTTACGTCAGGCATTAAAGCAACCGCAGGAGAGCGGAATATCGCCATAGATATAAGCGCACCGAGCAATAAAAGTATAAATACGGTGAGTGTGTTTACGAATCCTAAAAGCGTGAAAAAGATTACCGCTAAGATAGTGCCTACTACGATAAAAGGCGTGCGCTTTCCGAATTTCGTATTCGCCTTATCCGAAAGATTGCCGAAAAACGGAAGCATAAATACGGCGAAAATATTATCGAGCGACATAATAACGCCCGACCAAGTTTGCTTCATTTCAAACTTGTTGGTTAAAATCAAAGGAATTATCGTATCGTACGCTTGCCAAAAGGCGCTTATCAAAAAGAAAGCAAAGCCCACTAAAATAGTGCGTTTGTAGTTTAGTTTCATAATAAACCTGCCTATCAATATCTATTTTTCCACGGAAAAGTTTTGCCGCACTATTAGTATAACACGCCGAATTCTTTTTGTCAATGCAAAAACGGAAAAAAGACTTAATATTTAATATTTTAGGTTAGACTAAAAATATAATCGCGCGGAGCCGTTTGCTAGTTTTTTCGTCTTTCGTTCATATCTTTTTTCTTGATTTTTTTAAATTAAAGGCGCATAATACTAATACAAAAAGTAAATATCGTTTCTTTATCCGTCGTCGTTATATAGTTAGACAACGGATTTCTTTTTTTATTTTCTATCGTTTATCGTTTTTATAAGCGAATTTCTTCGTTTCGTTTGCTTCGTATAAAAACACAACCGCGCGTATCCCGTATAACTCACCCAAAAAACCTTAACGCGGCTCGTTTATAAGTTATAAAATCGCCCAAAAATTTACCGATAACCGACCTATAAGCGGGTTTTTAAAGTAAATTCACGTATAAAAAACGCACCGTTGAAAGCAGTTTTCGCAACCATCGGTGCGTTTTAAAAATCCGCGAAAATAACTATCGTTATCTTATAAATTCACGTTTTTACGATTGTTCTATTGAGTCTTCCGTTGCTTTTTCATCTATCGGCTTATTCTTTTTGTGTTTGAAAAACACCGTTTTTACGGTAATCCAAGAATACGCCTTTTTAAGTTTTTCAAAAGATTCTTTGGAAACGAGCCTGAAAATAACGCAAAAGATAACGACGAGAAAAATTCCTGTAAAAATCCCCGCAAGCGTTCCGAAAAAGTTAACGAAAACGTCGCCTATAGTAAAATATCTTCCCGGTGTAAACGCTTGAAACATTTCGCACACGGCGGACAATATAAAGCAAAGTCCCGGCGCGATAACCGCACTGTACGGGGGATTGGTAAGTAAAAAGCACGACCCCCAAATTCCAAGTCCCAATAGTGCGAACAACGAAAAATGCCCTAAAATTTTTCTCACGAAGGAATAAAAGTTATCGTATAATTTGACGGAAATAACCTTTTCCCCGCATAGTTCGGGGTTTAGTTTACTTTGGTAGCGAACTTTGATTTTGCCGAAGAATTCGGCTTTCAACTTATTGCCGTCTACTATTTTACCGAAACCGCTTACCACCGTCCAATTAGCGTCGTCGGGGTAAGACACGGGGGAATGTTCCACCGTAAGTTTTATCGTACTATTAAGCATAACGGTGTCCGCCGCCGTAATTTTTGCCGAAGTCGGCGTGATTTTTTTTACGGTTATAACCACCTTTCTTTCAAAATCTTCGTCGTAAACGGAAGTAAAAGTGATAATCGCATCTCCCTTGTCTTTCATCAAAAGTTCCCCGTTAGATACTTTAACGATATTTTCGTCCGACGAGGTAACCGTTAGTTTTTTAAGTGCGGAAGACGGCGAATACTCCGTAATAAAATCGTCCATAGAAACCGTTTCCCCGCTTAAATACGTTGTCGTTTCGCTAAAGAAAATATCTTCTAAGTATACGGCTTGAGGATTTTTAGCGACGGTTATTAGAAAATCTTTATAACTTCCGTCCTCGAAAGTCCCTCTTAAAGTCGCCGTGCCGTCCTTTATAAAATAAGCCTCGTTATCGATTATTTTAACCTTTTCTTGGTCTAACGAATCGTATTTTACCACGTCGGAGGAAGTTTTTCCGCCGTTAATCGTAAACCCCGATTTTTCGCCGACTTTAGGAGTTTTTAAGTTTAACGATATCTCTCCATTTCCGCCGAGCGGATTTTTACCTTTAGAAGATACGTTTAGCGTGCAACTTAAAACCTCGTCTCCGTCTGTTGCCGTTATCGTAACGACGGCTTTCCCGATAGAAATAAATTTGACAGTACCCTCTTTAGACACCGCCGCGATACTCTCGTCCGACGACGCGTAAGTTAGCGTATAAGCCTTTTTTTGCGGGAAAGTTACCGTTATTTTAACCTCGTCCCCGTCGTAAAAATAATCGTATTTCCCCTTTTCTATCTTTGCCGAAATATTAGTTGCTTCTTGCGTTTCGTCCTGTCCGAAAAACGTTACTAAAAGCCCCATGACTTTTTGCGTATCCGAGCTGCTTACCGCGCCCGAAATAAACGACGATAAAAGCAAATACGTCAATAATAGCGTGGTTAAATAGACCGCAACCGTCGCAAAACGATTGAGGCGTTTAAAATACTTTAACTCCTGTCCTTTCATAGAAATTCAAAACTCTCCTTCCCTTTCGGGGGTATTATTATACCAATCAAAAATCGAAAAGGCAAGCGGTTTAAAGTAAAAATTAACTTAATTTTTCAAAATTTTTTTTAAGAAAAAAACGGTGAAAAAATTCCCTTTAAAAAACCGTTTTTCGACCTTTTAAGACTATGAAAATAAAAATATGAGGGGCTTTTTTCAAGTTGCGTAAAAATATCTTTGACAAATGATTTAAATATGGTACAATGTTTTATATAAGGTAAGATTCAGCGGAAGATTTGCGCTAAATTTTAACCTAAAGAGAGGGATTTTATGAAAATTATAACTATCAGTCGAGAATTTGGCAGCGGCGGAAGAGAATTAGGTAAACGCCTTGCCGATATGCTAAACGTAGCGTACTACGATACCGAGATTATTACGGAAATCGCAAAGCAAACCAACTTAGACGAAAATTACGTTTCGACTATATCCGAAAAAGGCGTACCGAGTTTTAATTTCCACTTCGGACATACCTTCGGCGCGACCATCAACCAAACGGCGATGGACGTAGTAGTCGCACAACACAAAGTGGTTAAAGAACTTGCCAAAAAGGGAGATTGCATTATCGTAGGAAGATGCGCGGATAAAATTCTGCAAGACCTTAAACCGCTTAGGATTTTCGTTTACGCGGATATGCAATCGAAAATTAAACGTTGCAGAGAAAAAAATCCCGACGATAGCGGGCTTGACGATAAGCAAATGATGAAAAAAATAAAATCTATAGATAACGGCAGAAAGAAGATGCACGAATTCGTTTCCGGCGGCGCGTGGGGCGATATGAGGGAATACGACCTTTGCGTCAACACTACGGGCGTTTCCGTTAAAGAAATCGTTCCAAGCATTTACGAGTACGCAAAAGCGTGGTTTAAATGCAAAAGCGATACGTAGGCTTAGACAGTCACTTTACTTACGGCAATTTATTCAGATTCGTCCTATCCCCCATACTTATGATGGTTTTTACCTCCATCTACGGCGTGGTGGACGGATTCTTTATTTCAAACTTTTCAGAGCCCACCGTCGAGGCGTGCAAAACGGCTTTTTCCGCCGTCAACGTCATAATGCCCGTAACGATGATTTTGGGCGCGTTAGGCTTTATGATAGGTACCGGCGGAACTGCTATCGTGTCGAAAACGCTTGGCGAGGGCGATAGTAAAAAGGCGAACGAATACTTTTCCTTTTTGGTTTACGCCGCAGTCGTCATAGGCGTAATAGCGTCGATAGCCACCATGATTTTTTTGGAGGATATCGCGAAACTTTTAGACGTTACCGATGCTATGATGCCCTACGCCTTGACTTACGGACGCATAGTAATAGCGTTTACGCCCGCGTTTATGCTACAAAGTGCGTTTCAATCCTTTTTTATCACCGCGGAAAGACCGAAACTCGGATTTAATTCCACTTTGGTAGCCGGCGGAACGAATATGGTTTTGGACGCGCTTTTCGTTTGGATTTTTAGATGGGGCGTTGCGGGCGCAGCGATTGCTACGGGGATTTCTCAAATAGTCGGCGCCGTTATACCCGTCGTCTATTTTACGAGTAAGTCTAACGACAGTTTGTTAAGACTTGGAAAAGGCTATTTCAACTTTAAAGTATTATTGGATACTTGTACAAACGGCTCTTCCGAGTTGGTAAGCAATATTTCCGGTTCGGTCGTGTCCATAGTTTTCAATAAACAACTTATGAAGATAGCCGGGGAAAACGGCCCCGCGGCGTACGGAGTTATGATGTACGTGAACTTTATTTACGTCGCTATATTTATCGGTTACGCCATAGGCACCGCACCCGTAATAGGCTTTAACTACGGCGCTAAAAACCAAAAAGAACTCAAAAATATTTTTACGAAAAGTTTAAAGATTATGGGAATTTTGGGTGCATTGATGTCGATTCTCGCGTTCGTTTTAGCAAAGCCTATATCTTGGGTTTTCGTCGGACGGGACGAAGAACTTTTCAATATGACGGTGGAAGCGTTTAAGCTCTTCTCATTTTCCTTCGTGTTTACGGGGTTCGGCATTTTCGGCTCGTCAACGTTTACTGCGCTTGGAAACGGTGTGATTTCGGCTATTATCTCGTTTTTAAGAACTTTAGTTTTCCAAATCGCTTGCGTCTTGATACTGCCCGAATTTTTAGGCATAAACGGAGTTTGGCTTTCTATGCTTTTCGCCGAAATATTATCGACTATCGTCACCGTAATCTTTTGGATAACCAAACGCAAAAAATACGGATATATCTAACCCCTAAAAAACGTAAAAAACCTCTAAAAAGCCACCTTGAAAGAAGTTTAAATCAACGTTGAAAAACCGGAAACTGCAATACTTCTCGCTTAAAAAACCGCTGATAACGGGCTTATAGCCGCACTTTTTAAGTTTTACAACTTACGGCTTAAAGGGGATATCGCGGCGGTTTTAAACTTATCTAAAAAATTTAATTAAACTTTTAACTTTTTTAAGCCGTGCGGTTATCCGCACGGCTTTTTTAAACAAAAAATACCGTAAAGATTTCTTTACGGTATTTTTTTATTTTCAGGCGTTTTTATTTAATTAACGCTTTTTTAAGAATAACGTTATAACGCCTAATAAAGCAACGTTGAAAATCAGTGCTAAACCGCTGCCGCTACCGGAACAACCGTTAATGAACGTATCGTCTTGTTTTTTGACGGGAATAACTTCAGTTTCTTTAAGACCGCACGAAGCACATACGCGTTCCTTTACACCTTCTTTCTTAGAAGTCGCTTCTTTCACGACTACCCAGTCGCCCCAATCGTGTCCGAGGGCGGGAATTACGGTTTCAGCGGTAACCTTGCCGTCGTTGCAACGCGTGCAGTAAGTTCCGCCGACTACTCCGCCGTTAATGCAATCGGCGTCTTTATGTACTATCGTACCATCGGTATTATGTCCGAGCGCCGCAATCGTCAACTCGCTTTCGGTCTTTTCAACTTTGTTCTCATCGAAAAGTTTATGGCATTCGCTACATTCGTAGTGCGCCGCAAAACCCGACTTCGTACAACTTTCGTCTACCTTAACGATTAAATCACCGTAAGTATGTTCGTGCGCCGCTATAGTTAATTCTTCCAAAGACTTTTCAACTTTGTTCTCATCGAAAAGTTTATGGCATTCGCTACATTCGTAGTGCGCCGCAAAACCCGACTTCGTACAACTTTCGTCTACCTTAACGATTAAATCGCCGTAAGTGTGACCTGCGGGAATAACTACCCAAGTGTAGATATTTGAAGTGATTTCGATAGTTC
>CAZMOD010000004.1:0-59309 GCA_964567885.1 uncultured Christensenella sp.
CTTTCGCTTCTACCTTTTCAATGCTATGGGTATGTACGCCCGTTTGGCAAGCGGCTAACCCGAGGGTACAACATACGAGTATACTCGTAAGTAGTAAAAGTGCTAAATTTTTCTTCATAATCTTCTCCTTTTTTAATGTGAAATTATAATTCGCTATAAAACGTTAAAAATTATCCAACGGGTGTAAATTTAACGCAATCGAAGTTAGGATTGCCGCTAAGTACGGTTATAGTTAATACGTGATCGCCTACGGCTAATTCGCCGTTAAGTACTTCTATATTTTGCCAATCGTAGTAAGAGGGAACGTCGTCGTGAGTGGTGCCTTGTAAGTTCCCGGAAGGGGAAAGTTGAACTCCGTCAAGTTCGATTTTTAAGTTGCCGATAGGGTAATCGGTATCGTTTGCACCGACGAATTCAATTTTATAGGTGCCCGCCGTTTCGACTTTGAAGTTGATTCTGAATACGGAATTACCCATGAATCCGCTAATCGATTTTCCGCCGCTAGAACCAATAGAGGTTTCCGCTCTAAATTGACCTTGTTCAAGTCCGTAAACGTTCATAAAGTCGGGTCTCGTAACTACGTCGTAATCGCTTGCTTTTAAATCTTCAAATTCAGCGACTGCGGCTTCGCCGTTTAAAACTATATCTTCGGCTACGTGTCCCTCGCATTTATTCGTGCAATTAGCGTGCGTGCATGTGCTATCGGTGCATTTACCGCACTTATCGCATACGTGTTTGCATACGTGTTGATCTTTTAAGTTTATTCCGCTTTCGTCGTAAGAACCTAACGAAACTACTTCAAACTTCATACAGTCTACGTTGCAGTCCATACCCGTCGCGTTAACGGTAAACAAGTGGTCGCCTGCGGAAACGTTGTAAATGCCTAAAGAGGTCGGCTTCCAATCCCACCAAATACCTTTCGATGAATCGCCGCCGATTATGTTGTCACGTTCTACTAATTGAAGTTCTACGCCGTCTAAATAGAATTTCCAGTTGTCGGCTACGTAATAAGAAGTTTGCGAGTTATCTACTCTCGACGCGATAAATACGAAATTTATCGTCGCGTTTTCGGAAACGCGTAACGTGGTGGAAAGTTGGCTTCCTTTGGCGATTGCGCCTACCGATTTTCCGCCGCTCGTCGGCATAGATTCTAAACCGGTGTTCGCTTCAACGAATAATTCACCGGCTTTAAGTCCGCGTGCTTCGGCAACGTCCGATCTCGTAGCGGCTTTTTCGGTGTCTAAATCTTCGATTTCCATAACGTAGGTTTTTTGCTCCGCAATTTCGCATACGGTGCTAATGTATCTCATACCTACGTAAAAGTCGATATAGTCGATTGCGGGTACTTCCGCGGTTTCCGGAACGTCGAAAACCAAAGTGTTTTCACCCTCTAAAAGTGTAACGTTTCTTAAAACGATATCCGACCAACCTTTAGCTTGATATAGTGCAGTCCCGCCCAGATTAAGATTGCCTGCTATTTCGTTGCTGTCATCTGCGTAGGATAAAGAGGGGTTATTTAAATAAGCGTTAATCGAAGTTAAAGGAAGAGTTTCTTTCTCGCCTTTATAAGCGGCACGGATAACCATCGTTACGTTTTCGTGCTTGGCGTCGGAATTTATTTTGAAACCGAAGTAGTTATATTTTACGCCGTAACCTTGTAAGTATTTGCCTCCGCTTACGATTTCGGTCGCGTCGGCATCTTTAACTAAAGAAGTAACGCCCTCTCCTTTAACGAGGCTGTCTACGCTAATATTTTCAGCTTCCACTCTATAAGCGACCGAATCGTTTTCACCGGTTATCGTAAGCAAAGCGTCTTGACCTAACGAGGGATAAACTCTTTTATTAACGGTTATTTTATAAGTGGCGGTTTTGCCTTTATACGATACGGTAACCGTACGTTTACCGGCTCTTCCCGTATCGGGTTCTTTTATCGTGCAGTCGGATAAAGCGATATCTTTAGTAGTTCCGTCGCTCATTTTTGCGGTAACTTTTAAGCCTTCGGTTGTAAACGTTTCGGCAAAAGCATATTCAATTTTGGCGGCGGAGGTGTCTAAGGATATAGACTCTAACTTAGCCTCCATAGGGGTGGGATCCGGCGTGGGATCTTTTCCGTTGCAGTTAACCGCTAAAATCGTCGTAAGCGCTATGGCTATTACTAAGACCGCGGCAATGCAAATGATGATGATTTTGTTCTTGCGCATTTTCTTACTCCTTTTCATAGATTATTTACGAGGGCGCGCAAAAGTTGCCCTTCCACGACTATATTAAACTAGGTTAAAATATTTATCAATACCCCTCGTCGTAACTTGTCGTTTTATCGTCGTAACCTGTCTAAGTTTTTAAGGCGTAATTAAGTTTTTAGTGCGTTACTTTTTTGCAAGAAGTGTTTTATAAATAAAAAAAGCGGCGGCGAAAAGCCGTCGCGATTTTTACGTCGTATATGTTAGTCGTTGTTGGATATTGGTAATGAAAACAGTATATTTACGTTGAAAAAGTCCTTTTCTACCGTGATATCGAGTGAGGCTTTGTACTTGTTGCAAATCTTTTTAACAGACTTTAAACCGAAGCCGTGGACTTCTTTGTTCTTTTTCGTGGTCTTTGGTAAATCGCCGTCGAAAACAAGGTTTACGTTTTCGCAATAGTTATAGACGGTTACCGAAATTAAATTGCCGGTCGGGTTTTCTATCTTTAAGCCCATAGTGCGTTTTTCAGACGGGTATTTTTTTAGCGCGTCGATAGCGTTGTCTAAAAGATTGAAAAACAAACTGTATACGTCGGACTCTTCCATAAAGGAAATAAGTTTTCCGTTTGCAACGTAGCTCGCGCGTATATCGTTTTTTTGGCAAACGCGGTTTATTTCGGTTAAAACTACGTCTAACGGGTCGTTCCCCGTAAAAGCGTAGGCGGAATACTCGCTTACGGCGCTTTCGATTCCGTCGGCGGCGGATTGGGATAAAAGATTGTTATCGCGAAGTTTTTTCACTTGGTATTTTAAATCGTGTGCTTTTAGGTTGACCGCTTCCATCGCGTCTTTTATCGCGGCGTATCGTTCGCGCTCTAACCGACTTATTACGTTGTTTAGTTGAAGTTTATGAGAGTATTCGTACCTTAATAAGACGTTGAACTGCACCAAAAGCCCTAAAACGCAACAAACGACGTTGTAAACGCCGCATAGGATTATTACGGGTGCTTCGTCGAAAGCGTTTACGGCGACGGAATTTAAAATTACGTTTACCGCAAGCAAAATAATAACTAGCGCGAAGCCGAAAAAAGACGGCATTTCGAATTCTTTGCTTGAAAGCCTTTGTGCAAAAAAGTACCAAGAAAAAAAGTAGGTGAAAACGTAGATGAAAAAGTAAATTATCGTTAAAAACGGGTTGTTAAACGTCGGCACGATGCTTTCACCGTATAAATTGGGAAGTTGCTCGGCATTTCCCGTCATTACGGTTAGCGTAGTATTGTATATTTGATAAGAAAGGTGTTGGACGGTGTATCCCGCTATTGCAAAGTAAGAAATTTTAAGCCAACTTTCGTCGAATAAAAACTTCATTACGATTACCGTAAACGTGAATAAGCAAATAAAGGTAAACGACATATACGCGGGGTGTTTGGAAAAGGTAGGAAAGAGGTAAGAAAACGAAAAGGTCGCTATTAATCCGATAACGGCTTTTACGAGAAAATGATTCTTTTTCTTGAAAGAGTATAAAAATAAAGTTTCGGCAACGATAAGCTCGGCGATAAATTGGAAAGATTTGTAAAAATCGAACTGTGACATATTATTTACTTCCTATTTTCCGAGGTATTTATTTAACGCCGACAAAAACTTATCTTTTTTAGGGCGTGATATTGCCAAAGTGTCGTTTCCGATTTTTATGGTTAGTCCGTTAATTTCGGTTACGTACCTTAAATTTACGAGGTAACAATGGTTGCACCTTATAAAACTTTTGTCGCATAGAGACGTTTCCAAACGGGTTAAGTTGCCGGGACCTTGCAAGTCGCCTTCGGTGGTGTGATAAGTTAAAGAGTGCCCGGTTACCTCAACGTACTTTAAGTCGCGCAAGGAAATAACTTTTGTCGCCCCTTGGGTTCTAACGTCTAAAAAATCCGATTCTTCTTGCTTGACGTGTCTTAGTAAACGGTTAAAGCGCAAGCAAAAATCCACGTATTCGATAGGTTTTACTATAAAATCGAAAGCTTCTACTTCGTAACCTTTTATAGCGAACTGCTTAAACGCCGTTACGAAAACTATCGTAATTTTTTTGTCGCGAGCCCTCAACTTTTTCGCCGCGGATAAACCGTTCATATCGTTTTTAAAGTCGATATCCATAAAAACCACGTCGTAGCCGTACGCCTCAACCAAAAAGTCCGTAGGGTTTTTAAAAGTCTTTTTTAAAAAACTTTCTTTGCTTTGAAGGGCGTAAGCGTCAATGTAATTGTTTAATACGTCGGACATTTCTTTTACGTCTTCGACTATGGCGATTTTTATCATTTTCCGCACTCCTTAAAAAGTCGTAAAAAACGGAAAGAGTTAAGTCGTTTTGCGCCTTTTAAATTCTTCCCGTCAACGAGTCGACGGGGCTACCGCCAAAGCGCGGTAGCCAAATTCCTTTAAAAGAAATCGCCGAATCGTCGTTTTTAAATTTTTCTATAATATATGCTAACACTCTTTTTCAAGTTTGTCAAACGATTTTTTCACTATTTTTTTTAACGTAATGATGTGGAGTTCGGGTTGCGTTAATTAACGACTTTATTTAAATTTATTATATACATAAAGCGTTCGTTGGTTTTTTGAAAGAGCGTAAGACTTATGAAAAGTGGGGCTATAAGCCCGTTATCGGCGTTTTTTGACAAAGTTTTCCGTTACGCAAAATAAAAAAATAAATTTTTTTGGCAATAAACGGAAAATTTGCGATTTTTCTTCTTTGAAAATTGCGCGTAATATGTTATCATAATTAGGTAGGCTGTAAATTCTAATTGCCTATTAAAAACCGAATAAGGATTTAATTTTATGACTATTGAAGAAACGATGCAAATTATCGCAAACTTCGTATGGCTTTTAGCCGGCGTCAGCGTTTTTATCGTCGGGATGAATTTCTTGGGCGGTGCTTTGGAAAAAGGCGCGGGCGAGGGAATGAAAAGCCTTCTCGGTAAAATTACCAACAATCGTTTTTCGGGCGTCGGTATAGGCGCGGGCGTTACCGCGATTATACAAAGTTCCGCAGCTACTTCGGTTATGGTAATCGGTTTGGTTAACGCGGGCGCAATGACGCTTTTGCAAGCCACTGCGATAATTATGGGCGCGAATATCGGTACTACCGTTACGGGGCTTTTGATAGCGCTAAAAAGCGATTACATCAATATGGCGATGTACCTTATCGCTTTCATAGGCGTAATGCTCGGATTTGCGAAAAAAGAAAGGGCTAAATTTATCGGAAATCTTTGTAGCGGGCTCGGCTTGATTTTTATCGGTCTTAATATCATGAGTAGCGACGAGGCTTTCGGTAACCCCTTAATGGAAAGTCTTTTCGCGGATATATTTACAAAGATAGATTTTCCGCCTCTTTTAATAGTGATAGGCGCTTTGTTTACGGCGCTTATGCAAAGTTCTTCGGCGTCGACCGGCGTAGTTATTACTATGGTGGGAACGGGCGTTATGCCGTTAGACCTCGCCTTGTTTATTATTTTAGGCGCTAACATAGGTACTTGCGTAACCGCGCTTTTAGCCTCCGTCGGCGCTAACGTAAACGCAAAACGCGTTGCTTGTATACATTTCGCGTTTAACGTAATAGGTTCGGTGCTTTTCGCCGCGCTAATATGGATTTTTAGGCAACAAGCGGTCGATATCTTAACCGCAATCTTCCCCGGCAACGACGTAATGTCCGTTCAAATGCGCGTGTCTATTTTTCACGTAATATTCAACGTGGTAACCACTTGCTTACTGTTGCCGTTTATAAACGAACTCGTAAAACTTTCCTGCCTCATCGTAAAAGACAAGCCGTCGAAGGAAAGCAAGTTGTCGCTTAAATTCGTCGACGAAAGGCTTATCGCTACCCCCGCAATCGCGATGGCACAGTCCAAAAAGGAAATCGATTACATGATGGATTTGGTTCGCGGAAACATTTTACGGTCGTTTGAAACTTTGGAAAACGGAACTACCGACAACTACGACGACATAGAAGACGACGAAAGCAAAATCGACTTTATCAATAACGCTTTAACAAAGTACCTTATTAAACTTTCCAACGTCGTCGAAGAACACGACGAAAAGCTTATAGGTTCTTACTTCCACGTCTTAAACGACTTGGAACGTATAGGCGACCACGCCGAAAACTTCTACGATATCGGCGCGGAAATGAAGGAAAAGAATTTACAGTTTTCACCCGTTGCAAAGGAAGAAGTCGCTAAAATGCGCGGCGCGGTGGTAGAGATGTTCGATATCGCGAAAGACGCTTTCGAAACTTTAAATAAAACCAACCTTCCCGCTCTGACGACGCTTGAAAACCAAGTGGACGAAATGAAAAAGGTTCTTACCGCGCGCCATTTCGAGAGGTTGACGGAGGGTATATGCTCGGTTGAATTGGTTCCGTATTATACCTCGATAGTAACCCGTTTAGAACGTGTTGCCGACCATATCGTAAACGTCGGTTACAGTATCGTAAGCCCGACGGGTTCTGAAAAAATAGTTTAAAAATAAAATCCGCCTTAACCGAATTTTGCTGATAATCGGCTTATAGGCGGACTTTTTTTGTAAAAAACCATTTAAAAATCAATAATTGCGATGATGAAAAAGTCGTTTTTACGTTAAGCGTTTTCGGCAAAATACCGAAAAAACCGAACGCTAACGAAAAAAAGCCCTTCAATAAGCCGAAAAACTTGAATAATCGACCTATAGACGGGCTTTTAGTTGAAAAACGATTACATCATTTGACCTTCCGGTGAAATAAGGTAAATGTTTTTAGAGATTTCCGAAATATCCCCGTGAAGCGCGTAGCAAGCACCGCTTAAAATATCCATAACCCGTTGTATGGTATCGTCCTTGACGGCTTCCACGTTAACCACGGCGGGTTTGTTTAAAAGAAGAAAGTCGATAATTTGGCAAACGTCGTCGAAAGAAGTAGGCTTAAAAACCCTAACCGCAACGTTATCGTCGGTTTTTTCTTCGTTCGAGCCCGTCTTGCGGCTTGAAAAGCCTACGGGACGGACGGGCTTGTTCTTTTTAGGTTCGGCTTCCGTTTCCTTAGTGAAAAAATCAAATAAACCCATAGCGTTATCCTCCGCCGCGCTAAATTTGACTTATATTAGCGCGTAAAATCGTAAATAATATTAACGACGAATATATTTTAGCACAAAAACGGGTGATTTGTAAACGATTTTTTACCCCGTTTAATCTTTTACGGGATTTTTAAGTAACAAAATACTGAAATTTTAGTTACGGTTTGGTTAAAATAAGGTAAAATTTTATCATGATTTACTTAATCCCCGTTAAATTCTTGACAACTTTTAATATCTCGTATACAATATTTCAAGAAAACCACCTCGTTATATAAGGAGCGTATAAAAATATGAAGATAAATTTAAAAAGATTTTTAAAAATCGCAATCGTGTCTTTGGTATCGGTTGTAACGCTACTTTCCTTAACCGCGTGCACTCCGCTTATTCGGGGTAAAAGCGCTTACGAAATAGCGGTAGTCAACGGCTTTGAGGGCACGGAGGAAGAGTGGCTTTTAAGCTTACGCGGCGATAAAGGACAAAACGGACTCGACGGCAAGGACGGCGTAAACTTTAACGAAGGCTACACCGTGGTCGATTTGTACGACGAAATGGTCGCAAGCGGCAATTTTAGCGGTAGTTTGGACGATTTTATTAAAAAATATTTCGCCCCCGACGACGCCGAAGAAACGCAAACGGAAATAATAAACCGATTACTCTTTTCCGTATGCAGCGTGGTTTGTTCTTTCGACGCAAACTCTACGAGTATGGGCGCGGGCGTAATATATTCCGTTGACAAAGAAGCGGGCGACGCGTTAATTTTGACTAACTTCCACGTCGTGTATAACGAAAACGCTACGAAAACCTCGTTAGCGATAGCGCAAGAAATTTACGTAATGGCTTACGGCGGCGAATACCTCGACAACCCTTTGACTTTCAAAGCGACTTACGAGGGAGGTAGCGCAAATTACGACTTAGCGCTTTTGTCGGTAAAAAACAGTGACGCGATTAAAAAATCCAATTATCAAGCGGTAAAGTTTGCCGACTCCGACGACTTGACGCTCGGCGAGGACGTTTACGCTATCGGTAACCCCAAGGGAAGCGGAACTTCCGTAACGAAAGGCGTTTTAAGCGTGGTTAGTGAAAACGTCTCCATACAAAACGTTTACGGCGAAGACAACGTTATGCGCCTTATACGATTCGACGCGGCTGTTAGCCCCGGTAACTCCGGCGGCGGACTTTTTAACGGCAAGGGCGAACTTATCGGTATAGTCAACGCTAAAAGCGTCGTAACCAACGTCGACGGCGTAAACTACGCAATCCCCGCGAACGTGATAAAAGGCTGCACCCGTCATTTTGTAGCCGAGTGCTTAGGAAAAAGCGAAACTCAAATTAAAAAGCCTTTGTTAGGCATTACCGTTGCGGAAGAAAATTCAATCGCGATATACGATAGCGAGGATAAAAAGACGAGGATAAAAGCCGAGGTCGTTATACAGTCGGTGGATAGCGCTTCTATCGTGAAAGGCGTTTTAGAAGAAGGCGATAGAATTTTGTCGGTGGAATACGAAGGCAAAGTTTACGATATCGATAGAAACTTTAAAATCGTAGATATTACATTAAGCGCGTTTTCCGGCGACGAGATGATTTACACGGTTTTACGCGACGGCGTAACTTTAAAAAAGACGGTAAGAATCACCGCTAAATGCTTAACTACGGTAAAATAACTTAGCAAAAACAATTAAAAAACGGTTAAATCTAAGCGGCTTTTTTAAGAAGAAAAGAAGTCGCTTTTAAAATTTTTTAAATTAAATTCGTTTTCCATACAAAAACAGTTGTCTTTTTACCAAAAACAGTATATAATAATAAAAACGAAAAAAGAGAAGTTTTTTTTTGGAATAATTTTTACGGATGGTGATAGAGATGGGCGCGGAGTACTTTATCGTTGATAAGACGATTTTGCCCGATTATTTTGATTTAGTTTTAAGAACCAAAAGTTTGGTCGAGGACGAGAATAAAAGCGTTAGTCTTTCTTGCAAAGAAACGGGAATAAGCCGTTCGACCTTTTATAAGTATAAAGATAAAATTTTTAAAACTTCCGCAAGTTACGGCAAAAAAGCCATAATTAACTTTAAATTGTTCGATAGGGCGGGGGTTTTAGGTAGCGTCATACACGATATTTCCACTAACGGCGGAAACATCATTTCGGTTAACTCTACTCTTCCCGTCAACAACGTTAGCATAGTTACGATAGTCGTGGACGTGAAGGAACTTAAATTGGAACTGCAAAATTTAATAAAGGAACTTAAACTTATCAAGCACGTAAAAAGCGTGGGGATAGTCGCCGTCGAATAAAAAATTCTCGGCTTAGTTATAAAGAATAAATCTCCGTTTACCGGTATATTATGGTAGCGGAGATTTTTTTATTTGAAAGTTTGCAAATTCGGCGGAACGTCTTTGTCTAACAAAGAAAATTTTTTGCGGGTAAAAGATATAATTTTATCGGATAAAAAAAGAAAAATTATCGTCGTTTCGGCACCCGGTAAAACCGATAAGAAAAGCGTAAAAGTAACCGATTTATTGATAGCGTTATATAAAAACCGCGACTACGCAAGTCTAAAAGAGCAAATATATTCAAGGTTTTATCAAATAACGGACGGTCTAAATATCAACTTGAACGTCGAAAAAGAACTCGGGCTCAATAAAGATTGTTCTTACGATGAGTTGATATCGAAGGGCGAGTTTTTGACGGCTAAAATATTATCGCGTCTTCTTGGTTACGAGTTTTTGGACGCTACTAATCTTTTAAGATTCGACGATAAAGACGAACTTGTAAAATTAAATCTTAAAGATTATAAAAAGAGTTTGAAAAAGGGGATGGTCGTCCCCGGTTTTTATTATTATAAAGACGGAATAAAAACTTTTCCGCGTGGCGGAAGCGATATAACCGCCTCCTATTTAGCACGCCTTTTTAATTGTAGCGTATACGAAAATTTTTCCGACGTAGACGGAATTTATTCTATAAATCCGTCCTATGTAAATAGCCCCCGCGTTATAAAAGTTATGGGGTATCGCGATTATGAAAATTTATCGTTTTTAAACCCAAAGGTTTTTGAAAAGTCCGCCTATAAGCCCGTTATCGGCTCAAAAATTAAAATTATTATTAAAAATACCTTTAATCCTTTACTGCAAGGAACTACGATATTGCCTGCGTATCGCACTAAAAAAACAGTTTTCCTTTCGGTTGGCAAAAAAGAAAACGTCTTAGTATTAAGCGGAAAAAACTTAACGAAAAAAGCGGCTGTAAACACTATACGCACCGCCTTATTCGGGATAGATTATAGATTTTTAGAATATACGAAAGAATTAGTGAAAATGGAAGTTTGCGACAAGAATCCGAAGGAGGCGTTGTTAAGGTTATATCGCGGCGTTTTCCTTTAAATAATCGTCGACGCTAAACAAGCCGCGTTTTTTAGTTAATAAAAACTTGCAACACGACAGCGCGCCCTCGGCAAAAAGTTTAGGGGACGTCGCTTGATGTTTTATCGTCAGAATTTCGTTTTCGCAAATAAATATAACTTCGTGTTCACCGCATACTTCGCCGCCGCGCATGGAAAATATAGGTAAATTACGCCGTTTTTCTTTATTGAAAGCCTCTTTCAGTAAAATCGCCGTACCCGAAGGCGCGTCTTTTTTGCTTTTTCTGTGTTTTTCAACGATATAGGCGGAATAGTCGGGCAAGTTTTCGCTTGCGGTTTTAACGATGTTTTTCATTACGTTTACGCCGAAGGAAGCGTTACTCGTTTTAAAAATCGGCAGCGCGTTAGAAAGGTTTTTAAACGTTTCTTCGTCCTTTTTAGTATACCCCGTAACCCCCGTAAAAAGCGGACAAGGATAAGTTTTTAAATAATCCGCGACGCCGTGTAGCGCGTCGGGCGACGAAAAGTCGATAATAAGTTCCACTATCTCTTTTACTTCGTCGAAAGTTTTATAAACGTGACAACCGGCACTCCCTTTTAGCGTTTTATCGATACCGCAAACCACGTTTATTTCGTAATCTTTGGCAGCGTTATAGACGGCGCTTCCCGCTTTTCCGTTAATCCCGACTATCAGCGCGTTAACCATGATTTATCTCCTTTTAACTTGTTCTTAGCATACTGTATGAAACCTTGTAATCTTTAAGAAGTCCCTCTATAGGTCGATTATCGCGTTATTTTGTCAAATTTTGTAATATTTTTGCTATTTTTACCGCGTTGGTTGCCGCCCCGACGTTTAGGTTATCCGAAACCGCCCAAAGCCAAATCGCGTTACGGCAAGATGAATCTTTTCTTATCCTTGAAACCACCACGTCGTCGCGATTATTAACCTCTAAGGGGGTGGCGTATTTTTCATTAGCCGTTAGCGTAATATCGGGATAATCAAGCAAAGCGTTTTTAATTTCCGAAAGGGAAACTTCGCTTTCAAATTCTACGTTCACGCTTTCCGAGTGGCAATTAAACACGGGGACGCGTACCGTCGTGGCGCTGATTTTTAAATTTTCATCGTTTAAAATTTTTTTACTTTCGTTTACGATTTTCATTTCTTCCTCGCAATACCCCGCTTCGTCAAAGTCGCCTATTTTCGGTATCAAATTGCCGTAAATAGGCTTTTCAAACTTTAATTGCGGAAGTCCTTGCTCTCCGCGTTTTAAGTCTTCGACGCCTGATTTGCCGGCGCCCGAAACCGCTTGATAAGTACTGACCAAAACCCGTTTTAACCCAAATCCTTTTAATGCGTTCAAAATGGGAACGAGCGTAATCGTCGAGCAGTTCGGGTTTGCAATCAGTTTGTCGTAAGTAGTTAAAAGTTCGCCGTTTACGGACGGCACTATTAAAGGAACGCCTTTTTGCATTCTATATCTTGACGAATTATCTATAACGAAAGCGCCTTTTTCTAAAAAGAGGGGAGCGAATTCTTCGCTAACCCGACTGCCCGCGGCGAAAAATGCAAGGTCTATTTGCTTTTTTATAACGTTTTCGACGCTTAGTTTTTCAACGATTATTTTTTCACCGAAAGGCTTTAAAAAAGTCCCTTCGGACTTCTCGGTTGCAAAAAGATACAAGTCGTTGCATCTAAGCCCGTAACTTTCGGCTTTTTCTAAAATTCTTCTACCGATGACGCCCGTCGCGCCCACTACGGCAACGTTCAAAACTGCCTCCTACCAAAAATTTTGTGAAAATCACTCGTTTTTCAACCTTTTTTTCTTAAAGGCTTTAAAAAAACTTGTAAAAGTTTAATATTTAAGTTATTATATTATAAACGGCTTTTTGCGCTTAGGAAAACCGCACCGAATTTAGCGGCTTCACCTTTATTATACGAAACGTCGTCGTTATAAGTTACGCGGCAAAAACCCATTATAAAAGAAACGTTACTTTTATTAAAAAGGAATATTTATGGCAAAAAAGAACTCTCAAAAAAACTACGCGGGCAAAAGTTATACCGCTACTAAAAACGGAAAAACTAAGTCGGGCTATCAAGGCGCCGTCAAAAAAGATCAACGCGTAGAGGAAAAACCAACTAAAACGCCCGTTTTGCTTACCGATACTTCGGGTGTCGACGGATATTTCCGTCCGGAAATCGCGGTAAGCCGTTGGAAGCTCGGTTACGAAGTTTTCATGGGCAATTTTATGAAGTTTTTGGGGCTTAATATCATAATGCTTTTGTTTATGGCGCCCCTTTTGATACTTTTGTTCATCAGGACTACCACCATTTACTCTAACGCGGCAAGTTCGCCTTTCTCGGCTAATATGGGCGTCGGCTATCTTCCGATTGCTTCGTTATTGGGATTAGAGGAAAGTATAATTTACGGTGCAAACTACAACTTCTTTATATGGATGCCTTTTGCGGCGTTAGTGCTCGGAGTAGGTATCTCCGGCGGAATGTACGTTACGCGTAATCTTTGTTGGGGCGAAAACGTGCCCGTTATCAAAACGTTTTTCCAAGGAATAAAGAAAAACTTGTTGTCGATTTTAGCGGCGGTCGCGATATATTCTATAATTTTAGCGGCGTCTGCGATGCTAATTTCCAAAATCGATTTGACGGTCGCGGTGGACGGTTCGGCATGGTATTTCGTTTTGGCGAAAATAGCGCTTTACGTTTTAATAGCGTTTTCCACCTTGCACTTTTTAGCGATGTGCTCGATATCGGTTACTTATACGGGTAACTTCTTCTTACAAATGAAGAATTGCTTGATATTTACCGTAGTACTTTTGCCGTTAAACGCGTTTTTCGGCGCTATGGCGCTTTTACCGTTCGGTTTATTGTTTTTCGGTTCGGAAGCGTTAAGCCTCGCGTTGATACTTATAATGTTTTTGGGCGCGTCGTTTACGATGCTCGTTTGGACGGTGTATAGCCAATGGATTTACGATAGGTTTATCCAAGATAAGGTTCAATCGTATAAAGCAAGCGCCGAAGAAATCGACAAACACAACTCTCGCGAGAAGGAAAAGGAAGTCGCTAAACGAGAAGAAGGCTATCGCGAAGTCGGAAAATCTGAAAGTATTATGGACGGCGTAGTGCCCGTAACCGATTACGACGTGCAAGTTGACGACTTAGACGAAGTCTTTACGCGCGACGACTTGGTCGGGGCGTTAGAGTCTAAAGATAAATTAAAGTAAGAAATTGCCTCTTTGGAGGCAATTTTTCCATAACAAGACGATAAAGAGGTGTAATTATTATGACGACTAAACCGTACTCAGCCCTCGCGCCCGTTTACGAAAAGGTGATGAGCGGTCCCGAATACGATAGGTGGACGGAATATCTCGTTTCACTCTTAAAAGAACACGCAAACGGTAAAAGCGGACTTGATATGGCGTGCGGAAGCGGATTTTTTACGAGGGTGATAAAGCGTGAAGGTTATCAAATAGAAGGCGTCGATTTATCCGACGATATGCTTAACGAAGCGGTTAACGTTTCGAGAAAAGAAGGGTTGAATATACCTTTTAGAAAAGGCGATATGACGAGTTTTAAAAACTTTTCTAAAGTGGATTTTATAACCGTCATAAACGACGGAATAAATTACGTCGAGCAAGCAAAATTACTAAAAACTTTTAAAAATTTTTATTCGCTTTTAAAAAAAGACGGAGTTTTGATTTTTGATATTTCTTCGGAATATAAACTCAAAAACGTAATAGCAAACAACGTGTTTTCGGAAGACGAAGAAGATATGACTTACGTTTGGTTTAATAAACTTTTTGACGACAAAGTAGAAATGGATATTTCCGTTTTTATAAAAGACGGGGATAAGTACGTAAAAAACGAGGAAAGTCAAGTAGAGTATATCCACACCGAAAAGAATATCGTCGAACTTTTGCAAAAGTCGGGCTATAAGACCGTTATCGTGCAAAATTTCGGCGGCGGAGAGGTTGAAAACGACTCTTTAAGAATACAATTTATCGCAAAAAAGAATTAAAACGCGTTTTAGGATAAAACGAAAAATTAGGAAAAACTTATGGACAGAGTAGTAAAAGCGTTAATATTAAACGGTGAAATTTCAGTTACCATTTTAGACACGACGGAAATGGTAAATCGTGCAATCGATATACACGGATTAAGCGCACTCGCGGCGGCGGCGCTCGGAAGAACCATGACCGCCGCTACCTTTATGGCGACGGGGCTAAAAAATAAAGACGATACTTTAAGCGTTACGATAAGCGGCGACGGACCTGCGGGTTCTATCGTCGTTTGCGGCAATCACGACTTAAAAATGCGCGGATATATCGATAACCCCAACGTAGATCTTCCCTTAAAGGCAAACGGGAAGTTGGACGTCGGTAAAGCGGTTGGCAAAGGCAGACTGTCCGTTGTGAAAAACTTAGGATTAAAAGAGCCGTATACGGGGAGCGCTCGCCTCGTCAGCGGAGAGATTGCCGAAGACTTCGCCGCGTATTTTACTTTTAGCGAACAACAACCGACCGGTATAGCCCTCGGTGTAAAAATCGGTAAGGACGGCAGTTGCGTGGGCGCGGGCGGTTTAGTTATTCAACCGATGCCGGGCGCTAGCGACGAAAGCATCGATATAGCCGAAAAACTTTTATCCAACTTTTCGTCAATAAGTTCGATGATAGAAGAAGGCGGTATCGACGGCATTATCGATAAATATTTCGACGGAGTTTTCTTTTTCGAATACTTGCCGGAATACAAATGCACTTGCTCAAAAGAATACGTCGACAAAATTTTGATAACTTTAGGAAAGCAAGAATTGTACGATACTATTGAAAAGGAAGGAAAAATCGAGGTCGTATGTCATTTTTGCCCTCAAAAATACACTTACTATAAAGAAGACGTCGACCAATTATTGAAAGATGAGTAAAACCATAAAAATAAACGATTTTGAAGAAAGACAATTGAATTTAGCGATTAAAAGAAGGGGAAACGGCGATTATCTCGGCGCGTTAAACCTTTTAAACGCCCTAAACGGAGCGAGTGCTTTATTGCCCGTTCGCTACAAAGAAATTGCCAAAATATACATGGATTTAAGCCTTATAAGGTTTGCCCTCGATTATTGGTTTAAGTTTTTAAGCGTTGCCCCGAAATGCGATCGCGCCGAGGCTTACAACGGAATAGCCGCTTGTTATTTTCATATAGGCGATCTTCATCTCGCGGGGTTTTATTACGAAAAATTTATGAACGAAGCGGAGGAAAAGGACTACGACTATTTGGACGAAAGGATAGACTATTACACCGCTATTACGGAAAAAGAAGAACCTTCGTACGAGATAATCCACCCGTTAGAAAAAGCGCCTTCGGACAAGCTTATAAAAGCCGCCGACAAGGCTTTTTACGACCAACAAACGGAGCAAGCCTTAAACTATCTGAAAGCAATTCCGAAAAATGACGAAAACTATCTTAGCGCACGGCTAAGACTTATAGGTTTCGAAGTTATAAAAGGCAATTTTGAAAAAGCAAAAAACTACGCTAACGGGCTTATAGCCGACTTTCCTAACGATTCGTTGCCACTTATCAATAAACTCGTTTTGCTTGCGGACTTCGCGTCAAGTTGCGATAAAAAGGAAGCGGACGACCTAGTAGATGAGATAAAGAAGTTAGACGTGCAAGACTTTCAAGAACTTTATAAAGCCACTACATCTTGCATCGACTTAAATAAGGACGAGGACGCTTTGTATTTCGGTGAAAAGGCTTTAGCCGCTCAACCGTATTCGCTTGCCGCAAACTTCGCGGTAGGTGCCGTTTTATACAACTTGGGCGATTATAAAGAGGCTGAAAAAAGAATTACCGTCGCGTACCAACTTTCCAACAGCAGCGTTGCAAAGTATTATATAAAGGCTTGCCGTAATCCCGAGATTTTGAAAGGAGCACGCATCGGTTACGATATGCTATACCCGGACGACGTCACTAAAAAATTTACCAAAAAGGCGTACGAATACGGAGGGCGAATACCTAAAATCACCGCGAGAAACAGTGAGATTTTCAAAGACGTTTGCGACTGGGTATTTTCTTTTCCTAACGACCTACAAGAAGATTTGGCGGTTTCGTTACTACGTTCCGACGATCCCTCTCACGCTAAATACGTAAAAGAAAAACTGTTGGAATCCGCCGTTATCGACGAGGTGAAGATTAGCGTTTTGGAAGAACTTACGCTTATGGAAGAAAAAGGATACCTTTGTTTTACGTGCGGCGGAAACTACTTTAAAGTCAAATTAAGTCCCTTGACGGATATTTCTTTAGAGTCGCAAGGCGCGATCGTCAAATATGCGCACGCAGTCGCCGTTGCAAAAACCGCAATCTTGTTTAAAAGCGGTCAAAAAAAACTTACCGAAACTGCTTATTGGGTTTATGAAAAACTTAAAAAGAACGGAAATTTAGGTAAGATAAAGGACGAGAACGCTTTGGCGGTTGCAATAATCGCGTTTGCGCTTTACGGGTTAAAAGAAGGGGCTTCGTTAAAAAACGCAAGTGTTTTCTCTATGTATTTCGACACTTCCGAAAGAAAAATAAATACGATCGTAAAATATATAAAGGCTGACGATGATAATAATTGATATCGATAATTTATTTAAAAAATACGCGGCGGAAAATATCGCTAAACTAAAAGGCACCGTTACCGCCGATAACGTAGAAGAAAAAAAGGAAGAACTTTACGCTTCCTTCCAAAACCAAGCGTTTAAAGAACTCGGCGGAAAAACCCCTTTAAACTTTTATAGCGAGGACGACGATTTAATCGGCGTTTTAAAAGAGCATTTTAAAAGAAACGTCCCCGTGTCCGAGTACCTTATTCACGCGCTTTCGCACCATGCAAACGAAGACGATTTGATAGAACTTTTGGACGAAAACAATCCCGAAGATTTGCTTTTAATCACTATCGAAACTTTATCGCATAAAAACTCGGAAAAGTGCGTTAATAGGCTTATAGGCTTACTTTTTAACGAAAATACTCCCGATTCCGTCAAGGATTCGTGCGCGGAATATTTGGAGGATAAGGAGATTTTCGATATATTAGAAGAAACCTTAAAAGCCTGTCCTTATTTAAGCGGCGCCGCGTGCGAACTTTTGTCGCGGCAAAAAAAGCGTTCTCCGCTTATAAAAAAAGCGTTGACCGAAGAACTCTTTAACAACGTGGACAAAACGCCGGAATATTGCGCTTACCTCGTCGAATACGGAGACGAAAGCGTGTTAGACGATTTATATAAGGCGTTGGAAACCGCAAACGACTACGTATCTTACAAGGAAATCGGCATGGCTATAGACGCGCTTGGCGGAACTTTCACTGGCGACCGTAATTTTTCAAAGGATAAAAATTATATCAAAATAAAGGCTGCTAATAAAAATGAGCGTAAAACTGATAATTAAAGACGAAGATTGCGATATAGAACAAAGTAAGTTTTTCGGTGAAATACTTCTTCCCGAACAATGGCTTTTAGACGACGTTTTCTCTCCCGACGAACTTTTTCTTTGTCAAATTAACTTGGACGATTTAGCGTCCGCCGTCGGTAAAACGTTGCTTCCCGACCACGGTATGCTTTACTTTTTCATCGATTATAAGAAAAAACCGCAAGCGGTCGTAAGATACTTCGACGGCGAAGCCGACGCGTATACCTTGTTTAACGAGGATTGGGAAGGGGATTACGACGTCACAACCGAGTGGGCGATCGACTTTTCTTTGTTTTTAGATAAGTCTTTATTTAGATTGGAAAAAGGCGCGTGCGTTCAAAACAAAAACGACTTTTCCGCGCGTTGGGAGTTTACCGCGATGCTCGTAAAAGACGAAAACGTCGAAAGCGGCGAAATCGCTATTTTAAAGTACGTCCCCGATTCTTCCGATTTAGATTTTTTAAGCGGAACGAAAAACACTTTGTACTTTATAATGGAAGAATCCGCGCTTAAACGATTGGATTTTTCTTCCGTAACTTTAAAAATCGTCTAATCGTCGTTTTGAAAAAACAATTTTTCGAATATCGTTTCCGACGAATCTAATTTTTTGTTATTATACTAAACGATTTTTACTCGTAGTTTTCCGTCTATACGTCGATAACCGACCTATAGGCGGACTTTTTTGACTTTTTTGGGGCTTTTTCGTCAGTAATTTATACGACGGGATTACGAAAAAGGCTCTCGAAAAAACGAGAGCCTTTGATAATTAAATCAATACAATTTAAAGGAAATAAAATCAAGACGTCCTTTTCCGTTAAAGGTAAAGTACAAAGGTTTTATTCCGTTTTCAATCGTCAAAGCCGCGGCAAAATATTGCGGCTTTTTTTGAGCGCGGACGTTAATTTTTGCAACCGTTTTGCCCAAAACGCCGTCCTTGACGGTTATAACGCCGTTACCGTTTCCGCTTACTTTTACCGCAATAATTTTTGCGTCGTCAAAGTTGAAATATTTAAATCCCGCGGTAGCGCCGTCGCAAAAGTTGGCGATATATTGGTTGCCGTTTTCCTCTCTGTCTTTTCCCTTTTGGGTAAAGAAGGGATGACAACCTTTCGGGCGTTTTATCGCGCTGTAAAAATACGTTCCTTTTTTGGAATACAAGTGGCAAGCAATACGCGCTTCGTACTCTCCGAAGCCGTCTAACGGCTTGCCGTTTAGTCCGCAAGAGGTAACTTCCGCCTGCTTAAAATCACCGTTCTCATCCATAAATATTTGCTCGGCGCAGGCCTGACGCGAATAGCAATGCCTATTGGTTTGCCTATGGTAAAAAACGTAATATTTGCCGTTTATATAGTCGACGCTGCCGTGTGTGTTTCCAAGATAATTAAGCGCGTTTTCAGAAATCCCTAAGTCGCCTATGGAAACCAAAACCCCGCCGTACTTAAAATCGCCAAGCGGACTATCGGACGTCGCGTAACATAGTTCGTAACCGTTATACGACGAATAAATAAAGTAGTACTTGCCGTTAAACTTGCGCATAGACGAGGCTTCGAAAAACTCGTGCCCGAAGAAGTCCGTTGCTTTTGAAGAACGTATCGATTTTGCTATCCGCTTAATAGGAAGTTTTATCGTTACCATATCTTCGCAAAGTTCCACGCCCATCGCGCCGTTGACGTTTGCTCGTTTAAACGCGGTGAAAATAGTAGGGGATTTAGGAGCCATACCCGTATACAAATAAATTCTTCCGTCGTCGTCACGGAAAACGCCCGGATCGAACTGCCATAAGTCGGTTTCGTCCGTCCCTTCACCCAACACCGTACCGTCCGGATATCTTACTTTGCCGTAATATTTATATTCGCCCGCGGGGGTGTCG
Organism: uncultured Christensenella sp.; assembly: GCA_964567885.1. Classification (GTDB taxonomy): domain Bacteria; phylum Bacillota; class Clostridia; order Christensenellales; family Borkfalkiaceae; genus UBA4636. The sequence continues at coordinate 19,946 of CAZMOD010000004.1, forward strand.
CACACCGCAACGCCTATTTTGCCGGAGTTTCCTACGAAATAGTAAAGATAATACCGTCCGTCCGCGCCTTCAACGACGTCGGGGGCGTACAAAGATTTTAAAATCAACGGCGGTTTGTCGGGAACGTCCGACTTTTTCCAAATAACGCCTTCGTACTTCCAATCGGATAAATCGTCTACGGGCGCCGACCAGCATACGTAGTCGTTCGCCGAAAACTTGTTGGCGTTAAATCTATCGTGTGAACCGTAAACGTAAACTCTGTCGCCAAAAATATGCGGCTCGCCGTCAGGTACGTATTCGTAACTCGGCAAATACGGATTAAACGTTTGTTTCTTCATTTTAATTTTCCTTTTCTTAGTCGTTTTAGAGTAATCTTTTTTAAAAAATCCACGTACAGACGCCCATACGGAGGAACTTGTGCAAAGCGTCTCGGAAGGTGTCGCGTAGCGGCGTAAACGAAACCTGCATTGCGGAAACGGGGCGCGCTTGTCGTTACGTGGGGATTGTAGCCGATAAAATCGGCGTATCGTTAATAACGAATAAATTATATCATTTTCTTTTTTTTAAGTAAAGCAAAAAATCTATCGTTTAAGATTTTCAAACGGTAAGGTGTAACTAATCGTTTATTGCGTGTATGCGTATCGAAAATATTTTGTAAGTAACCGTCTAAAAACGATTTGAAATTATTATTTTCGTTAACGTCGTAGTTTGTCGCAAAGTAGGCTAAAACAAGGTTGATTAAATAACGAAAGTCCGCCTATAGGTCGATTATCGAGAAAAAACGTGGTTTAGTAAACGGTTAAGACAATTCTTTATTACAAAGTAAACGCCTTACAAACGCTTGACAAACGGACGCGTTTTTAGTACTATAATCGTATGATTTATTTTATTAGACACGGACAAACCGATTGGAATCTTTCGCGGCTTATGCAAGGGCAAACGGATATCCCGCTAAACGACGAAGGGCGCAAAGAGGCTCGAAAAACCGCCGAGACGTTAAAAGGCGTTGTTTTCGACAAGGTTTTTTGCTCGCCATTATCGCGCGCTTTGGAAACTTGTAAAGCGATAGTCGATAAAATCCCGATTACCGTAGACGCGCGACTTATCGAGCGGAATTTCGGCGAATACGAAGGTAAACCCTTACAAATTATGATAGACGAGGGGTTTTGGAAGGAAACGGGAACGCAAACTATTAAAGAAGGGGAGAGTTTGTCCCAAGTAATCTATCGCGTTTATAATTTTTTGGACGAAATAACCGAAAAACACCTCGGCAAGACCGTCTTAATAGTCGCGCACGGCGGCGTCGGCATGGTGGTTAAAAGTTACTTTTTAGGAAAACCTAAGGACGGCGATTATTTTAATTATATCGTCCGCAACTGCGAAGTTTTAACTTTTCCGAACTAGTAAAAAACGAGGGTCGTTTATTAACGTCTTTTTATTTATCTATATTTTTGCAAGGCGACTGCCCGCCCGTTCGAGTCCCCTAATATACTAAACAAAAAAAAGAAAGCCATAAATTGGCTTTCTTTTTTTGGTAGCCCCAAGGGGACTCGAACCCCTGATTTCGCCGTGAGAGGGCGACGTCTTAACCGCTTGACCATGAGGCCTTATCGACTTTGCTTGAATATAATATCATATTATTAAAATTTGCGCAAGCATTTTTAAAAGGTAATGGAAAAATTATAGTTATAAAATAAAATTTTACCTTTATTTAACGTTTAAACGCAGTTTGAAAAATAAATTAAATTGCTTAAATACCGTTTTTAAAAAACGGTAGGTAGCGCGCGTAAGAAAAATATTTATTATAAATCCGCATAGATAATTATTTAATAGCCGAGTTTATATAAATCGAGTTTTATTTATCGATAGGTGGAAGGTGTCGTTATTTCATGGCAAAATTATTTTGATGCCTTTTATTTTTAAACAAAAAAGTCCACCTAAATAAGTTGATAATCGACCTATAGGCGGACTTTTTTATAACGTATTAAATAATTTTTACGATTTTATATCCGCTGGCGGTCAACGATTGATACGCGCCGTCAAGTATTTGGTAATCGTATTTTATAACGTCGACTGATTTTTCATCACAGTTATCGCGTTCGGCTATTATTTTTCTAAATTCAACCAATCCGTCGAAGGTGGTAAGGTTTCCATGACGACGTATTTGATAATTTTTGCCGTTCGTATATTTTCCGTCTACTTTTTCGGTCTTAATCATTTCTATACTTGACGGAACGAAACCGCTCGTTAACATAAACGAGTTCCACCGATAATGCTCTAATACGGCAAGGTTTTTACGTCGAGAGTCCTTAAAGTTTAACGGGTATTTTATAGCGAAGCAGTCGTCGGCGCCTTGGGTTTGATAAACGTCCGGTAAATCGTTTTCGGCGTAAATCTTCATATATTCGTCGTAGGTAATCCCTTTGATTTTGGCGTCTTTATTTACGTAATCAAGCCCCATAAGATTAAGTTTTAGACGTAAACTTAAGCAAGCGTAAACGTTGGATTCCTTTTCGGTTAAAGTACGTTTTAAATGCCAAAGCGCGCGCGATTTTCTTTTTTCTTCTTCGCCGACAAGCGTTTTCGACATATTTTTTTCCACGTCGTAACCGAAGTTTCGCAAAATCGCCATTTCCGTAAACTTTTCGTTAACGACGTGTGCGTAATCGTAAACGACTTTTAATTGATTGCCGAAAGGTGTGCAAATTTCCGAGTCCGCGCAAAGATTTATCTTTCCGAAAATTTCGTCGTCGCGTATTCTTACCGCGATTTTGCAATTGTTAAGATTCCATTCTTTAATTTTGGCAACTAATTTATTGGCAACGTCAACGTTTTGGTAATCGTCGCCAAGCGCAACGACTACGAAGTTTAAAGTCCTTTCTCGGTTTTTTAAAACGGATTTTACGTCGTCGTAAAAGTCCAACGAGTTTATATTACTTTTTTTGTATTCCGTAAACGCGGGAAGCGGCGGAAGCGGAAGGTAGTCGTCTTGCCGCACCGTAATCTCGCCGTTTTTGTTGAAAAATTCGTGCTCGTACCGATAATAAGTGTGGTTGAGATTTTTATGTTCGCCGCTTTGGTTTTTATCGTAAAGGTAATAGTTTACCCGTTTAGGGGCGAGCACGCCGTCTATGTTTTTAGTTAAAAATTGGTTGTTTGCGACCGAGGTTTTCAGTATTTGTTGATTAACCCGACCAAACCCTACGATAGCGACGTTAATTTCTACGTCGGGGTATAATAGCGACGTCGCGTAGTCTATATGCTTATCGTTCATAAACTCGGTCATCGGGTGGTTATCGATAAAATCAACCGCAATTTGCCTATGCTCGTTTACGTAGTGCAAAGTGCCTTTCGATTGGTTTTCATAGCGAGAGTACACGTCCTCGAACTCTCTGTTTCCGAAAACGTAAAGGTCTACGTTGTCGTAAGTTTCTTGGTTTCTAGTAGATATAAATGATACGAATCTTCCGCACAAGTCGAGGTTTTTAGTGTCGTTTTGGGTATTTACGATAATATTTAATTTAGAGTGGCTTCCGCGGTATTTTTTTGCAAGATAATCTATCTTTTCGTCGAGCCACAAGTACAAACGCTTTTCGTTAGGTAAACTTTTATACGTGATTTTTTGCACGAACATTTGATCTTTTTCTTCTTTTGAAAAAATCCCGACTATCACGGCTTTATCGGCGCAAGATTGATAAATCGCTTTAGAATTTTCGTTGCAGCCTATAATAATGCACTTGGTATCTTTGCCGAAGTTAAACTTTACCGTGCCGAAAAAATTAGCGACGCTTTGATAAAATATCGACGCGGTAAGCACGACTGCGTTTAAAGTAACCAATATAAGGCAAACGAATACCACGCACTTATATATCGGGTTTTCGTTAAAAAGCGGCGTCGAAAAATCGAATTTTGCGACCACTAAATCAACGGAAGATTTTACGGCGTTAAAAAACGCTTCCAAACTTGGCGTGCCGGCGTATAGTTCCGCCGCGAAGCAAAGGGGATACGCCGCAAGATAAATTATATAGCCTTTGCCGTTTTTGAAGGTTTTAATAAACGAAATTCTTTCGGCGCGTTTAAGCGTAAAAAACTTAATCGCGTAGCCTAAGTACAGTCCGCACAGAATAATCAAAACGATAATAGAAACTATGGAATAAATCATTTTTTCCTCCGTAAACCTTAGAAAGTAATAATTCAAGCAGTAAATAAAAACCTTATAACGGTATAAAAACAAACGTTTCTAAGTCTTATAACGGTATTATAGCAAAGTCCGCCTTACTTGTCAATAATAGTAAGTAAAATAAGAAAAAGGAAAGAGAAAATTTTTCTTTCCTTTTTAAAATAGCGTCGTAATCGTCTTATAGCCAAGTTTCTTCGATATAGTGGATATAGTCTAAACTTCTTAAAGCCTCAATAATTTCGGTGTGGGTTTTATATTTTTTCAGTTCCGGACTTATGATGGATAACGACACCGAGTACACGCTAAGCCCCGAGCCCGCGTAAGCGCGGTTGGCTTCTATTTCGTCGATTCTTAAACCTAAACGGCGAAGGGTGGAAACAAAGTTTGCCAAGTCGCCGCTTCTTTTTAATTCCAAGTAAATTTCAAAGTGGTTGGAACGGTTTCTTAAATATCTTTCAAGCGCTGGGAAAAACGAAAGGGAAGCGACTAACAAAATAAAGCCTATTACCGTAACGGTATAAAGCCCGGCGCCGCTCGTCAACCCTAAAATCGAACACGCCCAAAGCCCGACGGAAGTGGTTAACCCTTTAATTTGGTTTTTAGAACTCATTATAAGCGAGTGCACGCTGATTACCGCGACGCCTATAACGCCCGCGCACGATAAAACGTAAATTTTTACGTCGAAATTTTCTAAAAGGTAAGTTTCCAAAATCATAATAAGCGAGGTGGACAGCGACACCAAAATAAAGGTTCTAAGTCCTGCGGAGTGTCGTTTGCTTGCTCTTTCCCAACCGACGATAGCGGCTGTTAAAACCGCTAAAAGTATTCTTAAAATAATACTGTATACGTTTAAATTTTGCGACCAAGTTCCTAAAAGTTCTGCAATAGGGTCAATCATTTTTTAGCCTCCATAGGTAATTTTACGTTAAAAGGAATTTTTTCTTCACCGAGCAATAACTGTTCTTCCGCGGCTTCCGTGAAAGCCTTTTCTTCTTCGGTGACCTCTTCTTTTCTAAGATCTTCCTGAATTTTTTGAATTCTTTCGATTAACACGTCGACGGTGTTTTTTGCTTCGCCGTCGGGTAAAGTTTCCGAAACCTGCGCTAAATCTTCAAGTTTATTGGAATACGACTTGGATAGGTAAAGCGCAAGTTTGGCGCAAGCGGGACCGATGAGTTCGTACAAAACGCTCGAAGCCAAAATTATCGTTTGCAAGGCGTTACCTTGCGCACCGCCCAACGTTCTTGCTCCGAGCGCCGCAAGCCCTATCGCTACCCCCGCTTGAGGGATAAGCGCCAAACCTAAATAGTTGCGCGTTTCCTTCGGTGCTTTGGTGATAAGTCCGCCCAAAAACGCCCCCGAGTATTTACCGATTATTCTTATTAAGAAATAAAGGATTCCAACTAAAAGTAAGGATGCGTCGCCGATTTCGCCCGACGGGTGGAATAAAGCGTTTAAGTCGAACGAAAGCCCCGACCGCACGAAAAATAAAAGCAAAATAGGCGGACTAAAGTAGTTTAATTGTTTAAACAACTTATCGTCTTCGGAAAGGTTTACGTAGACGGTGCCCATCGCCATACAACCGAGAAGGGGAGAGATTTCCATCGCGGCGCAAATACCGCAAAACGCGAAAATAAGCGCTATCGAGATAATAAGGCGGTTGTCGGTTGAACGCTTTTTTTGTATAAAAAGTTTCATCAAAAGCCCGAAGCCGCAACCCAAAGCCAACGTTCCTAAGTTTTTCAAAACCGGTATCGCTATATCGCCGAAGTTAAAACCGTCGCCCGTTTGCGAAGACACCGCGACGGAAATTGCAACGCTGTACGCTAAAAGCGCGACTATATCGTCGTAGGCAACCACTTGCAAAAGCGTGTCGACGAAGTTGCCTTTCGCACCCGTTTGTCTTATCGTCATCATGGTAGACGCAGGCGCCGTCGCGGACGCCAAAGCCGCCAAGACTATGGAAAACGCAAGCGTTAACCTTAATATATAATAGGTAAGTATAAACACGAACACCGACGCTAATAAAGATTCTAAAAGGGTTATCGCTACGACTTTTCCGACGCTGTTTTTAAGTTTTGAAAACTTAAAGAATTCACCCGCCGAAAACGCTATAAACGCAAGCGCGATATCCGCCAAAAACTCGGTGCCTTCTATTATATCGGTCGGTATAACCTTTAAACAAAACGGACCTAAAATAATACCCGTTACGATATAAGCGGTAACGTTGGGCAGTCTAAGTTTTTTAGTTATTCTGGTCGTTAAAAATCCGCCGAGAAGCATTATCGCGACGGAAATTATTATGGAAGTAACTTCTGAGGTTCCCGAAATCAAATCGGCAACGGATTTAGATAGTAAATTGTAATTGTTAAACATTTTTTACCCGAAATTTTCATTTGCACCGCAAAACGGCTTGCTTTTTTTCTTGGTTTATTATATCATAAATAATAATAAACAGTCCTTATTATTTTTTTAGTTAAATATAAAGAATTTTTATTTAAGGAGTTTTTAGATTATGTTGGACGCAAAACTAGAAACCTTGTTAGCGGTTGCCGAGTGTAAAAGTTTCACGAAAGCCGCCGAAGTTTTATCCTTAACCCAACCGGCAGTCAGTCACCATATAAATTTATTGGAAAAAGAATGCGACGCAAAGTTGTTTTTACGAGGGAAAACCGAAATAATCCTCACTAACGAAGGGGAAATTGCCGTAACTTACGCACGGCGTCTTAAAGCTTTGCACGAAAAAATGATTCAAAAAATCGCCGACGAAAAAAGGCTCGTGTCGCGTTTCAGAATAGGCGTTACGCATACTTCCGAAAACAATAAAATTACTGAAGTTTTGGCAAAATACGCAAACGAAAATGCAAAAATGACCATAACGATTATTACTGATAACATAAATAATCTTTATGAGATGCTTGAAAACTACGAACTTGATATAGCGATCGTCGACGGAAAGAGGAACTCTAACAAACTAAACTATTTAATGCTCGATACCGACTACTTGGTGTGCGCGTTAAATAACGATAACCCCTTATCAAAACGCTCGATGATAACTTTAAACGAATTAAAAAAACAAAACCTAATTTTAAGGCTTCCGTCCTCGGAAACGCGTAAACTGTTCGAGGCAACTTTAACCAGTATAAACGAGTCGATAGACAATTTCAACGTTTGCTTGGAAGTAGACAACGTAGCGACGATAAAAACTTTGGTTAAAAAGGATTTGGGCGTTTCAATTTTACCTAAAAGCGCTTGTATAAGCGACGCAAGAAAGGGCAAAATTAAAATCGTGCCTATCGAAAACTTAACGATGATGCGTGAAATGAACGTCGCTTACGGCAAGGATTTTAATCATCCCGAGTTACTTAGGGATATAGTAAGAATTTATCAAAGCGCGGTTTCAAAAAACTAAAAACCGTCGATAATCGACCTATAGACCGACTTTCGTGTAAAAAACAGGAAAATTATTTACTTTTATTAGGATAATTCTAATACTAACGCTTAAATTTTTAGTTGATTAAAGATATACGCGTTACAATAATATAAAAATGAAATGAGGAGATTTTATGAAATTATTTAAAAAACTTTTAGTAGTAGGCACGGCTTTAATTTTAGCGATGACGTTATTTATTTTCACCGCTTGCAACCCGTCCTCTAATAACGGCGGAAGTGAAAACGGAGTGGACGGAACCCCCGTCGAAAAGCCCAACGATTTTGATAACGACCAAACTGAAACGAGTGTAGAAGCCGCCGCAAAGGTGGATTTATCCGCGTTAAAATCCGACGTTTCCGTCGCTAATACGACGAAACTTACTGACGAAACGATTACGATTGACGAAGACGGCGTTTACGAAGTTGAAGGCACGCATACCTCGATAACCGTTGCAAAAGGCGTTACCGCGCGTATCGTCCTAAACAACGCTACGATAACAAATCCGGAAGATGTCGCGTTATCGAGCGATAAAAAGTGTGATATAACGCTTACTTTGGTGGGTGAAAATCAAATTTTGAACGCGCGTAGCGGCAACGCTATTCACGTAAAAGGCGATTTAAAAATCAACGGCGACGGCAGTTTGAAAGTAAACGGTCAAAGTAAAAACGCTATAAAAGTTACGAAAGACTTCTATTTCGTCGACGGCGTTTTACAAATAGAAAGCGCAAACCACGCGGTGACGGCACGTTCAATTATAGCGAACGGCGGCAAAATTCAAGTAACGTCTGCTAAAAAAGACGGACTTCACGCCGAGTGCGATTACGACGAACCGGACGACGTCGCCGACTGCACGTTTACGTTGAAGGAAGGCTTCGTTTCGCTAATAAACGTCGAGTATTCTTGCGACGTTACGGGTGACGGAATACAAGCCGACACTTTCGTTTATATCGACGGCGGCAAGTACGATATAAAAACTACGGGCGAATTCGTTCAAGACACCGCGGCAAATAGAGAAGAATACGATTTAACGAGCGACGATTTCAGATACCAATACCGTGCGGGCAAATACCAAAAAGTTGCCTCCGACGAAAAACGCGGAACTTTATACGCCTTAAAGCAAGGCTGCAAGGGGATAAAGGTCGGCGAAATCGAATTTGACGTAGACGGCGACGGTGAAGACGATACGGTTATTACCGAAAACGCCGATTACGTTATTCTTATAAAAAGCGGAACGTTCAATATCGACAGTACCGACGACGCTTTACACACCAACTCCGGAGATACTGTAGTGGACGGCGGGACGTTTACTATTAACACTTTAGACGACGGTATGCACGCCGACTTTTTACTTAAAATCAACGGCGGAAATATCGACGTTCAAACTTCTTACGAAGGTTTAGAGGGCGGCTACGTCGAAATCAACGGCGGAACTATAAAAGTAAAAGCAACCGACGACGGTATCAACGCTGCTTCCGACGATAGAATGGTTAAAGAACATATCATTATCTCGGACGGCGACGTAACGGTCGACGCGGAAGGCGACGGAATAGATTCAAACGGCACCGTGCTTATAAGCGGCGGCGTGGTTACGGTTTTCGGTCCAACTACGGGCGGCAACGGCGGACTTGACGCCGATAGCGGCATTTTAGTCGACGGAGGAACTTTATTCGTTACGTCAGCGCTCGGTATGGTGGAAACGCCGGGCAGTAACTCTAAACAATACGTGGTGTCTTACGGCAGTAATACGAGTTTTTCTTCCGGCGACGAAATATCTTTGAAAGACTCCGACGGCAACGTTCTAATAAAAGTAACGCTAATTAAAACTTGTCAATCGGTAATCGTAAGCGTCGACGGGTTGAAAAAGGGCGGAACTTATTCGCTTTATTGCGACGACGATTTACTTGAAACTTTTACTATTTCTAAAACTTTGACTCAGGTAGGAACGCAACAAGGCGGCTTCGGTCCCGGTGGCGGCGGTCCTCGTCCGGGCGGAGGATGGTAAGTTTTATAACGGCAAAAAAGCAACTTTATTAAAACGATTAAAACACAAAAAACCCGCCTATAGGTCGATTATCGGCTTATAGACGGGTTTTTTAACGTTAATTAAAGATAGGTGTAATTACTGCAAACGATTTAATAATCGTCGTGCTTTTTAAAAAGGTGAAATTATAAAACTCTCGACAAAAACTCTCTCGTTCTTGCTTTTTTAGGTGTGTAAAAGATTTCTTCGGGCGTGCCTTCTTCCTCGATAACGCCTGCGTCCATAAATACTACCTTATTCGCAATATCGCGCGCAAAACTCATTTCGTGGGTAACCACTACCATTGTAAGTCCGTTTTTGGCTAACGAAGTCATAACCGCCAAAACTTCTCCTACCATTTCGGGGTCGAGTGCCGAAGTCGGCTCGTCGAAAAGCAAAACTTCCGGCTCCATTGCCAAAGCGCGTGCGATTGCCACCCTTTGTTTTTGTCCGCCCGAAAGTTGCGACGGGCGTGCGTTCAAATAGGCTTCCATACCGACCATAGATAGATACTTTTTAGCCCTTTCCTCGGCTTCTCGCTTATTAACGCCGAGTACCACGCGCGGTCCTACCGAGCAGTTTTTCAAAACGTTCATATTGTTAAAAAGGTTAAACGATTGGAAAACCATACCGACCTTTTTTCTGTATTCGTTGGGGTTTTTAGCGTTGACGATATTTTCGCCGTCCACTAAAATTTCGCCGGAAGTAGGGGTTTCGAACAAATTTAAGCATCTTAAAAGAGTGCTTTTTCCGCTTCCCGACGAGCCTATTATGCAGGTAACGTCCCCGCGGTTAACGGTAAAGTTTATATCTTTTAAAACCTCGTGATCGCCAAACGACTTTTGAAGGTGATTGATTTCTATAATTTGATCCGACATTATTTGTTACCTCCGTTAAGATTTTTATCACGCGCGTAAGAATCGGCGTCCATATTTTGCGAACCTACTATCACGTAATCTTTTTTACCGTCCATCTTCTTTTCGACGAACCTAAGTAGTCTCGTTATCGTAAACGTTAGCACGAAGTAAATCGCGGCGACGAGTAGGTACGTCGCAAACGTGTTAAAGTTTATGGAAACTATGCTCTTTGCTTGGAAGAATAATTCCGTAAACCCGATTACGTTTAGCACCGACGTATCTTTTATATTGATAACGAATTCGTTAGCGACGGAAGGCAAAATATTCCTTAAAGTTTGCGGTAAAACGACGTGCGTCATAGTTTGGAAATGCGTCATACCGATAGCGTTAGCGCCCTCGAACTGACCTTTATCCACCGAAATAATTCCGCCTCTTACGATTTCCGCCATATACGCGCCGGTATTTACGGAAACTATTATAAAGCCCGCCAAAATGGGATTCATCGTCGTTCCGCCGTTTATAAGCGCAAAGCCCCAGAAGATAACCATTGCTTGAACCATCATAGGCGTTCCGCGGAAGACTTCTATATAAGCCGCCAAAAGGTAATCGCCGATCTTTTTAAAGACTTTCGCAACCTTGTTTTTGGGCGTCGGCATGGTGCGGTAAATACCTATCAAAATGCCGATTAACAGACCTATAAGCGTACTTATTAGGGAAACGAGTAGGGTGTATCCCACGCCTTTTAGAAGCCAAACGGAGTATTTTGAAACGATGCTTCCGACGGCTTGGAAGAATCCTTGTTCTTCGCCTTCGACAACATTATCGCCGACGGCAAGCGTGGTTGCGGTTTCGATAAGTTGAAGCCTGTCTTCTTCGCTAAGCCCCGCTAAAACTTCGTTAATAGCCGATTTATAAGGACTGTTTTTCTTAAGACCGACCGCCACTTGAACGTCTTCGGCGGAAGCGGTGAAGCCCGTGTCGTTATTTTTCAAAGAAACGTAAGTAAGTTTAGGATTTGCCGCGCAGTCGGATTTCGCACCCGGTTCTTCGGCAACGTAAGCGTCTATGGTTCCGAGGTTTAACGCGTTGGTCATTTCCGGGAAGGTTGAAAGCGGGGTTTGTGGCAAAATGCCGTGCGCTTCGGCTTGTTCTTGCAACACTTGATCGTGAAAAGTCCCTAATTGCGCAACGATTTTAGCGCCGTTAAAATCGTCGAGGCAAGTTGCGTCTTTATATTTACCGTCTTTTCTAACCACTAAAACAAGTTGGCTTTCGTAATACGCGTCTGAAAAGTCTATCGTTTGCTTTCTTTCTTCCGTGGGGCTCATACCCGCGATAATAAAATCAAGAGAGCCGCTATATACGGCGTTAACTAGCGCGTCCCACTCGTATTTTACGATAACCAATTCTTTATTTAATTTTTCGGCTATCTTTTTTGCAATCATTACGTCGTAACCGTTCGCGTAGCCGTCGGCGTTGGAAATTTTCACCGCGCCGTTTTTATCGTCTATTTGCGTGTAGTTAAACGGTGCGTATCCGCATTCCATACCGACGTAAAGACTGTTTTCGTCTTTTTGATCTCCGCACGCCGTAAGCGTAAGAGAGGAAAACGCTAATAGGGCGGATAACAAAAGCACGCCTAAAAGCTTTAAAGTTTTTTTCATTTTTATATCTCCAAAAAATTTTTAGCAAAATAAAATCCGTACGGCGCAAAGGTCGTACGGAAAAATCGCAAAATAATCAATATAAAAATGATTACATAATAGCGCTCCGCAAAAGAAACCTTTGCGACAGTCTGCAACGTATTCCGTTGCAACCCAACCTAAGATTTTTCGGATAAAAACCGTAAGTTTCGGCGACGCTTCCTTTCACGCGCTTCCTTCAATCCGTTTCGGAAGAGATTACTGATAAGCATCGCGCCTCTATATGAATATGTTAAAATTATAACCGCATAACGCGGTAAAGTCAAACGTTTTTTACTCGTTTTTGAAAATAATTTAAAAAATGCGAATACTTTTACTTTTTTAACGTAAAGCCCGAAAACCGCTTTTCGGTAAAAAAGTATAAAAGTCTTGATATAAGCCTGTTTTTAGGCACGTTAAGGTGCTTTTTCGTAAACAACAAGGAAATCATGCGGCTTATAACGATTTTTAAGCGGTATTTTTTGAAAAAATGCAGTAAAAAACCGATAACGTATGCGACGTTTTGAGATTATGAAATATTTTTTCATTAAAAAATCACAATTTTTTCATAATCGTTGTCTATTTTATTGACATAGTGAAAAAATAAATTTATAATAAACCCTAAACAATAGCGTATTAATTAAACGATTGTTTTTTGAACGAGCGTGTTTTTTTATTAGTTTAAAAAAATTCCGCCTCGGGTTGTTTACTGAAGATTAAGTTACGTAAGTAAGCGTTTCTTGAAGTTTTTAAAATTTGTAGTTAATGTTTTTTCACTACGTTATCGAAAATATGAAGCGTTTTTTCAACCGCCTTTATATTTTTACCGACTAACCAAAAACCGGTACTTGCAGTAAACGCCTGATTTTATAATCGATTTAGGCGCCTGCAAGCCGTCATCAAAGGGACTGGTCCCTTTTAGCGTTTGCCGACGCAAACGCTATCCCCCTTAAAAGCCTTTAAAAAGGATACGGATGCAAAAAATCACCTTCGGCGCCGTTCTCGCTATTAAATCGAACGAGGGGGTATTCGGTTGGTTTACGCCTTTAAAAAGAGTGCGAAATCCAAACCGCCTTGTATTACGCGCGCGTAATAATTTTGCGGTCGCGCGATAAATTTTTCTGTTAAGGAGTATTTTTATGTCCGACAACGTTTTACAAGTTATGCTAATCGCGTTCATGTTTTTTCTGTGCGCCTTATGCCTTTTTGCGGTAATCGTAATCGCGCGCGATATCGTTTACGAAAGCGCCAAAAATCGTCGCGATAGGGAAAAAGAAGACAGACTTGAACGCTTGGAAGCCCAAGAAAGGCTTAAACTTTACGAGGCTGAGCCCGTTATCGCGCATTCTGAAAAACCTTTAGATAAGCCCGAAGAAACCGAAAAAATCGAGCCTATGCAAGAAAAGGCGGACGAGGCGACTAGAGTAGCGAAAGAAAAAGTCGAGGCTTTAGTAGAAGTCGCCGCGACCGAAAACGTTTCGGAAGCCGAAGAAGCCGAAACCGAAGAAGCCGATGAAGGCGCCGTGTCTTTTAACCGCGTCAATTTAACTTTGGAAGAAAAATACGCAACGTTGTCTTCCGAGTTCAAAAGATTTTTCGACGACATCGTAAGACACGCGGTGGCGAAAGACGGAGTTAAAGAATTCAAAAAAAGCGGTTCTTACGACTATAAAATCGGCGCGTATAAAGTTTTGAAACTTAATATTAAACGCGGAGAGATAGTTTGTTACTTCAACTTTATCGACCGCGACTTTAACAGTTACGCAAACGAGTCTAACGTAAAAATCAAGCAGTCGGCAACCGTCGTAAGGGTTTTAGAAGCGTCGGCTGTCGGCGTCGTTAAAGACGGCGTGGATCTCGTTTGCCAACAAATTGCCGAGGACAAAGAACGTAAGCGCGCCTTAGTCAACGAAAAGCGTCGTGAAAAACGCCGTTTGCAAAAGGAGCAACAACCCGCAGAGGGTGAAGTTCTTCACGAAAATTCAGTCTTAATATAGGCTACGCGGCGTATAATGGACGTAGCCTCAAAAAAAACGGAGGTTTCCGCCCGAAGGTGAAATATGAATAAGGAAAACGTAAACGAAAACGCTAACTTAAAAGGCTTTAAAGAGTTTTTTAAAAACCCGTGGAACGTAGTCGGCACGGTGTTATGCATAATACTTATCCCCATACTTTTGATGAATTGCATTTTGATACTTAAAAGTATGATATACCCAAACGAAGTGCCTTCTATTTTCGGATATTCCCCGTTAATAGTTTTAACCGAATCGATGGATCCGGAAATTAAAGCGGGGGACTTGATTATTTGCAAAAAAACGGACGAGCCTTCTAAACTAAAAGAAGGGGACGTAATATCGTTTTTCGATCCCGAAAGCAAAAACGACGATTCCGTCGTAACGCACGAAATCATCGCGGTAATATTAGACGATGAAACGGGTGAAGTCTTATACCGCACCAAAGGCGTTAACAACGATATCGAAGATAGAGCGTCCGTTCCGTCCGAAAACGTTATAGGCGTTTACACGGGCGTAAGATTTCCCGTCGTCGGTAGAGTCGTAATATTCGCGCAAACGCCCGTAGGGCTTTTGGTTTGCGTAGGGGTTCCGGTCGCGGCGTTCGCCGTTTATTGGATTTTAAAACGCAAAAAAGAAGACGCGCTTAAAAATTTGGAAATTGAAAATTTAAAAGCCAAACTCAATAGTTCTTCTACCTCCGACGAAAAAACCGAGGAAAAAGCCGATACGACGGTCGACCAAAACGCCGATGAATAATTACAAAACTGAAAACCCCGTTATTTTACGCTTAAAAGCGTTTAAAACAAAATACGCGCAAAAGTAAAAAGCGTTGGTATATCACGATACTTTTTACGCGGCGCGCAAAACGTATTCTTCCCTCGGAGGCCACGATTTCGGGGTTAGGAATATATTTAGCACCCAAAAGGCGCACCACAGTCCCCGATAAAGGGAAGAATTTAAAACCTTTTTAAAAGGTAAAAAATATCCTAAAAGGAGTAACATTATGAAGAAAAACAAAACTTTAAAACTTGCTTCCGGTTTACTTATTTTGTGTCTTATAACCACTTGCGTAATAGGTACCACCTTAGCAAAGTACACCACCGGCGGTTCCGCACAAGATTCTGCGCAAGTTGCTAAATGGGGTGTAAAACTCAGTATGCTTGGCGACGGTTTGTTTGCTAACGAATATACGAACGCTACTAACGGCGTAACCGTAAAGTCGACTCAAGACGTAGTTGCCCCCGGTACTAGTAGCGACGAGTCCACCGCGGCTAAATTTTCAATTACCGGCACCCCTGAAGTAAAAGTCAATATTAAAATCGATTTCGATATGACTAGCGACGTTTATTTAACAGCCGGTACTTATGCCGACGAAACCACCGCGACCGATGCCGCGGATACGTTTACGCTCGCCGCCGATTATCATCCTATAGTATTTACGTTAAAACAAACTAAAGACGCAACCGGCACTACCGACGTAACGTTAATAAGCGGTACCTTAGCGCAAATCGAAACTTTCTTAAACGCTTGGTCTAACGATTACGCGCCTAATACCGATTTAACTTCCGAATTCGAACTTTCTTGGGCTTGGGCTTTCGGCGGAAACGATAAAGCCGATACTTACTTAGGAAACCGTATTGCTGCGGGTGAAACCGACGCTGCTTACAGTCTTTCGGTCGGTTATACATTAACTATTACCGCTACCCAAATAGACTGATTTTAGGGAATAAAGCCGCCGCTAAAAAAGCGGCGGCGCCCGAAAGAAACCGCTTGATATTTCGTGGCAAGTCGAGCGCGTTTAGCGTTTTCCGCTAAAAATTCGTTTTTTTAGTGTCGAAAGCGTATAAGTAATCACTAAAAAACTTACTTAAAAATCAACTTACGGTTAAAAACTTACGATAAAATCTTAAAAGGAGGCGGGGCAAGTCTATGCAACGCGATAAAGACGGTAAATCGAATAAGCCTTTTTCAAGCGTTCGTCGGCAATGGGTATGGATAATGCTAATGGTAAACTTAGTATTTATTCTGCTTCTTATGACGCTCGGCGTGGTCGCCCTGCAAGTAGGCGACGCTTTACCCGAAAACGTGGATATGCTGTTTATCGTTGCCAAAAAGCCTTCGGTTAGCGTGGGCGGTGCAAGTAACTCCGGCGTTAATAAATGGGAAAGCGGTAAAAACGTTGAAATTTTCAAGTCGAGTTACCAAAACGGCGACGGCGTTTACACGGTTGCTTCTAAAAACGGGGACAAAATTTTCGCCCCCGGTACTACTGCGCAATACGTTTTCGTTATGCAAAACGACGGCAATATAGCGGTCGACTACGTAACCGATTTGCAATTTTCTTTAAAAGTGTCCGATAAATTGGTCGATGATAGCGATTTTCCTATAAAAGTAAGGCTTTATAACGACCGCGGCGAATACCTTATCGGAGATAAAGAAACTTTCGTAAGCGTTTCCGACGCGGTAGACGTCGGACATATTAGGCTTTTAGGCGCGTCATCTTACGATACGTACACTTTAGAACTTAATTGGCCTTTCGACGGCGACGACGACTTAGATACGTTTCTCGGTAATCTATCGCAAGACGACGGCGTATCGCTTACCTTAAAAATCAACGTTTACGCGGAAGAATCATCCGATCCTACCGCGCAAGGCGGCAACAAAATAGAGGTTGAGGGAACCGAGGAATACGGCGGAACGGTACGTTGGTTATGGCTTATACTTCTTATGCTTAACGCGTCTATTTTGATTTTCTACGTTGCATGGCTTTTAAATAAGCGCGCGATAGACAAAGTTTCAAAAAACGACGAAAATTAAACTTTAACCGTAAAAATTCGGCTTAATTGCCGAAGGACGAGGCGGTAAATAAGTAAATCCGCCGAAAAAAAATAAGGAGAAATATTATGAAGAATAAATCTCGTAAATCTAAAAAATTATTAGTAATCGTAGCGATGGTTCTTATGATCGGATTAGTTGCCGGCATGGGCGCTATGACTTATTCAAGATACGTAACTTCCGGCACTAGCGGCGCCCAATCCGCCACCGCGGCAAAATGGGGTTTCGTCGTAAGCGTCGACGCTAGCAATCTTTTCGGTTCCGACTATAAGAAAGACGGCACTAACGCTACAGCAAAAGTTGACGGTACCGGCGCGGTTGTCGTTAACGGTGCTTCCGATGCTATAGTAGTAGCGCCGGGCACCACCGGTTCTATGACTATTTCCATCAGCGGAAGCGCTGAAGTTTTGGCTAAGTTATCTATTACGGCTACCGGTACTACTAGCGAAATTCATTTAGGCGATTATTATCCCGTAAAATGGACGTTAAACGATGGCGTAACCGATATAGTTAGTAACGGAAAACTTTCCGAGGTTGTTACTGAGTTGGAAGGAACTTCCGCAACGTTTACTGCAGGTACCGCTTATGACAAAACCTACACTTTAAGTTGGAAATGGGATTTACACGTTGACGAAGCAACCGACGCGAAAGACACTTTAATCGGCTATAAGGCTGCCGGTAAAACGTATGTCGACGTTGCGAGTACTTACGTAGGTTCTACTCTTTTAAGTTCTGTGGTTGCTACTGAAACCGCATATGACGCAATCGTTGATACTACTTCTTTCAATTTAACGATTTCCGTTGAACAAATACAAGGCTAAAAGGTAACTAAATATTTTGATTTTTCTTTGCAACGACACGCGGCGTATTTAGTAAAAAAGTGCGGCGTATTTAGAAAGTAAAATCAAATAGATTTTTTAACGCGTAACGCACCCTACCGTCCTCGTTAGCGGTAGGGTACGCTTCGTGTTTTTGCGTTATTTTAAAAGCGAAAAATCTTTCGTTTTTTACTGCTAAAGTTAATTTTACAAAATTTTGTCGTTAGACACAAGATTTACTTTTTATATTTTACGTTTTAAATACGAAAACAACGGAGGCAACGCGATAATGCCGGGATATTTTGAAACGCACGATGCTTTTAGCATCGTTAAAAAAATTTTTTGGGGAATAGTATGGGTGCTTTTCGGCGCCGTACTGTTATTATTGCTTTGGCTTTCCTTCGATAAATATATATTAAAGTCGCCCGTACCGTCGGTTTTCGGGTATTCCACCTTGACTATTGCAACGGGCAGTATGAACGGAAACAGTGCCTTAGTCGACGGCGGCGACGTCAAGCAAGTAGATATCGGCGATTTAATCGTTATAAAAAAGACAGACGATTACAAAATCGGCGACGTAATAACTTTTTTAAAAAAGGGCGAAAAAGTCCCCACCACGCACCGCATAATCGGTTATACTGACGGCGGATTTATAACTAAAGGCGACGCCAACAACACCAAAGACACCATTCCCGTTTTAGAAGAAGAAGTTTTGGGCGAGGTCGTAGGGCATTATCCTAAACTCGGCAAATTTGCTTCTTGGGTAAAAACCGAAGGTTGGATATATTTAGTCGCGGGGCTTGCAATCTTAGCACTTGGTAGCACCGTAATAAAGACCGCCGAGGACTCCGACGAATCCGAAACTGATACCACCGCCGACGACGATAACGACGATGACGATGACGACGACAAACTTGATTTTAGCGAATTCAACCCCGAATTCATTGACGAAATCAACGAAAAAGCCGACGAAATCAACGAACCTATCGAGGATAACGACGACGAATAAAGGCAACCTTTTCCAAAGTAAAGACGCCCTTAATAAGAAAGGCGTCAACGTAGACGAGCGAGGGTTTCGGAAGTTCCGACGAAGGCGGTAGGGGATTCAAAAAAAATAATCTTTTATTCTTGTTCGCGGCGCTTTCAGTGCCGCACCCTCTCCGCCTCTACGAGGCACCTTTCCCAAACGAGAGGGTTTCTCCAACTCTCTTATACCTTTCGTCCCCTTAATCAATAAGGGGCGGCTTACAAAAGAAATAAAAAAACGACTCAAATAATCAAAAAAAGGAGGTTGCGTAAATGAAAAGCACGTTATTTCAAACCGTATACGCGTTTTTAAAAAAGAACGCTTTTTCTTGCGTATGCCTTCTTTTAGCAATATTGGTGTGCGTAACCGGCACGATTTCGTATTCCAAGTACGTATCGGGCGGCGCGGGCGGCGACGCGGCGGGGACCGGTACTTTTTCGGTTTCGGCGTCAATCGACGGCGTAAGCGCGTTGTCGTTTACCAACACCGCGTTTTGGGGCGGCTCGGCTGAAAACGATAAAATTGCAATGAACGCTTTAAGAACGCTCAACTTTTCCGTCAATAACTTTAAAAAAGACGCAGCGGGCACCGTGAAAGTTTCCGACGTCAAAATGAAATATATTTTAAATTTTTCCGCACCTAAAAACTTTGCCGAAAAATTGGCTATTCAACCCTTCGACGACAAAAAAGAGGCGCTTTTGCCGCAAATAGTCATTGCCGATTTAATCTCCGCGGGGGATAACGGCGTAGACTACGACACCTCTAAAAGCAACGATTACAACGGCACGGTTTTTGCAGACTTCGTTTTTAAAGTAACTAAAAATTCCGCGTCGACTTATTATACCGCAAAGTCCGGTGGCTTCGTGATTTCCGTTGAAGAGTTTAAAAAGGAATCCGAGCAAACCTTGCTTATGCGCTCTTGGGACACGTCGGGCGTTACGAACGAGGAAACACCTAAACTCGACAACGAAGCCGGTAAACTTCAACCGCCGATAACGGTTACCTATAAAGCAACAACCGATTATTACAGAATCTCCGTCGCGTGCGACGATTTCGTTTTGCCGCCCGCAAGCCCCGTAACCAAAGAATACTCCTTACAACTCGCCCCGACCGACACTATCGAGGACGGACATTTAGGCGGCTTTTTTATGGACGTTACGAAGGACTCCGGCGGAAATGTTACCGACTTTTCCCCGATAGAAGAGATTTACAGCGACGAAAACAAAAAATGGACGATACAAACCACGCGTGAAAGCGTTACCGACGATTATTACGCCGACGATACTTTTTCGGGAACGGTTTTAAAAACCAAAACCGACGAGTACGGCGTTATGGGCAACCCTAAAATTTACACGATAGGCTCGCACGACGAAGAGAAAACTTCGTCCAAAAAAGAAGTAAACGAAACGACGGCAGAAGGCGCTTCAACCTCGACGGTTACCGAGGAATACGTAATAAACGCCGCGACCGCTACCGAACGCGAAACCACCACGACGAACGTTGAAGAAGCAATTTCTTGGGATAAAGTTGACGTAACGAGCGGCGCACCGACATCCGCTTGGAACTATACAAGAAACGCTTTGGCGACGGCAAAGAATCCTACCGATGGTAGTGAAGGAACTACGTACTATATATATAAGGTTACGGGTGAGCAAAAGGGAACGGTCACCGTAAAAAAAACCACTACGACGGAAACAGTCGTTAGTAAAACCGTAACCGATAGGCAAACGGATATTACCGAATCTTCCTTCGTACAGTCGGTCGATAGTACGCAAGAAAACGTCACTTTAAACGTAACTAAAACGACTAAAGTTACCGATATGGGTTCTACTATCGTACGAACGACTACGACGGTGCAAACTTGTACGAGGACTTTTACACGCACCGGCGAATTCTATCTTGGCTATTATACGCAAAGAAGTGGGTGGAATTCAACCCTTACCTTTTGGGATTCGGCGACGGGATCTTTGGTGGTAGATTCTGATAATAATTCAGACGGAATACAGAAAGGGGACGAGTTAAGCCCGAGGGAATGCGTACAAGAAACGAAAGCAAGGACTTCTTCCGACGGTGCTTATACAACGGTAAGTGAAAGTGATCCAACGCAAGTAACGCAATCCTTCGTTATAACGAGCGAACCTCAAACGGAATATTTCACGCGCGTTATAAAAAGAAACTTCGTGTATTCGGATATAGTTATTTCCAACGTAACTTGGGCAAAGCGCGACGAGCACGGAAACGCAATTTACGACGACAACGGGGTTTTGCAAACTGAAAGTTTCAACGGCGATAACAAACTGTCCTTTTACGACGATAAAGGGATACAAAAAGTCTATTTAGCGCAATGCTATTCAAAATCCTATCCTTTCTTCGTCAACGTCGTTTTCGAGCAAGTCTTATAACCACCGCAAACGTTAAAAACCCGTCTATAAGCCCGTTATCCGCACTTTTTTGAAAAACCGAAAGCCTCTTTTGCACGTACAAGAAAGGCTTTTCCTCAAAGGGAAGACAAAAACGACGGGCAACTTACGAGAATAAACAAAGACTCTAACGCACGACGTAGATAAAATCTAAATCCAATATAAAAAATCTAAATTTAACGAATATAAAAAAATCTAAAAAGGAGGTAAAAAATATGGCGTTTTTTCATAACGACGAAAAAGTCGATGTGCGCGGCAAAAAAACCGATGAAAACGACGGCAAATTCAGTGAAAAATTTTCTAAAATTTCCGTATTTATTTTGTCGTTCGTATTTTTAACCTCTTTAATCCTCGGCAGCACTCTTTCCAAGTACGTAACCGACGAAAACGCCCGTTTCGGCGACGACGCCAATATAAATTACAGCGTTAACTCGGTATTCGTCGTAAGAACGCAAGACGAACTTTTCGAGGCTATAAACCAAGGCTACACTTACGTTCAATTAGATAAGGATATAGAAAACCCCTTAATCGTAACGCAAAAAGCCGAAACTTTAGACAGTGACTTAATTTTAGACCTTAACGGCATAGAAATTCAACGCAACGGTTACGACCCGATATTAAACATTAAAGGCGGCGTTCGTCTGACGGTCGTAGATACTTCGTCCGAACAAACGGGCGGATTATACAACCCCGTCGGCTCCGTTTTCAATATCATAGGCGGAACTTTAACTATCGTAACAGGTACTTTCGAAAGCGGACCGAGGTATTCGGAATACTATTCCTATAACAACGGCGTGCTTAATTCCGACGAAAACAGTATGACTAAGCGCACCACGGTTGAAAAAACGCCTCAAGCGGTTAAGTATTACTATAAAAACGCCGCGGGTACTGCTTTTATTCAAGATACGAGCGTTCAACAAGCACCGATTATACGCTCTTACCCCACGAAAACGGGCGAAATCGAGTATAACCACGGCAATCTTTATTTCGACGAGAAAGTAACTTTAGGCGACTTAACCGTAAACCCCGACACGTACTGCTATTACCGTACCAACGAGGACACCGCAAAGGATGCGACCGACGTTTCCATGGCGGATTGGTGCTATACCTACGTCGTAACCGCAAACGATTATTCTTACGTAGGAACCGAAATCCCTACGGGCGCAAACGTTAGCGATTACGTAGAAGTAACCATTTACGGTTATGAAAACACTATAAAACAAGCATCCGACAAGCCGAACGCGAGCGCTTACCACGCCGCCATACAGATGACGAGCGGCGTTTTGGACGTTCAAAGCGGTTCGTTTTATCAATACTTCGGTGTGCCGACTACCGCTTGCGTTAACTCTCAAGGCGGAGAAATCAACGTCAAACAAGGCAATTTTTCGGTGCGCGTACCGGACGCAACCCATTACGCTGCCAACCAAGTTGCCGTAAAAGAGGACGACGAAAAGGCTTTCGAGGCATCCTATTTTACCAATTTTAAGTGGTGCGCCGAAAATTATAACGACGAAAACGGCGCCTTCTTAGGAAGTCGCGCAAAACAAGGCGAAAGTTATTGCATTTTAAACGGCGGCGCCGCAAAAGTTACTTTGGGTACGGGTAAAGCCTACGCTTCCAATAACAACGTAATAAGTATGAAAAACGGAAGCCTTACCGTAAACGGCGGTACTTTTACCAAAAAGATGGTCAACTATTCGGGTTCCAAGGATTTAGCTGCCAATCCTAAACTTTCGGCTATCAGTATGGACGACGGCACTTTGCAACTTTCTAACGCAAATTGCGACGTAAACGGCGACGGTACCGCGGGTATTTTGATAAACGCCGGTACTTTAAGCGTAGACGAAAGCGTTTTCGGCATTACGGGATCTGAGGTTAGAGGTATTTACTCTACCATAAACAGTAACGACGGTTTTAAAGTAAAAGACACTGCTTTTACTATAACGGGTGAAAACGCCGTAGGTATATATTCGAAAAACGGAAGGGTTAACTTGTCGGCGAATAAATCTTCGAAAATAACCATAACCGGCGACGATTCCTACGGAATATTAGTCGAAGCGGGCGGTTCGGTGGTTTCGGATAACTACGATTACGAAATCGTCGGCGTAAGCGCTTTGGGTATACGCGCGGAAACTACTGCAAACGGCATTAAAGTATCAAACGGCAAAATGACTATCAAAGGAAACGGTTCTTTCGGTATTAAATCTTATTTTAAAACTTCCAACTCGTTAGGGCTTGCCACAGACGATATCGAAGGAAGATTTACCGTTAACGACTTTTCCATCGATATGCCTAAAGGCGGAACGCAAAGTTATTCCGACCAAACGGGTATATATTCCGAAAACGGTACTATAAGCCTTACTTCAAAATCAAACTCTTTAATATCTATCGACGGCGCGTCGGCAAAGGGTATACACGTCGGCAACGGCGGCTCGGTAGTATCGGATGGGTATTCATACTCTTTAAAGGGAGATAATTCTTACGGGATATACTCGGAAGCGGGTATCGTAAGTTTAAGCGGCGGCTCGGTAAACCTTTCAAGCAACAAAACCTGTTACGGCGTTTACGCCGCGTCTTCTACCGATATATTAAAGATCCTTTTGCAATCGGTAGATATAAACGTCGGTTACGTAAACGGAGCGGCTACTTTAAAAAGCGGAACGGTCGCGGCTTCGGCAGGGGTATTTTTATCGTCGAGCGTAGCGGATAGTTTCGTAAGTTTGGACGGCGCTACGGTAGAATCTTTCGAGGTCGGCGTAGTATCGAACGGCGGTTCGGTTACGATGACGGGCAAGGGTGCGATTACTACGAATATGGCGTCGTCGGTCGCTATACGCGGCGGTAACGTTACTTTTGAAAAGGATAGCGAATACACTTTAACTTCCAAAAACACGACGACCGACGGGGTTAATAACGTTTATACGATAACTTTGCCCGTGCGTCAAGGTGATACGCTTTCCGACGTAGAATACGTCAATACCGACGGCGTTTACGTCAACGGC
This sequence comes from uncultured Christensenella sp., assembly GCA_964567885.1. GTDB lineage: Bacteria > Bacillota > Clostridia > Christensenellales > Borkfalkiaceae > UBA4636. Next base: position 44,235 of record CAZMOD010000004.1, read on the forward strand.
GGTTCGTTTACTTCTTACGGCGACTTGACGGTAGTCCACACGGGGCTTAGAAACTCCACGGACGATCCTAACGGCAACACGTATAACTACAACTCCTTGGTCGTAACCAGTTACGCCGTACGCGTTTTAGGCGGCGACGTTAATATAGAACGAGCAAAAATAACCGCAGTTATCGGCGGCGGCGTTTACGCGGGTAAAACGAGCGTTAGCGGCTTAGAACAAACCGGTAATATCACCTTGGGAAAAGACGGTGTGACCGATAAAACTATCACCGTTGAAACGCAAGGCGCGTTGGTGGGCGACGTTTATAACGCGATAGGAAGATCGATAAGCGACGGTTGGAAGAATTACAAGAGTATAACCGGCGGGCACGCGATAGAACTTAACGGTGGCGATATCACCGTTTATTACGGTACGTATACGGCGCAATTCGGTAACGGAGTTTACGCCAACGGCAACGGTGAAATAAAAGTTTACGGCGGAACTTTTAACGGTTACATGAAGAGGCACGCGGAAATCGGCAGCACGTCGTACGTCAATATAGGGGGTAAATCCGGACCTTCGGCTTATTACGGATTAAAAGTAGTAGGCGGTGCAAACGTTAACATTTACGACGGCGTTTTTGACGGCGGTAACGGCGGTGGTTTCGTAACGGGGGTTACGGCGCTTTCTATGTCTAATAGCACGACTTCGATAAGATCTAGCGAAACGGCTCACGTTTATATTTACAAGGGCGTTTTCGGCCACGAAGCCGATAACGAAGCTTCTACGGCTAGTGAAGACTCGTTTAACGTTTACGACGACGCCATAGTGGTATTCGGTGCCGGCGGCAGTGATTATTTTGGAAGCACTACGACTATAGAAACTTATAAAAACGCCATTTCATTACATGCAAACAACGCTCCAATAGCAGTTAATGCGATGACGCAAACCCAATCTTCGGTTATAAAGTCTGAAATTTACGTTTATTACGGTAACTATAATTGCTATGGCAACGGAAAAACCGAAGCAACGTATTTAGACAACTTCGTTAGCAATAGTGGTTGCGGCACGTTTTATAAAACCTATAATAAGAATTTAGGATACGTTACGACTTATTCTGCAAATCACGTTATGCATGGTGACGAAAAGAATACTACCGTCGTATTTTATAACGGTTAATATAAAAAAGGATTAGTCGGGATTTATCGACCAATCCTTTTTTTAGGTTGAATTAAGTTGAAAAAAGCACTTCGTTATGAAGTGCTTTTTCTGGTGCCGCTGGCCGGACTCGAACCGGCACGCTTTTAAGGGCGGCAGATTTTGAGTCTGCTACGTCTGCCAATTTCGTCACAGCGGCGCTTATATTAAGTTTTCAAGCCTAAAAATTATAACATAAGTAAAAGAGTTTGTAAAGCGTTTTTAAGCGGTTTTAAAAAAACGCGGGATATTTTTTCTTTATAAAATTAAAGTCCAAAAAATTTTAAAAAAATTATAACGGTTACGCCGCTAAAAAACAGGTAAAAAGTCCTTCTATAGGCCGATTATCGACGAATTACGGCAAAAAAAGGACGGGAATAAATACGATATATCAATCAATAAAAAACAAAAGTAGGTATAAAATATTTGATTTATACGGGAAATTGTGATAAAATTTTATAGCACGATTTGAGAATATTACGATTAAATAAAAGAGGGTTAAAATATGCTTTTGCGTGGTAAAGTTGCCGTCGTTACCGGCGGAACGAGAGGAATAGGCTTTGCAATCGTCAAAGATTTTTTGGACGAGGGCGCAACGGTCGTTTTATGCGGTTCTAAAAAAGAAACCGCGTACGGTGCGGTTGAAACTTTAAAAGCCCAAAACCCCGATTACGAAGTTTTCGGTATATACCCGACGCTTTCCGACTATCAAAGCGTAAAAAACGCCTTTATTCAAATAGAAAAAGACTTGGGCGGTATAGATATTTTAGTGAACAACGCAGGGGTTTCCGACTCCACGCCGTTTACTTCTTATACGGAAGAACTTTTCGACAAGGTCCTAGACCTTAATTTAAAAGCCGTCTATAATTGCAGTCGAGCGGTGGTCGACGGTATGAAAGCGCGCGGTAGCGGCGTAATTTTAAACACCAGCAGTATGGTTTCTATTTGCGGTCAACCGTCGGGGGTTAGTTATCCTTCCACCAAGTTTGCCGTCAATGGTTTTACGTTGTCCCTTGCACGGGAATTAGGACCTTACGGTATAAGAGTTAACGCGGTTGCGCCGGGGATTACCGATACCGATATGTTTAAGGCTGTCCCGAAGGAATACGTCGAGCCTTTAATCAATAAAATTCCGTTAAGAAGAATCGGAAAGCCTCAAGACGTTGCAAACGCTTTTACCTTTTTAGCAAGCGATAAAGCAAGTTATATAACCGGCGTCGTACTTAGCGTCGACGGGTTGGCTCGTTCTTAAAAAGTCGGTCTATAGGTCGATTAACGGCAATTTTTTTACTATTATTTATTATAAAGGAAGAAAAATATGGCAAAGAAAAAAGACGAATTTAGACTAAAACGCGGTTTCGTAATAAGCTTTTTACACGTTTTTTTAAAATTTTTCAGAAAAAAGATTACTATTGTTAACGATTCCGACGAAGAAATATCCGACAAAACGATATATTTAAGCAATCACGCCGGCGCAAACGGACCTATGACTTACGAAATTTATTTTCCGACGCGCTTAACACCTTGGGGCGCGCATCAAATGTGCGAGGGTATAAAATCCCGTTGGAATTACTTATATCATATTTTTTACCGTCAAAAACTTCATTGGGGTAAGTTTAAAGCCTTCGTCGTAGCGACCTTGTTTTGTCCTATTTCCATTTTGGTTTACCGCGGAATAGCCTTGATACCTACTTACACCGACAGTCGCTTTTTGAATACTTTAAAGAAAAGTTGCCGCGCGTTAGACGCAGGCTCTTCGATTTTGATTTTCCCCGAGGACTCGAGCGAGGGCTATAAAAACCCGCCCGAAAAGTTTTACAACGGCTTCGTCGCATTATGTAAAGTTTGCAAAAAAAGGTTAGGCGAAAGTATTCCCGTTCGTTTGTCGTATTTTTACCCGAAACTTCATAAAATCGTCGTGTCCAAATCAATCGACGTATGCAAAATGTTAGATGACGGCTTAACCGAAGACGCTATTGCGGAAAAATTGACGGTGCTTATGCAAGAACTTTACTACAAACACGCCGAATTACCTAACGATTAACTCGTTTAAACCAATAATTAACGCGTTTAATTAAAAATAATTGATTTATAATCGCAAATAACCTTGAAAAAGGTTGCAAAATGTGCTACAATATCTACGCGACGTAAATCGCGTACAATTTTAATGATAAAAGAGGCAAATGGTATGAAATACTATGCAGGTTTAGATTTAGGCGGAACTTTCGTTAAAGCCGCTATTATCGCCGAGGGCGGTAAGGTCGTTATCAAAGACAGTATCCCCACCGGAAAAGAAAGGTCTTATCAAGAAATCGCAAAAGATATGGCTAACTTAGTAATCGCTATGCAAATTAAAGCGGAAGTAAAAGTTTCCGCTATCGGCATAGGTTCACCGGGGGCTATAGACAGTGCGCGCGGCGTCGTCATTTACAACAACAATATCGGTTGGAAGGACGTTGCTTTGTGTGACGAGATAAGAAAACATATAGACGTTCCCACCTTCGTTGCTAACGACGCTAACGTTGCGGCACTCGGCGAACAATATTACGGTTCCGGCAAAAATTATCAAAGCATAATTTTCGTAACCTTAGGCACGGGCGTCGGCGGCGGCATTATAATCGACGGCAAACTTTTCGAAGGCTATAAATCTTTCGGTGCCGAAATAGGGCACGCGGTTATCAAAATGGGCGGCGAACGTTGTTCGTGCGGTCGTCGCGGTTGTTTCGAGGCGTACGCTTCCGCTACCGCGCTTATACGTCAAACCAAGCGTGCTATGGATAAAGACAAAAACAGTTTGCTTTGGAAACTCGTCGACGGCGATATTAGAAAGGTTAACGGCAAAACGCCTTTCGACGCTATGAAAGCGGGCGATAAAACCGCGAAGCGCGTAGTCGATAGATACATAAAATACCTTTCCGAAGGCGTTTTAAATCTTTGCAACGAATTCCGACCCGAAGCAATCATCATCGGCGGCGGCGTTTGCGCTCAAGGCGAAGTCATCTTTAAGCCTTTGAAAAAACTGGTTGAAAAAGGTATTTACGGCGGAACCGATTACGCGCCTATTGAAATTTTGACGGCAAGTTTAGGTAACGACGCGGGCTTTTACGGCGCGGTACGCCTTGCCGTAATGCGCACTTCGGATAACGGATAAAATGAATAAAAGTCGGGCTATAAGCCCGTTATCGCAAAATATTGAGTAACTTATAAGGCTTTATGTGCGATGATAACGAAAAGGGATCGCTTAAAAGCGGTCCCTTCGTTAATTATTTAGTCGGCGTGAAAAATTAAAAAGACCGTTACCAAAGTAACGATCTTAATGGTGTCGAGGATGAGACTTGAACTCACACGGGTTAACCATACGCCCCTCAAACGTACGCGTCTGCCGATTCCGCCACCCCGACGAAACACTCGTTTTTCAACAAGCGTAAATATTTTACTATTATTTTTATAAGATGTCAACGATTTTTAACTCAAAAATCCGATATTTTTAGTAAAATACGCTATTTTACGCTTAATCTATCGATATTTTTTAAACTTGCCGAAAAGGGGCGGTTGTGGAACAACTTAATTTAGAAGAAACCACGTTAAATATAAGAGTTACCCCCGAAAAACAAAACGGCGATATACGGGAAGAAGAAGCGTGCTTAAAAGTATCTTTCCCTGAAAAAGATAAAAAGGCGGATATCGTAAAAATTTTAAGTCTTTTAGGAATAATTTTTTTCGCTTTTAGTATTCCACGGGATAATTTTTTCTATTATCGGGCTCGTGCTTTCAATTAAAGGAAAAAGTCGGAAAGCGGCGGCGACTATAACTCGTCCTTTAAACTTAGTCTAATAGGCGCGGGCTTAAATTTGGTCGTTCTTTTATCTTTTATAATCTTTTTAGTAATATAGCGTTTAATAATTTAGCGCGTACGCATAATAATAGCGTATATGTTAGATGAAAGAACTTCGGTTTTGCTTAAAATATTAAACGAAAAATGTTCGTCGGGAAGTTATAAAATTATTACTTCGGACGAACTTATTTTAAAGTTTCCCACGCGCTACGGCGCGGATAAAGACCTTATTTGGCAAATGGTTATTCACCTTTCCCAAAACGGTTTTATATCCGTAAAATACGACCGCGACGGGGAATTTTGTTTAGCCTTAACGCCTAAGGGAAGGGTTTATTCCGAAACCGATTTAAAGCAAACGAATGATGATAAAAAACCGTCGAAAACCGACCTATTGCCTTACTTTTACAATTTTTTATCCATTTTTGCGGCGATAGTTTTGGGCTTTTTAACGCTTAAAATTTTTAATTTAGTATGCTAAATAAAACCGAAAACGCGTTAATGCAAATTATTTACGACAAATGCGGACTGAAAGGTTCTTGTCTTATTTCCGTCGAAGAGATTAAAATCAACCTTAAAAGCCGCGGCGTAAAAGACGGCAAAATCAAAAAGACGATGAATTCGTTGGAACTCGACGGCTATTTCGATGGCGTTTTGTGCGACAAGGACGGTGAAGAAGTTTATTGCGTAAACCTTCTTGCCAAAGGGTATTCCTACAAGCGCGAAACCGTGCAACGAAAAAGGAATCTGCTATACAAAATAGCGATAGCGATTTTAACGGGTGTAATCACGTATATCGTCGGAAAAGTATTGTTGCTATTTTTTTAGTCGATTTTTTTACAAAATGAAATATTGCGTCTAAAAACGCTTTTTATTACGTCTCATTTGTGCTATAATAATTTAGAACGTATATTCCATTTTGTTTAAAAGTTTAGGGATAAATAACGCTAAAAAGGGGCTTTAAAAGTGCTTTTTAAACTTAAAAGTAATTTTAAACCGACGGGTGATCAGCCCGCCGCGATAGAAAAACTTACCGAAGGGGTAAAAGACGGACTAAGGACGCAAGTTTTAGTCGGCGTTACCGGAAGCGGTAAGACTTTTACTATGGCTAACGTAATAAATAATTGCGAAAGACCGACTTTAGTTATCGCACACAACAAAACCTTAGCCGCCCAGCTTTGTAGCGAATTTAAGGAATTTTTCCCCGAAAACCGCGTGGAGTATTTCGTTTCCTATTACGACTATTATCAACCTGAATCTTATATCCCGAGCACCGATACGTATATAGAAAAAGACTTGTCGATAAACGACGAGATTGATAAACTGCGTCATAGCGCTACTTGTGCGTTAGCCGAACGCCGCGACGTAATAGTGGTGGCTTCCGTTTCGTGCATTTACGGCTTAGGCGCGCCCGAGGAATATTATAGACTTTCCGTTTCCTTGCGACCCGGCATGGAAATATCCCGCGACGAACTTTTACGGAAATTAGTCGGTATTCAGTACGAAAGACGGGATATAGATTTTCAACGTTCCTCGTTTAGGGTTCGCGGCGATACGGTGGATATTTTCCCGTCGTCCAATTCGGAAGTGGTTATAAGAGTGGAATTTTTCGGCGACGAAATCGATAGAATTTGCGAAACCGACTTCGTCACGGGTAACGTTATATCCGAACTTAACCACGTGGCTATTTTTCCCGCTTCGCACTACGCCGTCGGAAGCGAAACGCTTTCTTCCGCCTTAGAAAGGATTCGTAACGATATGCAAATCGAAGTCGAGGATTTAAAGCGGCAAGGCAAACTTTTAGAGGCGCAAAGACTATCCCAACGCACCAATTACGATATAGAAATGATGTCGGAAATCGGGTATTGCAGCGGCGTGGAAAATTACAGCCGCTATTTTGACGGAAGAGCGCCCGGCGAGCCGCCTTTTACCCTGATGGATTATTTCCCCGACGATTTTTTGATAATAGTCGACGAAAGCCATATGACGTTGCCGCAACTTCGCGCAATGTACAACGGCGATAGAGCGAGGAAAACCAACCTCGTCGATTACGGTTTTAGGCTAAAAAGTGCTTTCGACAACAGACCTTTGAAGTTTGAAGAATTCGAAGAACGCGTTCCGCAAATAATTTGCGTGTCCGCAACGCCAAACCCTTACGAACTTAATCTTTCCGACCAAACCGTAGAGCAACTTATCCGCCCGACGGGGCTTTTGGACCCTAATGTCGAGGTAAGGGCGACGGAAGGTCAAATAGACGATTTGAACGACGAAATTATAAAAACCGTTCAAAGCGGTGGTCGCGTTTTAGTTACTACGCTCACCAAAAAAACCGCCGAAAGCCTTACCGATTACCTAAAAGAACACGGGCATAAAGTCCGTTATATGCATAGCGATATCGACACGTTAGAGCGTATAGATATCATTAACGAACTACGAACTGGCGAAATCGACGTTTTAGTCGGCATCAACCTTTTAAGAGAGGGTTTGGACTTGCCGGAAGTAAAACTCGTCGCTATTTTGGACGCCGATAAAGAAGGTTTTTTAAGAAGCGATACCGCGCTTATTCAAACGATAGGAAGAACCGCGCGTAACGCCGAAGGTCGCGTTATTATGTACGCCGACGTTATGACCGGCAGTATGAAGCGCGCGATAGACGAAACCAAGCGCAGGCGCAAAACGCAAGAGGACTACAATAAAGCCAACGGCATCGTTCCAAAAACCATAATAAAAGAAGTCCGTCAAAACCTCGAAATAACCAAAAAGGCGAACAAAGTTAAAGATATCAAAGCCGCTGATATTCCGCAAGAAATAGAGCGGCTTAAAGGTCTTTTAAAAGTCTTTTCGCAAAGTTTGGACTTCGAACGCTGTATCGAAATCCGCGATACCATTACCGAATTAAAGAAAAAGTTGAGAAAATAATTTTACCGCAAGTTACGGTTTTTTGCGGCAAACCAAAATCAAAACGTATTAAATAAATGAAGAATTTTATCACTATTCGCGGCGCGCGCGAAAACAATTTAAAAAATATAGATTTAGATATTCCGAGAGAGAAACTCGTCGTTTTTACGGGATTGTCGGGGAGCGGCAAGTCGACTTTGGCGTTCGATACGATATTTGCCGAAGGTCAAAGACGATATATGGAAAGTTTGTCAAGTTACGCCCGTATGTTTTTGGGGCAAATGTCCAAGCCGGACGTCGATAGGATAGAGGGGCTTTCGCCGGCTATAGCAATCGACCAAAAAACGACCAACAACAACCCGCGTTCGACCGTCGGTACGGTTACCGAAATCTATGACTATCTAAGACTTTTGTACGCGAGGGTAGGCGTTCCGCACTGCCCTAAATGCGGAAAAGTTATTTCCCGTCAAACTGTGGATCAGATAGTCGACAAAATTATGCTTTTACCCGAAAGAAGTAAAATTTTGATAAACGCACCCGTAGTAAGAGGTAGAAAAGGCGAGTTTAAATCGGAACTTGAAAATTACAAAAAAAGCGGCTTCGTCCGCGTTGAAATCGACGGTGAGGTAAAAGAACTTACCGACGATATAAAGTTGGAAAAAAATATCAAACACACAATAAACCTCGTCGTTGATAGGCTTATCGTTAAGGAAGGTATAGAAAAAAGACTTTCCGACAGCGTAGAAACTGCGGTTAAACTATCCGACGGATTAGTCGCGGTGGAACTTGACGGCGAAACGAATATTTATTCAACGAAATACGCTTGTCCCGACTGCGGTATTTCTATCGAAGAATTAGAACCGAGATTGTTTTCCTTCAATAATCCTTACGGCGCTTGTCCGGAGTGCTTGGGATTAGGATATAAAGAATCTTTCGACGTAGACAAAGTAGTGAAGGATTGGAATAAAAGTTTATCCGAAGGCGCGATGTCGGTAAGCGGTTGGAATATGGATACGGGAAAAATGTCGGAGATGATGTTTAGGGCGCTTTCCAAGCGTTACGGTTTCAGCTTAACGACGCCCGTAAAAGATTTGCCCAAGGAAATCGTCAACTTACTTTTGTACGGCAACGAAGGCGAAAAAATAGAGGTAAGCTACGAAACGAGGACGTCTAAAGGCTCGTTTATGAGTCGCTACGAAGGCGTTATACCTAACCTTGAAAGACGCTACCGCGAAACGACCAGCGACTATATAAAAAGCGAACTTGAAAAGTATATGGTTACGACGCCTTGCCCCAAGTGTCACGGCAAAAGACTTTCCGATAAAGCCTTGTCGGTAACCGTCGGCGGACTTAATATCGATCAACTTTGCAATAAGTCGATAAAAGGCGTTTACGGGCATATAGACGGACTTTTGCTGTCCGAAAGCGAGCAAATTATAGCAACGCCTATACTAAAAGAAATCAAGGCGCGGTTGAATTTTTTAATCAACGTAGGACTTGATTATTTGACTTTATCGAGAACCGCCGCTACGCTTTCGGGCGGGGAATCCCAACGGATAAGACTTGCTACGCAAATAGGAAGCGGGCTTACGGGCGTACTTTATATTTTGGACGAGCCGTCTATAGGACTTCATCAAAGAGATAACGAAAAATTACTTGCGACATTAAAAAATCTTCGCGATATCGGCAACACGCTTATAGTCGTCGAACACGACGAGGACACTATCCGCGCCGCCGATTATATCGTCGATATAGGCCCCAAAGCAGGCGTACACGGCGGCACTATCGTCGCAAAAGGCAGTCCCGAGGACGTTGCGAATACTAAAGGTTCCGTCACCGGCGACTACTTGGCGGGAAGACGAAAAATAGACGTTCCGCCGTTTAGAAAATCGCCCGACGGTAGATTTTTATCTATAAAAGGCGCTACCAGAAATAACCTTAAAAAGATAGACGTTGATATTCCCGTGGGGCTTATTTGCGCTATTACGGGGGTTTCGGGAAGCGGTAAATCAAGTTTGATAAACGAAACTTTGCACCCGGCGGTTTATGCAAAAATTACGCATAATAAAGATACTTTCGACGGATGCGACGAAGTTTTAGGCATCGAGAATTTCGATAAAGTCATCAATATAGACCAATCGCCGATAGGCAGAACGCCGCGTTCCAACCCCGCAACCTACACGGGCGTTTTCAGTTATATACGCGAACTTTTCGCATCCACCTTAGACGCAAAAGAAAGGGGATACAAGGCGGGTAGGTTTTCCTTTAACGTGTCGGGCGGAAGATGCGAACACTGTCAAGGCGACGGAATTATAAAAATACCGATGAACTTTTTGCCCGACGTTTTCGTCCCGTGCGAGGTTTGTAAAGGAAAACGCTACAATAGGGAAACGCTTCAAGTCAAATATAAAGGAAAAAGTATATCCGACGTTTTGGATATGACCGTCGACGAAGCCGTCGATTATTTTGAAAATATTCAACGCATTTATTCAAAAGTCAAATGCTTGCAAGAGGTAGGGCTCGGGTATATAAAACTCGGTCAACCCGCAACCACGTTATCGGGCGGAGAGGCTCAAAGAGTGAAACTTGCGACCGAACTTAGCAAACGCGCAACCGGCAAAACCTTGTATATTTTGGACGAGCCGACCACCGGACTTCATAGTTACGACGTATCTAAACTTATCGACATTTTGTATAAATTAAGAGATAACGGAAACACTATCGTCGTTATAGAACACAATTTAGACGTAATAAAAATAGCCGATTATATCGTCGATTTAGGTCCCGAAGGCGGCGACGGCGGAGGTACCGTTATCGCAAGCGGTACTCCCGAAGAAGTCGCTAAGGTTAAAAAGAGTTATACGGGGCAGTTTTTAAAGAAGATTTTAAACGTCTAAAAAACGCTAAAAAATCAAACTTAATATAATCGTCAAAGCCGTCGCGAAAGTTTGCGACGGCTTTAAAAAATATAAAAAAGTTTGCCTATAAGCCCGTTATCGGCGTTTTTTATAATTAAAACAGGTTTTCAAACCTTATAGAAAAGGTTTTCGGTATTTGTTCGCACAATTCTTTTACTACCGTAAGTTTAGATATAGCCTCGTCGTATTTTTTAAATTTGACGTAACTTACGCACTCGGCTATCCATAGATCCAACTCCTTAATTTCGGCGTGCGGAATATAAACGTGTAAACCTTCTTTTTTTCTTATCCAAAGCGTTTGTAAGGACAAAATATCGTCCACGGTACAAGTTTCGTCCGCCAACTTTAAAGTAAGTTCGTCAGTGCATAGGAGCATTTGAGCAAACGTGTTTTTAAGCGCTAAATTTTCGTAAACGGCGCCAAACGCTATTAGTGCGGTCGCGACTATTACCGATATAACCGATTTTACCATTTTACCTCCTTTGAAAGTTGTATTTTAGTAATTTCGTACTTACGATTTTTTCGTTGAAGGTAAACTTTTCCGTCGCCGCTAACCGTCATAATTTCAATTTCGTGAAGTCTTTTTATACCGTTATTTTGCATAAAATTCCGCATAATATTTTCATCCATTTTAATGAGTTCGTAATTTTTTTTGTCGATTTTCCCCTCTGACACGAGTAAAAGAGGCAGTCCTTGTTCTTCTTTATTGCCGTCTTTTTCCAAAACCGAAAGTTTACCGTTGGATTCGTAAATAGCGTATTTTACGGCGTCTAAAGAAAAATTCCCCGTACCCCTAAGCGATTCTATAAGGTCGCTAACGTCCATATTGTTTTTTTTAAGTTCTTTTATATCGACGCCGCGCTCGTTTACGACTACCGCGGGTTTACCGTCGACGACGCCCTTAAATTCCTGACTTAATTGTTCCAAAATAGTTAACGCTTGATGAAGGATAAACACCGCGACGATGGAAACTACCCCGTATAAAAGCGGAATAGACACGTCGGTCATCGGCACGCACGCGAGTTCCGCGATTAAAAGCGTAATTATAAATTCGAAAGGCTGCATTTCGCCGATTTGCCGTTTCCCCATAAGCCGCATAACGACTATTAAGGTAACGAAGATAATTATTGCGCGAATAAAAATAATCAACATTACCTTACTATTTTGCTTCTTGCAAAAAATTATATACGAAAACCACGCAATCATAGACGAAAAATTTAAAAATATTTTTTTAAACCCGAAAACTTACTTTCAGCCTTGTTTTTAAGTTAAAATCGGTCGAAAAAGAGAAAAAATCGGTTATAAGAAAGGTCGTTTTTTCGGGCAAAATGCAAAAAACGCGAAAACAATTATATATATAATTTGCGTAAGCCTTTAAAAATCGTTGACAAGTTTTAAAATTTGTTGCATTATAAAATAGAAAGAATTTTTCCCAACCGAAAAATCACGGCTTTTTGATCGCGGTTTTTTGAAAGGACGATGCTTTTGAAATATTTTTACCAATGACGAGGAAAATATGTTATCTAAAATCACGAGTTACACTTTGCAAGGTTTAGACGGTTTACCCGTCGACGTAGAAGTCGACATTTCACGCGGGCTTCCCAAGTTCGATATAGTAGGGCTTCCCGACACCGCGGTTAAAGAATCCAAAGAAAGGGTACGTGCGGCTATAAAAAATTCGGGCAAAAACTTTCCCGTTGCTGTAATCACCGTAAACCTCGCCCCCGCAGACGTAAAAAAGGAAGGTTCTAAATTGGACTTAGCGATAGCAATATCTTTGCTACGCGCTACCGAGCCTGGTATGGATAGACCGATCGATAAAACGGTCGTTTTAGGCGAACTTTCGTTAGACGGCGCGATAAGACCTGTTACGGGCGTTCTTCCTATATGCCTATCCGCCAAAAAGGCGGGGTACACTACTTTGGTTATCCCTAAGGCAAACGAAGAAGAAGCGTGCTACGTCGCCGGTATAAAGATAATCGCCGTTTCCGATTTAAACGAAGCGGTAAGATACTTTAAAGGCGAGGAAATAGCCGTTACCCAAACGAAAGAGTTCAATCCACCCGAAGAAACGGATTTTAGAAACGACTTAAAGTACGTAAAAGGTCAATTCGTCGCAAAGCGCGCTTTGGAAATAGCCGTTAGCGGCGGACACAACATTTTGATGGTAGGCGCGCCCGGCGCGGGTAAAACCATGCTCGCAAAGTGCATACCCTCTATAATGCCGGATATGACTTTCGACGAGGCTTTGGAAACCACCGCCGTTCACTCGGTTGCTGGTAATCTTTCGCACTCGGAAGGCATAATAAAGATAAGACCGTTTATGTCGCCTCACCACACCGCTACGCGCATAGCGTTAGTCGGCGGCGGTGCCAACGTTTTACCCGGACTGGTAAGTTTAGCCAACAACGGCGTTTTGTTCCTCGACGAAATGCCCGAATACCCGAGGACGGTTTTGGAATGTTTGCGTCAACCCATAGAAGACGGCGTGATAACCGTTTCGCGTGCGAAAGGCAGTAATAAATTCCCCGCCAAATTTATGCTTTGCGCAAGTATGAACCCTTGCCCTTGCGGCAATTACGGTTCGGAAAACGCCGAGTGTAAATGTTCCGACGCGCAAATACGAAAATACCGTGCGAGGATTTCCGGTCCGCTGCTCGACAGAATAGACCTTCAAATTCAAGTCGACAACGTAAAATACGACGATTTAGTGTCTACCGACCTCGAAGAGCCGTCGAAAGACGTCCGCGCCCGCGTAAACGTCGCGAGGAAGATTCAACGCGAACGCTTCATAGAAGACGGAATACGCACCAACGCCGAAATGAGCGAGAGGGAACTTTCCAAATACTGCAAACTTTCCTTAGAGGACGAAAAACTTTTCAAAAAATCTTTCGAAAGTTTAAAATTATCGGCGCGCGGAAGAAGCCGCATCTTAAAGGTTGCAAGAACCATCGCCGACCTCGATTATTCCGAGGATATTAAGAGGAAACACCTTTTGGAAGCCATAAGTTACAGAAGCTTCGATATGAAAGAATAATTATGAAGACTTACGACAAAAACGAGCTTGCCGCTATTTTACTCGACTCCGTCGAGGGTTTAGAGTACAAGCACGAAACGGCTGTACTTAAATCGTTTAAAAATCCCGAAGCGCTTTTCACCGACAAAACCGCGGTTGAAAAAGTTTTAAAAGAGCGGTTAAACGAAGCCAAAGCAAAAACCGTATTATTGTCTTTGACGGAAGACTACGCAAAGTCGATAGTCGAAAGATTGGAAAAAAGAGGCGTTACCGCCGTTACGTTATATTCGAAAGAATACCCCGAAAGGCTTCGTCAAATACCGACGCCGCCCGTCGTCTTGTATTGTAAAGGCGATTTGTCTTTGCTTTGCCACGATAAAATTTTAGGCGCGGTAGGATCGAGAAAGACGCTTCCTTACGCCGAAGAACTTTTGAAAAACGTCGTCGGTGTTACCGTAAAGGCAGGCGCCGCGGTGGTCACGGGAAGCGCTACGGGCGCAGACAAAGCGGCTATCCACGCGGGATTGGAAAGCGGACGGGTTATTTCCGTTTTAGCGGGAGGAATAGACCACGTATATCCCGATTGCAACAGGTCGATTATAGAAAAGGTTTCTAAAAACGGCTTGGTTATATCCGAGCAACCGCCGGAGGTCGCTCCCACTTATTGGATGTTCCCCGTAAGAAACCGCATTATAGCGGGGCTTAGCGATTGCGTAATAATCGCAAGCGGAGATAAAAAGAGCGGGGCAAGGCACACCGCCGATTTTGCGTTAGACTACGGCAGACAAGTTTTTGCTTTTCCGTATTCCGTAGGAATAAAATCGGGCGAACTTTGCAACGAACTTATCAAAAACGGAGCCGCTTTATGCGACCGTTACCAAGATATTTTGGAAGAACTCAACCTAACTTACGACGAAACCGAAGAGGAAATATTAGACCTTTCGGAAGACGAAAAAAAACTTTACGACGCTATAGCCGGAGGCAAGGAAGATATGACCGCTTACTGTATGGAAAACGGCGTAAAATTTTTCGAGATAGCCCCAACGTTATCTTCGCTCGAAATTCAAGGTCTGATAGTAAAAACGGCGGGCAACAGATATAAACCCGTAAAATGAAAAAAACGCCGTAAAACGAAAACCTAAAAACCTTCGGCGTTTAAATTACCGTAAAATTTTTTAACAGATATAAACCCGTAAAATGAAAAAAACGCCGTAAAACGAAAACCTAAAAAC